>SLLR01000019.1 GCA_007134025.1 Desulfuromonadaceae bacterium | reverse complement strand
TTCGTTGAGGGCCAGCACCAGATCGGTAACCTGGTAACGGGCGATGAGCTGCCCAATCTCGTCGATTTCGCCGACCACCTGTGCCGCCGGAACCTTGAGGTCCGCACCGTTGGATTGAACGAAACCGGCCAACTCATAATTCCCGTTGGACGCTTCCATGGTCCGGGACAGGGTGTCGGCGAGGGACCCGACGCCGAGAATCAGAATGCGCTGGGTAAAACCGGAGAGCCTGCCCAGGCTCAGCAGACCCCGTCGCAACAGAAACTGCTGAAGGCCGAAAAGGAAAAGGCTCAGGGACAGAAAACCACGGCCGATATTGACCCCGGGCAGCAGAAAATAGAACATCGACAACAGTAGCAGGGCCGTCATCATTTCGACCGCCACACGGGCGGCCAGTTCCGCTCCTCGCTGAAAATATTCCGCCGAGTACAGCTCGCAGAAAAAACCGCTCACAAGCCCGACAAGGACAAAAGGAACAATCTTCACGGCGCCGAAAAATTCCGGTGACTGGAGAGCCTCGACGACACCGAAACGCAGCTGCGCGCCGATCAGCAGTGCCAGCAGAGCCAGAATCAGATCCGCACCCACCAGGGGCCAGGAAATCCTTCGCACCTTTACAACCGCCTTTCCGTCATCCCGGTCCGTCCAGTTGCCGCAGCAGGCTGCGGACTCTCTCGGCTTGGCCCGGTTCGCCGCTGTGAATCAGTGCCTTGTCCAGGGCCGAACGAGCTTCGGCCTGCTGTCCCAGACCCAGATAGGCCTTGCCCAGATGCATCAGCACCAGAGGTTCCTCGGGCAGCATCTGGGAAGCCTGCTTGAGAAAGGGCAATGCTTCGTCGTAGCGCTGCTGACGCACCAGCACATAACCGACGGTATCCATGATGCGGGCGTCGGAGGGACTCTTGCGCAGAGCCTGGCGAGCCATCCTCAGAGCTTCCTCGAGGTCGCCGTAATTCTCGGCCAGCAGGTAGGCCAGGTTGTTGAGCGCCGGCATATAATCGCCGTCCAGCTCCAGACTTTGGCGATAGAGGGTCAGCGCCTGGCGTTTATCGCCAAGCCGGTCATAGAGTGCGGCGAGGCTGAAAACCGCCGGCAGATACTCGGGATGGCTGCGGCGCAGTGCCACATAGACCGCCTTGGCTTCGTCGGTACGGTCTTCGGCAAGATAGAGTGACGCCCGGGCCATGGACAGCACGGGATCGGCGGGCATACGGGTCTGCCCCTGACGCAGAACCTGATGCCCCTGGTCATGCTGGCCGCGCTGCTTGTGAATCTCCGCCATGAGCACGTAGCCCTGGGAATTGTCGGGATGGTTGCGAATGTGCGCCCGGGCAACCTTCTCGGCTTCTTCGGGCTGGCCGGTCTGCATCAGGCCGGCGATCAGAATCGGCAGGCCTTCCACCGGCCGGACCTCGGCCAGGCGCCGAAAGGACTCCAGAGCCGGGCCGATCTGCTGCTGACGGAACAGGACCTTGCCTTCCAGTTCAAGGAGGGCCGGATTGCGAGGATGGCGGGCCAGACCGGCCCGTACCACCTTGAGCGCTTCGTCCAGCCGGTTGTGACGACCCAGGAACAGGGTCGTCGCCACGGAACCCTCGGCATCGCCCGTTTCCGCCGCCCGCCTCAAGATTTTTTCGGCGGCGGCCTTATCGCCCTGCAGTTCCTGAAGAGTGGCCAGGGAGATCAGGGCTCGCAGATTGTCCGGCTCCAGCTTGAGGTAGGCCTTGTACTCGGCGGCCGCCCTTTCGGGCTCGCCCCGGGTCAGATAATGATTGGCCAGGTTCACGTAGGGGCTCAGGTAGTCGGGCTTGCGCTGCTTGGCTTTTTCCAGCGCGGCCAGGGCGGCTTCGGTGTTGCCCTGGCCCAGCTGGGCCGCCGCCATATAGTTGTACAGCAGGGCATCCCCGACCTGACCGGTGAGCCCTTCCTCCAGGGTGGCGATGGCACCGGCAAAGTTCTGCCGGCGCAGATGGGAGGCGGCGAGCAACAGCCGGGAATTGAGCAGATCGGGAGCCTGGCGAACGGCCTCGGACAGGGAAACCTCCGCCTGGTCGAGATCGCCCTGATGGAGATGGAACAGCCCTCGTTTGAGTTGCGCTTCGACCAGATTGGGGTTGAGGGCGACGGCTCGGTCGATCTCGCTCATGCCCCGGTCGAAATCTCCCTGGGCCAGATAGATGCTGCCCAGCACATCCCGGGCCTGAGCGTTGTCGGGTTCGGCGACCAGCAGCAGCTCCGCCGCCATGCGGCTGTCCTCATAGCGCTGCTGCCGCAACAGGGTCTGGGCCACCATCAACCGGGCCTGGCCGTGGCCGGGGTTGTTGTCGAGCACCGACTGAAACTGGCCCAGGGCCATTTCGTACTGTTCCTGTCTGAAATGGGCCATGCCGAGAAAATAGCGCCCGGAGTTGTCAGGCATCTGCCGCAGGGACTGCTGCAGTTTTTCCGCGGCGGCCCCATAGTCCTGACGGGCGTACAGGATCAGGCCCTGCAGACGCTGGCCGGCGGGATGTCCCGAATGCAGGCTGTTCAGCTCGTCGGCCGATTGGGCGGCGGCTTCAATATCCCCCTGATTCAGCCACAGAATGCCAAGCAGATACAGTGTCTGAAGATCGCCGGGAAATTCCTCCAGCAGCTTTTGACCGGCGGCGATGGCATTCTCCGGGTTGCCCAGCGCTCCCTCCAGCTGCATCAGCAGCACGTGGGCTTCGTAATTTTTGGGGTCTTTTTCGATGGATTCGGCCAGCAGATTCCGGGCCTCGTCATGGCGGCGGCTGGCGGCGTACAGCCGCGCCAGGCCGTTGCGGGCACCGCGATAGGAAGCGTTGAGGGACAAGGCCTTTTTAAACAGCTCTTCGGCCCGCTGCAGGTTCCCCTGCAGGGCCATTCCCCGACCGAGCAGTTCCAGGGCCCGGGGGTTCTCGGGATCGCCGCGCAGATAATCTTCGAGCATGGACACGGCCTGCTCTGTCTGATCGTTGCGCAGCCGCGCATCCGCCAGAGCCAGCAGCACCTCCCGGTTACCGGGATTCTGCAGCAGCACCTTCTCCAGTTCCCGCTCGGCCCGGACGTACTGGCCGGTTTCCAGAAAAATCAGCCCGAGCTGGTAACGAGCCTCAAAGAAGTTGGGATCTTTGTCCAGAGCGTTTCGAAACAGCACCGTCGCGCCGGAAAAATTCTGTTGTTCCTTGAGGGCCAGGCCCTCCTGAAACATCTGCTCTTTGGATTTTCTCTCACACCCCGAACTCAAGAGCACCAGCACACACAGCAGCACCAGGCTGCACCACTTCATTGTTCCCGGTAGCCTCATCAAATGTCCCTTTCCCCAAGCATGACAGCGTTGCAGACGATCAATTCGCGACACCTTCAGCAACCGGCGCCCTGGTCAAGAATGTGTCTTACCATGTTACCAAAATTTAAGAAATTGAGGGGTTTTACCGCAAAATAGCAATTGTGACGATCTCCCACCGCCTGCAGCAGGTCGTCACAGGCATAATCGGCCAGAACCAGCAACGCCCTGTTTTGATCCGGCAGAAGCTCGAGCACCGGCCGACTGTAGGGATAACTGGTGATGATCAGACGGTAGGGGGTCAGATCGGGCAACACCAGGTTTTCCCCGGCGATGGCGGACCACTCACCCTGGTAGCCGCTCTGCAGCACCAGCGCCGAACAGATTCGACCAAAGCGGTGTTCATCCAGTATAAGGATTCGATCAGCCTTCACTTCAGGCCCTGCCTCTCTATGCTGAACGGTGTCACAAAACCGTCACATGGACAATAAACCATGTAACAAAGCAAGGCTTGTACCAAGACCGTAACTGATTGTAACTGCAATACAAAAGCCTGTGGGGGTTGTTTCATGTCAGGCCAGGAGGGCCTTAAGGTGTGTATAAAAGAAACAGAAGGACGCTCCGGGGCTGTATCGATTAGAAACAGTCCGGCCCATCCCCTGCACAAAGCCTCCCTGCTGTGCCTGAAAGAAACAGCTCGAAAGGACCAATGATCCAGACTCCTTGTCACAAAAAGTCCGCCCTGCGGCGTTACGGCATTTTTTCAGGACCTCGACATGCCCTATGTATGTCTTCACCCCTGAAAAAACACCAGGCCTTGCAGGACGAAATTTTTGCTTAACCATCTTATGAGTTTTTGCGAAAGCATCATTCTGGGGTGTCCAACTCGGAGATGCGCTTGTAGAGGGCCTTGCGGGACAGGCCGAGCAGGCGGGCCGCCTGGGACTTGTTGCCCCCGCAAAAAGCCAGGGCTTCGCGCACCGCCTGCCGCTCGATCTCTTTAAGGGGGCGAACGGCGGCGATGCCCGGGGGCGGGGTGTCTGAATCGGCGACCATTTCGGCGGGCAGTTCGCGAAGACCGATTTCATTGCCGCGAGCCAGCACCACGGCCCGCTCGAGGACGTTGCGCAGCTGTCGAACGTTGCCGGGCCAGGAGTAATGTTCGAAAAGATGCATGACCGAGGGAGAGAGGGACAGGATCTTGCCTTCGCGGGCACAGAACTCCCGCAGAAATTCCGCTACCAGCAGGGGAATGTCGGAGACCCGGCGACGCAGCGGCGGCACTTCGATAGCGAACACGTTGATGCGATAGAAAAGATCTTCACGAAAGCGCCCGTCGGCCACTTCAGCGGCAAGGTCGCGATTGGTGGAGGCGATCAGTCGGAAATCGGCGCTGCGCTTGCGGTTGCCGCCCAGGCGTTCGAATTCCTTTTCCTGCAGCAGCCGCAACAATTTGGCCTGCACGGAAATGTCCAGTTCACCGATCTCGTCGAGAAACAGGGAACCGCCGGCAGCCTCTTCGACCCGGCCGATCCGCTGACTGGCGGCTCCGGTAAAGGCGCCCTTCTCGTAGCCGAACAGTTCCGACTCGATAAGCTCCCGGGGGATTGCGGCACAGTTGACCGCGACAAAGGGCCGCTCCCTTCGCACCCCGTTAAAATGCAGGGCGCGGGCCACCAGCTCCTTGCCGGTGCCGGTCTCGCCGGTCACCAGAACGCTGGTCTCGGTATCCTTGAGCGCCTGAACATTGTCCCAGACCTGGCGGCTCTGGGGCGAACCGGTTACCAGCGCCGGGCCTTTTTCGCCGGCCGAGAGACGGGCCTTGAGTTGTTCCACTTCCCGCCGCAGCCGGCACTGCTCAACGGCGCGGGACAGGATACCCTTGAGGGCGTTGTAGTCGGGAGGCTTGACAAAATAGTAAAAGGCCCCTTCCAGCATGGCGCTGACCGCCGACTCCACGGTGCCGAAGGCGGTGAGAAAGATCACCGGAATCTGGGGAAAGGTCTGCTTGATGTAATCGAAAAACTGGCGACCGTCTTCGCCGGGCATGCGAATGTCGGTGACAACGCCGTCGAACTCCCATTGCTCCAGAATTTTTTTGGCTTCAGCGACATCCGCCGCGGTTCGCACCCGGTAGCCGTCTTCCGCCAGAATCGCCGAAAGCACCCGCAGGGCGTTGGGCTCGTCATCCACCAGCAGCACCCGTCCCTTGTCGGTCACGGCATTCATTCCTTGGTGCTCCTCAAGGCGGGCAACAGCAGCTGGATTTGCGTGCCCCGGTGATTGGATTCGGCGATCTCGAAACGTCCGCCGAAGGAGGCGATCACATCCCGGGTGATATACAGGCCAAAGCCATGCTCGCTGCCCGCCTCCGGTTCACTGGCCGGATTACGCAGAGCGGCGAGACGGTCCGGATCCATGCCGCAGCCGTTGTCCGCTACCTTGATCACCACATGAGGTTCCCCGGCGTAATCGGCAAGGTGGCTGGAAAGAACGATGCGACCGCCTTCGGCAAGGGCCGCCAGGGCGTTATTGACCAGGTTCAGAATCGCCTGCTCCAGCTGAAAGGCATCGACCCGCACCGACGGAACCGCTCCGCAATGAAGCACCAGCGTAACCTGGGCGCTTCGCGCCTGCAGGGAAACGTAGGAGGCAATCTTCTTCAGCAGAGGGTTGACATCGATCTTCTCGGGGGCAAAACCCCGGCCGGAGGTGCTGAGAAAACCGTTCACGAACTGCTCAAGACGGGAAATCTCCTCGACAATGATGGCGGAGAATTCCTGCAATTCGGCCTCTTTGGCATAGCGGCCCTGCAGATAGGTTACCGCTCCCTTGATGGCATTGAGGGGATTGCGTACGCCGTGGGACAGCTTGGCCGCCACCCGCGTCACATCGTTCCAACGGGGCTGGGGCGCAGGGGCCTCGGAAAGCAGGGGACCGATTTGAATCTCCGCCCCGGAACGGTCGGGCAGCGGCTCTATCACCACATCGGCCACCAGCACACCGGTCAGGGCAGGAAAACGATAGGCTTGAAGAAACAGACGGCGGTGATGCTCGATGGCCTTTTGAACGGCATCCTCTTCCTCCAGGCGCAGGGCGGGAAGCCAGGTGACGTAGGGAAGATTCAGCAACTGTTTTTTTGAAACACCCAGACGGTCTTCCAGTGCCAGAGAACAACTGACCAGGCAGAGACTGCGGTCCACGCGAAAATTCAATTCGGGCATAAGATGAACAACCTGTTGCCGTACTCGCTGAAAGGCGTCGTGAAAAACCAGGAGCACGAGAGGCTGAAACAGCATCGACCCCGAAAGTCAAAATCATGACATATTTAGTTAAGTAACAAAGAGCCCTCATAAAAGCAAACGATTTTTGCTCCGCCGCCATCACCCACTGATTTTTCTGGAAGCTTTTTCGAAGGCTGGGGGAAAAACTGAACCGCAGGGAGAGAAGCGTTGCCGGATGGCACGCAAGGCAATTTCAGAACCATCGAAAAAAAACCCCGCCCTGGTTCGGGCGGGGTTTCAATGATAACCGGCCTGTTCGCTGACAAATCGGCCGGGTAAGGCGAAGGACGATCAGCTTTTGCTGCGCCTGCGCAGATAAACCAGGCCCAGCAGGCCGCTGCCAAGCAGCAGCAACGCGCCGGGTTCAGGAACCGGACGGGCCACCAGGAGATCCTGAGCGCCGCGGCCATCGAGCCACTCCAGATTGATGACTTTCACATCACCTCCGGTGAAACCGCTAGCAGAGACAGCATCCTGTGCTGCTCCAATCAGAGCCAAAGCCACAGAATCACCCGTGGGGTTAATCTCTCCCTGCAGATACCAGATTGCTCTCTGCAGACCGTTCGCCCCCAGGTTAGTTCCGTAGGTGTATCCGCCCACACCGCCCAGAGTGCCCGTTGAAAAATTCCAGTACAGCCATTTGGTGGCTTCAGCAAGATATGGGCCTGGAACACCGCCTGTCACAACCTGGTCCGATATGCCCGCAACCCTGAAACCATCGGTAAGGTTGAGAAATTCATTGCGCTGCAGACAAAAGGTACTGAAAAGAAAATCGCTTGAATCTGACACGTCAAACTGACCACCGTTGGTCGTGCCGTAGGTTTGGTCGAAATAGATGGTGTCGCCGACATCGACGGGGAACGCCAGGGCCACACCGGCACTGAGCAAAAGAACCGACGCTGCCAAGGCTACGGACCGAACAAAACGTTTCATAAAAACCTCCTTTATATTTATAGATAAATGAATTGCTATGCAAACCAAGCTTCTTGTAATCAATCTCTGCAATGCAAATGCCAGTTTATAAGTTATTGATATTGCATGGTAATTTTTTAAAAAAGAGTTCCCTGACGCGGTTTGTAAAATTTTTCGACAGGCCGCCGAAGCCTTTACAATAAACACAATAAACAGCCGCCGCGAAGGGATAAAAAAACTCCGCCGTGATTCGGGCGAAACTCCATTGTAACCGGTGTTGCGGCTGTTGCAGACCCTGTTGCGCTTGCGCAGGCAGCCACCGAGCAGCAACAGGGTATCGGGCTCGGGAACCGGCATGACCGATTCCACCATAAGGACCATATAATTTATGTCGCCCTTTAAAGAACTGTAAAAATCTTCGACAAGAGCCGCGGGGACGTTCTTGCTTTAGTGCATTAGAATAAGACATTAGAATTTTTGCATTTGCTTACACTTTATGGCATATTCGCCCTATGCCAAGACAACCCCGCATTGACATCCCTGGCTTGCTGCAGCATGTCATGGTTCGCGGCATCGAGCGGTCCGAAATCTTTCTCGATGACCATGACCGTCAGCGCTTTGTCGAGCGGTTTGACCGGTTGTTGGTCAAAACCGGAACCGACTGCTATGCCTGGGCGCTGCTTCCGAACCATGCCCATCTTTTGTTACGCTGCGACCGGGTGGAACTCTCCCGCTTTATGCGCAGCCTCCTGACCGGACACGCTGTCTACTTCAACTTCCGTCATAACCGATCCGGCCACCTGTTCCAGAATCGATACAAGTCTATCGTCTGCGAAGAAGATTCCTATTTTCAGGAACTGGTCCGCTACATTCACCTCAATCCGCTTCGTGCCGGCCTGGTTTCCAGTTTTGAGGAATTGGCCCGGTATCCTTGGTGCGGCCATTCGGTCATGCTGGGGAATCAACTTATGCCGGGCCAAGCGGTTGATGCGGTATTGTCGCGCTTTGGCACGCAAAAACCTCGGTCACAATACCGCCAGTTCATTGCCGATGGAATCGGGATGGGGGAACAACCCCATCGGGTCGAAATAATTCAGAAAAAGGTCAATAATCTTTATGATTTCGAAAATGATTTCAAGAAGGATTCCGTCGCCTCTGACGATCGCATTCTCGGAAGCAGCGATTTTATCCAAACCCTTCGCGAGCAAGAAGGGTTCAAAGCAAGCCGGCATTATCAGAAATCACTGCAGGGATTGCAAAATGACATTGAAGACTTTTTCGGATTTGAACCCAGACGCCTCAGTCTACGCGGTCGTCAGAACAACCTGTCATCAGCCCGGGCTCTTTTTTGCTTTCTGGCCGTTGTCGAGCTCAGATATTCGGGAGTGAAGGCAGGAGAAATACTTGGAATCAGTGGCCCCTCGGTAAGTCGAGCTATCAGACGTGGGGAGCAGTTTTTTAGATCCAGGAAAGATCTGCAGATATGGTGGGAAAGCCTAATGCACTAAAGCAAGAACGTCCCCTGGTTGGTTGACTGGTCAGTCGGCCGCCACTTGCGCACGCTGGACGAGAGTTTCAAATTGGGCGACGATGAGGGGGTCGTAACGGGTTCCGGAGCCCTGCCGCAGGGCCTCCAGGGCTTCCTGACGACTTCGGGCCGGTCGGTAGGGCCGTTCTTCGCGCATGGCGCAGTAGCTGTCCACAACGGCCAGTACCCGGGAAATGAGGGGGATATCCTGCCCGGCCAGTCCGTCGGGATAACCGCTGCCGTCAAAGTTCTCGTGATGGTGCAGAATGGTCTGCCGTACTTCCTCGGAACCGTCAAAGTCCTGCAGCAGTTCCAGGGTGGTGAAGGGATGGCTCTGCAGGGCGGTGATTTCCAGGGGAGAGAGCCGGTGTTTTTTTTCCAGCAGGCGGCGGTCGTGCAACACCAGGCCCAGATCGTAGATCAAAGCGGCGTAAAGGGCCAGTTCCTGATCTTTTTGATCCGCCTGCAGGGCCTGCATGAGCGCCTCGACCAACTCCAGATAACAGACATTTCGTTTGGTATAGCGCATCTCGGCGGCCAGCAGACTGTCGAGGGAGGCAACAATTTTATGCAGATCCCGGTGGCTTTGGCCGCTCATTTTTTTGAGCGTCTGAATAAAGGTGGTGATCCGTTCCACTACCACCTGGGCGACTTTGAGGTCTTTGTCTGAAAAAGCCCGGTTGTCCTGCTTGTCGGTCAGGTTAAGCACCCCGATCACCCGGTCCCGGCTTTTTACCGGCACCGAAAGCAGGGACCGGGAACTGTAGCGCAGACTGCCGCAGAGACGGCCAAAACGGGGGTCGTCGTCCATGTCTTCCACCAGCAGCGGCACCCCCTCGGCGGCCACCCAGCCCGCGACACGCTCTCCGACCCGTAGCCGGGTTCCCCGCACCACCTCCTCATCCAGACCCCGGGCCGACCGCACCACCAGATCGCCGGACAGTTCGTCGCGCAGCATCAGGGAGGAGGTCGAGGCGCCGAGCAGACCGGAGACGAACTCGAGAATCCTTCCCATGGTCATGTCGAGGGCGGCGTCTTCCATTTCGGCCGCCACTCGGGGAATCAGAAGTCGGCAGAGCAGACCCTGTTCGTCGTTGCGGGCCTCAAGCTGCCAGCCGTTGGCTTCGGCGACCTTGCGCCCCAGATAGAGCTTGACCGAGGGATCGGAATCCCCCTGGCCATAGTCGTCACGGAAGCGAAAAAAGCCTTCCAGAACCGGCGATGGCAGGATTTGATCGCAGCGAAATTCCACCCGGATCGCTTCGCCTTCGGTGATTCGAATGCGGATCCTTCGACCTTTTTCGAGCTGACCGGCGAGGCCGACCAGTATATTGATGAGCAGGTGACTCACCTGGACCCGGTCCCCGACAATATCCGGCTGCAGCGAATCCGGTAAAATTTCCACTGCCACCTGGTATTGCCCCAGGACATTTTTCACCAGGGGCGAATCAAGGGCCTGTCTGAGCAGCTGGGTGAACGGGACAAGGGTTTTTCGCATCACCTGACGTTCGTTTTCTTCTCGAAGAAAGCCCAGTTGCTTTTCCAGCACCAGGGTCAGGCGATCGGCTTCGTTCTCGATAATCCGCAGAAATTCGTCCCGGCCCTGGTCGCTGGCTTGCTGAGTATTTTTCAGAAAGTAAACGGCGCCCTGAATGGAGTTGAGAGGGGTTCTCAGTTCGTGGGAGAGGCGGGTCAGAAAGTCGGTCTTGGCCAGGTCCGTCTCGATGAGTTTGCGGGACACATCCTCGGCGTAGGCGATTTTTTCCCTGTATCCTTCGGCAAGAAAGGCATTTTTGAGGGCCAGCCCGGCCTGCCCGGCCAGCGCCTTGATCAGGCTGAATTCCTCGGCACTGAAAGGCTGCCCGTCTTTTTTGTCATTGATGTTCAGCACCCCGAGCACATCTTCGGCTCCGATAACCGGACAGGCGACAAAGGACCGGGTCCGATACCGATCCCGGTCGTCGTGCTGAAAACGGGGATCTGTCTGCAGATCGACGACCATGACCGGCTGTTTGTCCAGGGCCACTTTTCCGGCGATGCCCTCGCCGAGAGGTAACCTGTAGTCCCGAATCACATCATGGTCGATTCCTCGGGAGCTGTGGATATACAACTGCCCCCGATTATCCAGCAGCATCAGGGAGCCTTTTTCGGCGTCGGTGTAGCTGATGGCCAGATCAAGGATCAAATAGGCGACAGAGCCGACATCTTCCGTGCCGATAATGGCCCGGGAAATCTCGTCCAGAATGGCCAGAGCATCGCCTTTTTCAGGGACATAGGATTCCGACAACATGGACCCCCACTGCAACCCTCCCGGAAAGAACACCCAAATGCTGAAAGCCGGAGTGCTCTTTCGACTCAACCGGCGTTTACAGGTACCCTGCGAAGATAAGGGCCGCCTTTTTTCTCATTATAAAGCAGAGTGCAAAACCCGAACCATAAAAAAATAGGCTGAGATTACAACACCTTGAAAAGATGGAATCGGATCGCCGAGGGGAACGTAAATTTTTTCGACAGGGGCAGGAGGTTCTTTCATCGGACTTTTTTCAGCCCTCGCTGGTTGTCGGCAACCTTGGCAGGCCGTACCAAAAAGCCGGGCTTTCCGCAAGGGAAAGTCCGGCTTTTTGAGGTAGTGCAGGACCGCTTTCGACCCGAACTGAAACGGATCGCAAGCAGCTTTTACGGCGCAGCGGGCCGTTGATCAACGGCCTGGCAAAGCCCCTAGTGCTTGCCACAACCGGTACAGGTGTGGCCGCCTTTTTCCGAATCACTGCAGGAGGCAGGCTCGGGCTCAAGGCCGGTTTCGACAACTTCGAGATCAAAAACCAGCGTCTTGCCGGCCATGGGATGATTGGCGTCCATCTTGACCGCATCGTC
>SLLR01000134.1 GCA_007134025.1 Desulfuromonadaceae bacterium | reverse complement strand
TGTAAAGATGCTTGCCTGTTCGTCTCCTGTCGAGTTATTTCTAGACCAGGAAAAGGGCGGAAACATGCAAGCGTCATCGGAAAAGGGCATTGTCGTCAGGGGCCTGAAGAAAACCTTTGCGGATGTCCAGGCGGTCAATCAACTGGATTTTGAGGTTGTCCCGGGCGAGCTGTTCGGCCTGCTCGGTCCCAACGGGGCCGGTAAGACCACCACCATCAATATGCTCACTGGTCTGGCCCGGCCCGATGCGGGGAGTATCCGCATCGGCGGCCTGGACTGCGTCAAAACTCCGCGGGCTGCCCAGCACCTGATCGGGGTGGTTCCCGACGAAAGCAATCTCTACCCGGAATTGAGCGGTTATGAGAATCTCTGCTTCTGCGCCGCCCTCTACGGTCTGGAAAAAACCGAGCGTCGGAAACGGTCCCGGGAACTGCTCGACCAGTTCGGTCTGAGTGCAGCGGCCCGGCGCAAGTTCGGCGGCTATTCCAAAGGAATGAAGCGCAAGCCGACCATCGCTGCCGGAATTATCCACAAGCCCCGTATTTTGTTTCTGGACGAACCGACCACCGGCATCGACGTGGCCAGCGCCCGCCAGGTGCGCCGGCTTATCGACGATCTGCACCGGGCGGGCACCACCATTCTGCTGACCACCCATTATATCGAAGAGGCGGAACGCCTGTGTGATCGGGTGGCCTTCATCATGGACGGGCGCATCGTCCGGATCGACAGCGTGAGCAATCTCCTGCAGCCGGTCAAAGACAAGCACCGGATGCAGATCTCCTGCTCAAAAGCTCTGGACACGCTCCTGGAATCGTTGTAAGAAAGCTTTCCGGCCCTTGACTTTCAGCTCCTCCAACAGGAGCGGATTCTGATTGAATCCGATACGCCTGTTCAGGTCGGACCACTGATCCGGTTTCTGGAGAATCAGGGGGTGGAAGTTTCCGAAGCCCGGAAAATCATCCCGAGTCTGGAAGATGTGTTTGTCAGCGTAACCGGGGCCAAAATCGATGCCCTGTCCAGGGAAAGGAACAGGGATCCCCAATGAAACTCTGGATCGCTTTCTGGAACATTCTGCTCAAGGACATGCGGACCTATTACCTGAAGCCGCCGAATATCAGTTGGGGCCTGATTTTTCCCCTGGCCTGGACCGGGATGTTTTTTATCAGGTCCGGCAGCGGCCTGGAACAGCTCCCCGCCGTGCTGCCGGGTGTGGTGGCTGTGTCCATTCTGTTCGGCACCACCTCCATGCTGGCGGTAACGGTCACCTTCGAAAAGAAAAACCGTTCCTTCGAACGGCTGCTTCTCGCCCCTCTGCCCCTGGAGATACTGATGCTGGCCAAGACCGGCGGCGCCATTTTGTTCGGTGTCGCCAACGCCATTGTGCCCGTGGCCATGGCGGCTTTTTGGGCCGATCTGTCGCAGTTGGTCTGGAGCGCTTTTATTCCCGCCGTTATCCTCATCGCCGTGACCTTGACCTTTCTGGGGCTGTTCATTGCCGTGGCGGTGAATGAAGTGTTCGAGACCCAGACCTTCTCCAACTTCTTTCGATTTCCGATGATTTTTCTCTGCGGCCTGTTTTTTCCCATCGCGGCTCTGCCCAGCTTCCTGCGGCCCCTGTCCTACGCCCTGCCCCTGACCTATGGGGTCGATGTGCTGCACGGCGCCATCCGTGGAGTCCATGACAGGCCTTTTGCCGTTAATCTGGCAATCCTCGCGGCCTTCTGCCTGGTTCTCTTCGGGCTCAGTCTCACCAATATCCGGCGACGCTGGATTGCCTGAAGCTGCAGAGACCGGAACGTGAAAACCCGCGACGATTTCTGCATAGTACCGAACCCAAAAATTCTAAAAAAATACTCGACTTTAACCTGTAGGGAGGAAACACGATGATCGGCACCCCACTGAAACAAGGCGCGACAAAAATCCTCCTGCTCGGCAGCGGCGAGCTGGGCAAAGAGGTGGTCATCGAGGCCCAGCGCTTCGGTATCGAAGTGGTGGCCGTTGACCGTTATGCCAACGCTCCGGCCATGCAGGTCGCCCACCGCAGCCATGTCATCGACATGCTTGATCGAGAAGCCCTGTCCCGGGTGATCAAGGAAGAGCAGCCGGACTTCATCGTTCCCGAAATCGAGGCGATCAACACGGCATACCTCCTCGAACTGGAACGGGCAGGATTCCATATCATCCCCACCGCCCGGGCCGCCAATCTGACCATGAACCGCGAAGGTATCCGCCGCCTGGCGGCCGAGGAACTTTCTCTGCCGACAGCCCATTACCTCTTCGCCACCTCTCTGGAGGAATTCCGCAAGGGTGTCGCCGAAGTGGGTCTGCCCTGTGTAGTCAAACCGATCATGAGTTCTTCGGGGAAAGGTCAGAGCACCGTGCGCAGCCAGGAGGATATTGACAAAGCCTGGGACTATGCTCGAGCCGGTGCACGGGGAACCGGCGACAAGGTCATCATCGAGGCCTTTATCCCCTTTGACTACGAAATCACCCTGCTCACCGTGCGCCACGCCGGCGGCACCAGCTATTGCCCGCCCATCGGCCATGTGCAGGAGGGCGGCGACTATCAGGAATCCTGGCAGCCCATGCCCATGACGGAGGCGGCGCTCCAAGAAGCACAGCGCCAGTCCAAGGTGGTGACCGACGCTCTCGGCGGCCGCGGAATTTTTGGCGTGGAGTTCTTCATCAAAGGCGACACCGTCTACTTCAGCGAGGTCTCGCCGCGCCCCCATGATACCGGCATGGTCACCATGGTCAGCCAGAACCTGTCCGAATTCGAACTTCATGTAAGGGCCATTCTCGGCCTGCCGGTGCCGGAGATCGAACTCCTGTCGCCTGCGGCCTCCCATGTGGTGCTGGCCACCGGGAAGGCCGAAAAGGTGGCTTTCATCGGCGTGGCTGAAGCTTTGCAGGTACCGGGCAGCAAGGTGCGTCTGTTCGGCAAGCCGGATACGCGCCCCGGTCGCCGCATGGCGGTGGCTCTGGTAACGGCGGAGACCACGGACGAAGCCCGGGAAATGGCCGAGCGAGCGGCCGGGGCGATTACTGTGGTTCCCCGCTGACCCCTCGACTGGCCGGAGGCATGGCCCTGATTGTGACCAAAAAAGCGCCGCCCTTTGCAAGGGCGGCGCTTTTTTTTAACTGT
>SLLR01000056.1 GCA_007134025.1 Desulfuromonadaceae bacterium | reverse complement strand
CAAGACAACCGCATCTTCGGTGGTGACCGATTTGTCGATATCGTGCTGGCCGAGGCGGAATCTCTTCCCGAACGGAAACCTGACGTGAATGCCGTGGTTGCTGCCGTGAAAAAGCTTTATGGGTTTTCGGATGACCATCTCGCATCGCGGGGCCGGGAGCGGGAGAGTTGCGAAGCCCGTGGCCTTGCCGCGTGGGCGACGCTTGAGTTCAGCAGTGGGAAGTTGACAGAGCTCGCGAAGCTTCTGGGAAGAGATTCATCGACGCTGACCTGTGCGGTGCGGCGCATTGAAAAACGCCGGGAGAAAGACCCCGGGCTTGTTGATAAAATGGAACGACTGCGGCGGAAGATACTGAAGTCAAGTTATCAAAACCTGACCCCTTAGTTGATTGCTAAATTTACCCTTCCGCGCTTCCCGCGCTTCCGCGGCTTTTTCCAATCCGGCCCGCATTGGTTCCGCGTCAATCCGCTCATATCCGATCCTTGAAGGCTTATTCTGAGAAAACAGAGTGTTTTTAAATATTTAACTGATCCGTCTTTAAAGGTAAATCCATGAATACCGAATTGACCTTCGTCATTCTTCTGTTGGCTGCCACCATTGTCATGTTTGCCATGAACCGCCCGCGCATGGATGTCGTCGCCCTGATCATGATGACGGTGCTGCCTCTGACCGGCGTTATCACCATGTCCGATGCCCTTACCGGATTCAGCGATCCAAGCATTGTGCTGATAGCCGCGCTCTTCGTCATCGGTGAAGGACTTGTGCGTACCGGCGTGGCTCAGCATCTGGGTGATTTCCTGGTCAAAAAAGCCGGGAGCAGCGAAACCCGGCTGGTTGCGCTGCTCATGGTCATCGTGGCTGGTGCTGGATCGTTTATGAGTTCAACCGGCGTCGTGGCCATTTTCATTCCGGCAGTACTGCGCATCGCCAGCAACGCCGGAATCGCCGCCGGCCGGTTGATGATGCCGCTGAGCATGGCGGCTCTGATCAGCGGCATGATGACCCTCATCGCCACACCCCCGAACCTGGTCGTCAACAGTCAGCTTGTGCGGGAAGGGCACGCCGGATTTCATTTCTTTTCCTTTACGCCCTTTGGACTTCCCATTCTGCTGTGCGCCATCGCCTACATGCTGTTCGCACGGCGATGGTTGCCCGGAAAAGCCAAGACAACCAAAAGCGGAATGGCGCGGCCCCGACTTGCCGAGTGGATCGATACCTACGGCCTCGCCGAGCGCGAGTATCGTCTGCGTCTAACCCCGCAGTCGCCTTGGGTGGGCAAACGCCTTGACCAGCTCGATCTGCGAGCGCCGTCGGGGGTGAACATTATCGCCATCGAACGTCAAAAACTGTTCTCAACCTTCATTTTCGAGCCGACGGCGCGCACCGAGTTGCAGGCGGGGGACGCCCTGTTTATGGATTTGCAGAACAATAAGACAGAGATAGAAATGCTTTGTAAGCGGTTCGATCTGCAGAAGCTCCCCCTTTCCGGCAACTTCTTTACGGATAAATCCCAGGCCATCGGCATGGCCGAACTGATGATTACGGCGGATTCCACGTTGATCGGCGAAACGGTTCTGTCCGCTTCCTTTCGCTCCAAGCATGATTTGAATGTCGTCGGCCTGAAGCGCGGACAGTCACCCATCGCCGGCAACATTCTTGAAAAATCGCTTCGCGTCGGGGATACACTGCTGGTTGCCGGTCCATGGCGGGCAATCGAACGCCATCAGGTCGACTTTCAGGATGTGGTCGTGCTGCACATGCCCGCCGAAGTGGAAGACGTCATCGCGGCACCCAGTCGGGCCCCCATCGCTGTTGGCGTGCTCATCGTTATGGTGGCCATGATGGTGACGGGGATCGTGCCCAATGTGCAGGCGGCGCTCATCGCCTGCCTGCTGCTGGGCCTGTTCCAATGTGTGGACATGTACGATGCCTACCGTTCCATCCAGTGGCAGACCCTCATCCTGATTGTCGGCATGCTGCCTTTCTCCCTGGCGCTGCAAAATACCGGAGGCGTGGACATGATGGCCGACGTGCTTCTCAGAGCGCTGGGGACCGCCGGGCCGACCACGATGCTGGCCGCGATTTTTGTGCTCACGGCGATATTCGGTCTGTTCATTTCCAACACGGCCACGGCGGTCCTGATCGCACCGGTTGCGTTGGCCATCGCCGGAGAGTTGGGGCTGTCTCCCTATCCCTTCGCCATGGCTGTGGCCCTGGCGGCTTCGGCCGCCTTTATGACGCCTGTATCGTCACCCGTAAACACATTGGTTTTAGGGCCGGGTGAATACAATTTCTTCGACTTCCTGCGCTTGGGCGTACCGTTCACCGTCGTCGTTCTGCTGCTGAGTCTCGTGCTGATTCCGCTGATTTTCCCATTTGTGCTTTGAGGAATCGGGGGGGGTGGCGAAGGAAGGAACAGGAATCAGACCAGGTTGACCCGTTGAAATCACCTTGTCTTTCTTCATTTTTGTCCCAATGACCGCTTATAGGTCGATTTTTGGAGGCAAAATCAGGATTATAGGTTTTTGAATGAATTTTTCGGATTGGCAATGAGGAGGGTATTGTCGCGACGGGCGATGCCTATGTGCTCAGAGAACCGTCAGAAACCCATGAGGTCAATTTTGGCCCTGAAAATCGGGTTATAACACCAATTAATAGTCTTTCTGGGGGTGTTTTCCCTTGATTATCAAGAGGTTGACTTGGTCCGACCCCAAGCAGCCCAAGCAAAAACGCCGGGAGAAAGACCCTGTGTTTGTTGATAAAATGGAACGACTGAGGCGGGAGGTGCTGAAGTCAAGCTATCAAGTCCTGACCCCGTAGTTGCGTACTGATTCAAAGAGGCTGTCAAATGTTTTTATTTTCGGAAGTGATGGCACTGCTAGGCGTCTTTTTGCCTGTTCTGGGTTTGGCAGCGACGTTTCTTCTGGCATGGTCGTGCGAGTCTGTAAGTAGACGCTGGGCAATCCTTGCCGCAGGCCCTGCTTTGACATTCCTCTTATTTGCAGCCTTCTTTGAACCAATTGCTGATATTGGTCATATGCTGGCTGTTGCGATGTTCCTTGGTTTTGTCGTGTTCCTGACTTGCTATTATCCGATCCTGATAATAGCCGGGCTGGTAGCTTGGAGCAGAGCCAGATGATTTATTGTGGCTGGGAGGCTGGCGATCTATCAATAACGTCCTTCCCTGCTCCTGGCAGTGCAATGCCCCCCCCCGAATCGAAGGCGATCCGGGGGGGGGCGGGATTCTGGGGGTTTTCTCGTCCTCTGTGTTTTTTGCTTATCTGGGTCTCAGAACCGGTAGTAGCTTTCCAGGCGCAACCAGTGGGCTGAGTTGTCGCTGGCATAGTAGCTACCGGGTTTGAGCAGAGCGGCTTCGAGGCGCAGAGTCCATTTTTTGGTAGCGGAGTAGTCCAGAAAGCTGCTGTAGAGCTGTCCCATGGTTTTGCCTTGTCGTGGATTGCCAAAGGGGTCGTTGTAGCCGGCGACCGTGTCGGCCCGAAGCAGGGAGCCGGCATTGGTCCAGCGCACCTTGTCGTGCAACTGGAGGATGGCTTCGAGGCGATAGTTGTGCAGATTGGTCCAGTTGCCGCGATTGGCGATGGGCATCAGCTCTTCGCGCCAGATCGGATATTCGGCAGCTACCGGATGCCAACCCTTGTAAGTGTTGGCGGTTTTGTCTTCGCCCCGCATCCAGGTGTACTGCAGGTTCAGTTTGGGCGAGAAGGGCAGGTTGCCCGGCAGCAGGAAGCCGAGACGCAGGTCGGACATCATACCCTTCATGTCGCGGTCGGTTTGCCGCAGTTTGCCTCTTTGCACAGCGAATTCCGCGCTGTAGTCAATCAGGTCGTGGGGCTTGCCAAAGATGCGGCCGCCCGTGATGTGGAGCCGGACGTCATCACGGACGCCATCACCAATGACGACGAAGTCATCCCTGATCTGGTTGTACATGTAGTAAAGATCGGTGTTGAAGGCAGGGTTGATCTTTTCGGTCCAGTAGATGCCGGTGAGCAGGGTGTCGCCGCGGCGCAGTAGCCGGTTTCGGTCGTTGATGACGATGAAGTCATCGGTTTTGCTGCTGTAGAACCCAAATAAGTCGACGGTGGTGTTTCCCTGTTGCCACGTGCCGCGCAGACCGTCGAAATAGATTCCTCTGCCCTGGTCATAGGCCGTTCCCTCGAGAACAATCATTCCTCGGCCGAGGATCAGGTCCTGGCGGCCAATGGTCAGGCGCAGTGGCAGGCCACCGACGTCGTCAACGGTGATTTTCAGTTGGTCGAAGATGACTTCATCAGGGAAGCGCCAGGTGGTTGTGTCCTGGTTGTTGGGATCGAGGAAGTGACTGCTGACATGGTGCCAGCGATGCGCCAGGCGAAGATCGAAGCGTATTTTGTCCGAGAGGGCATAGTCCATCCAGAGTCTTGTCCGGACGCGCAGCCATTGGACGTCGGGGCCGCTGGGGATCGCGCCGTCCGGAGAAAAGGTATTGCGGTCGATCCGGGTGCCGCGAATTCGGATGTCGCCTCCCCAGCTGAAACGGTCGGTTTCGCCGAACTTGCGGGAGGCTTGCTCCGCGGTCACGGTTTGGACCAGGACCAGGCTAAGGATCAGGGTTGCAAGAGCGATGATTGAGTTGCGTAATTTCATGGTTTTCTCCCCCCTTTTTATTGATTTCAGATCAAGAATGCCGACCGGGCATTTGATAAAAAACGCTTTTTGGGTATTTCTTTATCAGTGCATCAAAAGGTCGCATGAACAGAGTTGGGTCCTGGGGATTGCCAGTGGCTTCCAAAGGTAGATGGCAATAAGACAATAAAATATAACGGAAACGGTTCTTTGGATACAAGTTTATAAAGGCTTAGGTGCCTAAAGGAATGTTTTTGAGAAATAAAATTCTCTACTATTTGCTCACTAAGCCCAGATAAGCCCGCATAGACCGTCCTGGCCTGCCTGCAGCCGTTTTTCATGAAGCAGTCAGGGCAGAGCAGATCGTGTTGAAGGTGGCGGATATGGAAAGGCTGGGCTAAATTCTAAAAATTTCAACAACGTCCTGTCGCAATCCACCTGGCCAATGTGTCCCAAAAGGAAAATTTCCGGATAGAGCAGGGGCCTAGCTCGCCTCGGCCGTTTCTCCCAACAACAACCGCGCCATGATCGCCCTGGCCGCCCGCCGACCATCGGCGGCGGCGGTTACGGCCAGATGGGCACCGCGGGAGCAGTCGCCGCCGGCATAGATTTTGGGGTGGGAGGTGCGCCCGGTGCGGGGGTCGATGATCATCCGCCGTCGTTCCGTCTTCACCCCGGCCTGAAGCAAAAAGTCGAACTCCTCCACGTCGAAACCGAGGGCCAGAATCAGCACGTCGGCCGGGATGCAATGTTCGGTGCCGGCGACCTCGGCGACCCGGTGCCGGCCGTCCACTCCCAGACCTTCGAGGCGGGTTTGGCACACCTCCACCCCGATGAGGTGGCCCTGATCCTCGTCGAGGACAATCCGGGTCGGCGCGCGATGGAACAGGAAAGCCGCCCCTTCTTCCTGGGCGTTTTGATACTCCTTGTGGCTGCCCGGCATATTGGATGGGTCGCGCCGGTACAGGCAGGTCACGCTTTCGGCGCCCTGCCGCAGCGAGGTGCGCAGGCAGTCCATGGCGGTATCGCCGCCACCGATGACCACTACCCGTTTGCCCCGCACGTTGAAGCGGGGGTGGAGGGGATGCCCTTGCAGATGGTGCTGAATTTCGGCCAGAAATTCCATGGCCCGAAATACCTTGCCGTGGCGCTCGTGGGCCAACTGCGGCAGGCGGCCGGCGGTGGCGCCGAGGCCGAGGAAAATGGCGTCATAGATATTCAGCAGCTCGTCGAAGCCGATATCACGCCCCACTTCTTGCCCCAGATGCAGGCGCAGGCCCGCCTTGCACAGGATGTCGACCCGGTGGCGGACGATGCCCTTGTCGAGCTTGAAGTTGGGGATGCCCAGAGTCAGCAGCCCGCCCGCTTCGTCGGCGCGTTCGTACAGGTCAACGCCAATGCCGGCCCGCAGCAGAAAGTGGGCACAGGACAAACCGGCCGGTCCCGAGCCGATGACGGCAACTTTCGGTTCCCGGATGACCCCGGGAAAGGGCAACTCCAAGCCCTGGGTGAAACCCAAATCGGTGATCGAAGCCTCGATGGGGCCGATGGTGACGGCGCCATAGCCGTCGTTGAGGGTGCAGGCGCACTCGCACAGCAGATTGTGAGGGCAGATACGGCCGAGAATCTCCGGAAAGGGGGAACTCTCGTTGGAGAGCAAAAAGGCGGTTTCCAGATCCTGAGCGGCGATGGCGGCCAGCCATTGGGGGATGTAGTTTCCCAGGGGACAGCCGATGACCGCGCAGAAGGGGTTGCCGCACTGGATGCAGCGCTCGGCCTGCGGCACCACCTGGGCCAGGCTGTAGTAGTGGTAGATCTCGTCGAAACTGCGCAGACGCAGGGCGACGGTCTTTTTTTCCGGATCCCGTCGATGAGTATCGAGGAAATTCCGCATGGCTAATCCCCTTCCTTCGGGTTCAGCGGCGACTTCATGTCCCGTGGGGTGACCATCCAAAAATAGCCCAATTCTTCCCGGAAATTTTCCAGGATGAAAGCGGCCTTGGGACTGGAGGTGCGGTTGTGGTAGGACAGCAGGATCTTGCGCAGGTAGATCTTGCCTTCGCTGTCCTCGTCGATATTGATGCGGCGGGCTTCCACAAGTTCGCGGTTGAGCTTGTCCATGAAGGTTTTGCTGCGATCTTGGACGAAGGCCGCACCGCCGGTCATGCCGGCGCCGAAGTTGATGCCGGTCTCCCCAAGGATCACCACCGTACCGCCGGTCATGTACTCGCAGGCGTGATCGCCGGTGCCTTCCACCACCGCCAGAGCTCCGGAATTGCGCACCGCGAAGCGCTCCCCGGCGGTGCCGGCAACGAACAGCTTGCCACCGGTGGCGCCGTAAAGGCAAGTGTTGCCCACCGCCGCCGCGCCTTCCCGGTAGATGGCCGGCTTGACGATAATGCACCCGCCATGCATGCCCTTGCCGACATAGTCGTTGGCCACCCCGTCGAGGAAAATATTGAGACCGTTGATCAGAAAGGCTCCCAGGGACTGGCCGGCCACCCCCTGCAGGCGGAAGGTCAGCGCGTCGGATGGCAGCCCTTCGTTGCCGTAATAGTGGGCCACCTCGCCGCTGATCAGGGCGCCGAAGCTGCGGTTGATGTTGCGGATGCGCCGCTCCACCAGTACCTCGCGACGGGGGTCGCGTATCGTCGATCGCACCTCTTCGAGTACCCCTTTCTCGAATGCGTTGTCGTCAAAGGGCGGATTAGCCAGCCGCTTGCGGTCGGGACCTTCCATGCGGTGAAGCACCTTCGAGAAGTCGAAGTCTGCTGACATGGGGTGGTCGATTACCGCCAGCAGGTCGCTGCGCCCGATTACCTCGTCAAGGCTGCGCATCCCCAGCCCGGCGAGGATTTCCCGCACGTCTTCGGCGACGTTGCGCAGGTAGGCCACAACCTTGTCCACGGTGCCGACGAAATGCTCTCGCAGGGCAGGGTTCTGGGTGGCCACCCCCACCGCACAGCTGTTGAGATGACAGACCCGCAGCATCTTGCAGCCGAGCATCACCAGCAGAGCGGTGCCGAAACCAAAAAATTCGGCGCCGAGCATGGCTGCCTTGACCACATCCGCGCCGATCTTGAAACCCCCGTCGGTCTGCAATTCCACCAGCTCCCGCAGGCCGTTGGCCTTGAGGCTGTTGTGGGCTTCGCTCAACCCCAGCTCCCAGGGGTTGCCGGCGAACTTGATGGAGGTCAGGGGCGCAGCGCCGGTTCCGCCCTCGCAGCCGGAAACCACGATGCGCTCGGCATAGGCCTTGGCCACTCCGGCGGCGATGGTGCCTACCCCGTCGCAGGAAACCAGCTTGACGCAGATGCGGGCGGCGGGGTTGACCTGGCGCAGATCGAAGATCAGCTGCGCCAGGTCCTCGATGGAGTAGATGTCGTGGTGGGGCGGCGGGGAGATCAGGGTGATCCCCGGTACTGTATAGCGCAGGGCAGCGATGAGGGGGCTCACCTTGTTGCCGGGCAATTGGCCGCCTTCGCCAGGCTTCGCGCCTTGGGCGATCTTGATCTGGATTTCACTGGCGCTGCGCAGGTAGGCTGGGGTCACGCCGAAGCGCCCCGAGGCGATCTGTTTGATTTTGCTGTTACGGTTGGTGTTGTAGCGGGCTGGGTCTTCGCCCCCTTCGCCGCTGTTGGAGCTGCCACCAAGGAGGTTCATGGCCTCGGCCAAGGCCTCGTGACATTCCGGCGACAGGGCGCCCAAAGACATGGCCGCCGAATCGAAGCGGCGGGTGATGGCCGCCACCGGCTCCACCTCCGCTAAGGGCACTGGCGGATGGGGGCTGCGGAAAGTGAAGAAATCCCGGACGAAGCAGCCCTCGCGACGGGCCACTCGGTCACGGAAGGCCAGGTAGTCCTGCCGGTCCAACGTTCGAGCGAACTGGTGTGCCGCCAGCACCACCTGGGCCCCGAAGTCGTGGTACTCACTGGCGGCGTTATGCTGGTAAAGGCTACCGATGGCCAGCGGGTAGATGGGGGTCAGGTAGGTACGCCGGTACAGTTGGTCGTGCAGCGCGTTGATGCGCTCCTCAATCCGGTCGTAACCCAGTCCGGGAAGATGGATAGCCGTGCCGGGAAAGCAGTCGGTGCCGATCTCCCTGGAGAGACCGATAATATCAAACAGGGCGGCGTTGCAGTAGCTAGCGACGCTGCTGATGCCCATCTTGGACATGATTTTTAGAAGGCCCATGGTCAGGGCCTGGTAGAGGTTGCGCAGCCCCTTGCGGGTCTCCCGGAGGGTGTGTCCGGAGCGCGTGCACAGAGCCAGCCCGCTGGCGTAGAGCAGCCATGGATAGACCGCCATGGCCCCGTAAGCGAGCAGCACGCAGGCGGCATGGGGATCGCAAACCTCGCCGGTCACCGCCACGATGCTTACCAGGTGGCGCAACCGGGCCTGAAGCAGGCGTTGGGTGAGATAGCCAACGGCCATGGCCATGGGAATGACCTTGTGCTGCGCGTCGACCACCCGGTCGTCGAGGACGATTGTGCGCACGCCCTCTTCCATCACTGCCCGTTCCACCCGGTCGCCGAGCTCCCGCAGGCTGGCCCGCAGATCGCTGCGAAATCCGGTGGGGAACATCCCGACCCGGTAGCTTGGATGGTAGCGGGGGTGGTGCGGATCGCCGAAGGAGAGCAGCACGTCGAAGATCTCCCGGGAGAGAATCGGCGAGATACTTTTCAGGCGCCGCGCCCGGCCCGGTGTTTCCATGAGGGGATTGCCCAGTTCGCCGAAGCCGACGGTGGTCGACATGACCACTTTTTCCCGATAGGGATCGATGGCGGGATTGGTCACCTGGGCGAAGCGCTGGCGGAAAAAGTCGCTGAAATTTCGCGTCTGGCGGGAGAATGCGGCCATCGGCGTATCGTCTCCCATGGAGCCGGTGGGTTCCCTGCCGCTTTCAAGCATGGATCGGATGAAGACCTCCAGCGTCTCGTGGGTGACGTTAAAATAGCGTTGGCAGGTTTCCAGTTCGGCGCACTTGTACCCTGCAAGATCGTCGAACTGCTGTTCGATGAATTCCTGCAGGTAAGAGGTGTGGGCCGTCAGCCAGTCGCTGTAGGGCTGGGACTCCATCAGGTAACGGTCGATATCCTGGGTGGTGAAGAACTGGCCCTGCTCCAGGTCGGCAGCGATCATCTCGCCGCTTTGCAGTCGGCCCCGCTCCCGAACCTGCTCGGGCGGGATATCGAGAACCCCGTATTCGCTGGTCACCAGCAGCCGATCATCGGTGGTGATCAGGTACTTGGCCGGCCGCAGCCCGTTGCGGTCAAGGATGCAGCCGACGTAGCGGCCATCAGTGAGGCTGATAGCGGCCGGCCCGTCCCAGGGCTCGTAGGCGGTGGAGATGTATTCGTAGAAGGACCGCAGATGGGGATCCATATGAGTGACGTTGTGCCGCGGGGGCGGGATCAGGGCGCGCACCGCTTTGAAAAAATCGACGCCGTTGGCGAGCAGAAATTCGAACATGTTGTCAAGGCTGGCACTGTCGCTGACGTTTTCCTCGAGCAGCGGCAGCAGCTGCGCCAATTCCGCGTCGGAAAACACCGAGCTTTGTGCGGCGTTGAACTTGTGCTGGGCGTGAAAACGGTTGGCTTGCAGGGAGTTGATCTCGCCGTTGTGGGCCAGAGTGCGGAAGGGCTGAGCCAGGCGCCACCTGGGCAGGGTGTTGGTGGAAAAGCGCTGATGAAACAGCAAAAAGGAGCAGGCGAAATCCTCCTGCGCCAGATCCGGGTAGAGTGCCCGCAGGTGAGTCGGCAAAACCAGCCCCTTGTAGGCCACGACCTTGCGGGAGAAGGACGGGATGTAAAAGTCCTCCGCGTCCGCCAGGCGGTGTTCCACCTGTTTGCGGGTCAGATAGAGCAGCGGGTCGAAGCGGCGGGTGGCCACCAGGGAGGCGGGCACCACAAAGGCCTGGCGGATGATCGGCAGCAGCGTCAGGGCCCGCTCGCCGAGGGCCCCGGTATCCAGGGGAACGGCGCGCACGTGCAAGAGCTGCAGATCGTTCTTCTCGCACTCTTCCCGCAACACAGCCAGCTGTGGCTCCTCGTCCGTGAGAAACAGCATCGCCACGGCGAACTGCTCCGGCAGCGAGACGCCGCTCTCCGCAGCCACCCTCCGCATGAAGTCCCGCGGCATGGAACAGAGCAGGCCGCTACCGTCGCCGGTTTTGCCGTCGGAGGCGATGGCGCCGCGGTGCATCAGCCTTGCCAAGGCCCTGACCGCGTCCTCCACCAAACTGTGGCTCGGGCGATTATGGATTTGCGCCAGAAGACCGAAACCGCAACCATCGTGGTACCGCTCGCCAAAATTCATAGACACACTGCTTTCGTGATGGGTGAGACGGGTTCTGCCCATGGCGATGACCCGGTGCCACGGTCAAAGGGCCGTGTCGGGAGCACGACCCGGGCGGTAGAACCTGATGCGCACACCGCGGGGTTTTTGCCGACACGATATGGCACTTTACCTGAAAGGATAATGGATCGACAGCAGTTTTCAAGCGGGGGGACGTTGCGGCCAGCGGGGAAGGGACAGCCAAGGATCCGTAGAAGCGGCCTGGCACTCTTCACACCAGTTCGAAAGGGGAGGGTTTAAGCATGGGGCGCCGGGTCGCCAGGCAGATGTATTGGCGCTTTGTGAGTGATGGGGCAGGCCAGGCTCCTGCCATCTGTCCTGTGGCGGGAAACGAGTCAACCTGGGTCTGGATTCCAACCTGGCGACCAGGCATTTCGGGATCGATAAGGCCTGGGTCAGCCAACCGAACAAAAACAGAATCCTGTCCCAGGCCAAAGCGGTCATCCGCTATGTTGCGACCAGAAAGCTGGGAGTCAAAGGGGTGGAGACTGCGCCGGCCCTGGGCCTGCACCCCCGCCGCCGTTCCTCATGCGACAGTCAGGGGAGAGCAGATCGTGCAGAAGGAGACAGATCTTGAGGACAAAGTTGGATTCAATTCCATAAATTTCAACAACGGTCCGTCGTGATTCCCAAACAGGTTTTGCCCTTTACCAATGCAATTGGAAAGACCGTCGAGCATGTCATTATGAGCTCATCATTCCTTGAAATCTTTTACAGTCAATTTTTTGGGACTGTGTTCGTTAAGAACTTGCTCCACTTCGGCCTTCGTTGTTTCTGGTATGATGACTTTGATTTCTTTCTTTTCATTGTCGACATAAATGTTTTCGCGCGGGAATCCAGCAATTGAAGTGGTCAAAAGATGATTTTTGGCAGCTTTCAGTTTGTCTTCAGAATCAAATGTCGCGGTCAGAACTTTATTCATTTTATTTCCTTTCATCACTGTAAAAAGATTTTAGTAAGTGGATGACGCTACAGCATTAATGCTAACAGGTCTTCTGACAACGTCAAGTCCGATATCAGTCGGGAAAAAGAGGTGAAGGATTTATTTTCTTGCGTGTTTCTATAAAGGTCTTGTGCCCCGTATCGGTCAACTCGTCATACCCAATTACCCCCATCATGTGATCCATCGAGGACACAATCGCCAAGCGATTTTTGCCCAGGAAGATGACGACCGTTTCGATCTGGATAATCTCGT
>SLLR01000083.1 GCA_007134025.1 Desulfuromonadaceae bacterium | reverse complement strand
TTGTGGCAAGGAAATCAAAGGGTTGCGCGGAGGCGTACATCGGTACGCCGCACATTTCCACAGGATAGAGGAAATGGACAGCCCCTGGCTGCCCGAAGGGCGAGGGCCAGGGACGGTCCGAGTCACAAGCAAACCTGCAGATTGACGCCGCTACAGCGGAAAAGGGCCGTTTCCGGATGAAAACTAGTGTGTCCACGTCAGCAGGCCCATAATTTCACGCCGGAGGTTTCATGACCCGCTTGCGTCGCAATATCGCCGAGATGGCCGGTTATGTTCCGGGTTTTCAACCTCGGGACGGTCAAAGCTATATCAAGCTCAACACCAATGAAAATCCCTTTCCACCGTCGCCGAAGGTGATCGAAGCGATCCTCGCCGAAGTCGGCGAGGGTTTGCGCAAGTACCCCGACGCGGCCAGCAGCGCCGCCCGGGAGGCGGCCGGTCGCCTTTACGGGTTTGATCCCGACTGGATTATCATGGCCAACGGTTCCGACGAGGTGCTCAATAATCTGATTCGGGCTTTTGTCGGCGAGGGACAGGAGATTGCCTATGTCCAGCCCTCCTATTCCTACTACGGAACCCTGGCCGCCGTTCAGGGAGCAAGGGTGCGCACGTTCGGCCTTGATCCGCACTGGAACCTGACGGGGTTTCCCGAGCGCTATGAGGGGCAGCTGTTTTTTCTGGTCAACCCCAACGCGCCCCTCGGTTTCTGCTATCCCCTGTCCTTTGTCGAAGAGTTGGCAGCCCGAGTGGACGGCATGCTGGTGGTGGACGAGGCCTACGCCGATTTTGCCGACGACAGCGCTCTGGAACTGGTAAGGCGCTGCGACAACCTGGTGGTGACCCGCACCTTTTCCAAAAGTTATTCCCTGGCGGGGATGCGTCTGGGCCTTGCGGTTGCGCGGCCCGAGGTGATCGCCGCCCTCAACAAGATACGCGACCATTACAATCTCGACCGGCTGGCCCAGGCCGCGGCGGTGGCGGCGCTGGAGGATCAGGACTATTTTCGCGATTGCGTGACCCAGATTCGCCAGACCCGGGAGTGGTTCAGTACCGAGCTGCGGGTGCTGGACTGGGATGTGATTCCCTCCAGCGGCAATTTCGTGTTTGCCGTTCCCCCCCACCGCGACGGCCGCCGGGTTTATCAGGCCTTGTTTGACCGTCAGATTCTGGTGCGCCATTTCAGCGACCCGCAACTGGCCCAGGGTCTGCGGATTTCCATCGGTAGCCGGTCGGAGATGGATCAGACGCTGGCGGTCCTTCGGCAACTGGCCTGAACCCCGGCCGCTTCGCTGTCGCTCTTTGAATGCGGTTTTCGATGAATCATCACCGGTCTTTTGAAGCGGCGCAGGTGGCGCTCCGGCTGCTGGCCTGGTACGCCGACTGCGGTCGCGATCTGCCCTGGCGCAGAACCCGGGATCCCTACTGCATCTGGATCTCCGAGATCATGCTGCAGCAGACCGGAGTGACGGCGGTTATCCCTTATTACGAAAGGTTTTTACGGCGCTTTCCCGATCTGCGGACCCTGGCAGGGGCTTCCGTGGATGAGGTTATCGCCCTGTGGGCCGGTCTGGGCTACTATTCCCGGGCCCGCAATCTGCACGCCGCAGCCTGCCGGATAATGGCTGAAGGGGGAGGGCGACTGCCCGAGGATTTGAAAGCCCTGCAGGCTCTGCCGGGTATCGGCCGTTCCACAGCCGGTGCCATTCTGTCCATTGCCTTTAACCGTAAAGCGCCGATTCTTGACGGCAACGTGCGCCGGGTCCTGATCCGGCTCTACGCAGTGGAACAGCCGCCCCGTGCCGCCACTGTGGAAAAGGAGCTCTGGCGGCGGGCCGAGGAACTGACTCCCGAAGACCGTGCCCACGACTATGCTCAGGCGATTATGGATCTGGGGGCCACGGTATGCATTCCCCGCCAACCCCGCTGTGCCGAGTGTCCTCTGGTCTCTTTGTGCCTGGCCCACGATCGCGGCATCGTGGCCCAACTGCCCCGCCGGCAACCCCGAAAAACGGTGCCGCTGGTGCACCAGGTGGCTCTGCTGCTGGAGCGGGATGGAAAACTTCTGGTCCGCAAGCGTCCTCTGCAGGGCATGCTCGCCGGTTTGTGGGAGTTTCCCTGTCGCACTCAGGAAACAGGGCAGCAGGCCGCTTCGGCAGTGCAGGCGCTGTTAAGGGGACAGGGATGGCGCGGCGAACCCCGGGAACTGGGCCGGGTGCGCCACGCTTACAGCCATTTTCGACTCGAAGTGACGGTCTTTTACCTCGCAACTGAACCGGCTTGCGAGGAACAGCTGGTGGCCGAAGCCGGACAGAGCCTCTGGCTGTCCCGGACCGGGCTGGAGGCGCTGGCATTGCACGGCGCCCACAAAAAGGTTCGGGAACTTCTGGCCGGTTCATCCTGAAACCGGCAGGTGCCCCTTGCCGAACAAGGGGCCGGCCCGGACAGCCCGGCATGGCGGCCCCGAACCCTTTACTGAAACGCTCATGGAGAATTCATGTCCTTACCCCCTATTCTGGTCGATTCCTCGGAGCTGACGGCTTTTGCCGCTCAGCTGCAGCGGGAACCGGTCATCGCCGTCGATCTGGAAGCCGACTCCCTGCATTCTTACCAGGATAAGGTCTGCCTTTTGCAGTTTTCCACCTCCGCCACCACGGTGCTGGTGGATCCCCTGGCCATCGACGACCTGTCAGCCCTGGCGCCGGTACTGGCCGACGCCCGAGTGCGCAAACTGTTTCACGCCGCGGATTACGATATCCGTTGTCTGCATCGGGATTTCGGCTTTCAGGTCCGGGGCCTGTTCGATACCATGATCGCCTGCCAGTTGCTGGGCGAGGAAAAAATCGGCCTGGCCGACATTCTGGGCAAGTATTTCGGAGTTCAGCTCGACAAGCGTTACCAGCGTGCCGACTGGTCCATGCGTCCCCTGGAAGAGGGTATGATTCGCTACGCGGCGGAAGACACCCGACATTTGCACCGGCTGGCGGAAATCCTCGAAGCCCGGTTGCAGGACAGCGGCCGCCTGAGTTGGGCGGAGGAGGAGTTCGCACTGCTGGAGCAGGTCCGCCATAACAGTTCTTCGGGGCCGATGTTTTTGCGCTTCAAGAAGGCCAACACCCTTGAACACCGGCAGCTGGCGGTTCTGGAAGAGCTTCTGCAGTGGCGGGATGGGGAGGC
>SLLR01000088.1 GCA_007134025.1 Desulfuromonadaceae bacterium | reverse complement strand
TGGGAGAACTGGTCGGAAGCGACCCGCCTGGCCGTGCGCGAAGCCCGGCGGCGCACCCATCCGGAGTCGCCCTTGCATCTGGTCGGTTTTTCCAACGGTGGCGCGCTGGCCATGAAGTATGCGCTTGACGCCATGGCAAACCCGAATCTGGCCCGGCCGGATCGTATCGTGCTCATTTCCCCGATGATCGGGATCACCGAGATGGCACGGTTCGCCGGTATCGCCGGCTGGCCGGCGGTTTTTCCAGCCTTCGCGCGGGCGGCGTGGCTCAGCGTCATGCCGGAGTTCAACCCCTTCAAATACAATTCCTTTCCCATCAACGGCGCACGGCAATCCTCGCAGCTGACTCGCTCGCTGCAACCGCAGATCGCGCTCTACGCCCGCGAGGGTCGGTTGGGTGAACTGCCTCCGATTCTCACCTTTCAGTCCGTGGTGGACTTTACGGTGAGTACCCGGGCGGTCCTTACCGCCTTGTACGAACACCTTCCCGACAATGGCAGCGAGCTGGTCCTGTTCGATCTCAATCGCAGCGCCACCTTCGGTACCTTGATGCGCGCCAGCGCTGACAATCTGCTGTCCCGAATTCTGACCGATCCGCCGCGACGGTTCAAACTCACCCTCATCACCAACGCCGATCCCGACACGCGCGAGGTTGTCGAGCGCTTCACCGAAGCCCACGCAATCCAGGAGCAGACCCGGGCACTGGGCTTGTCCTATCCCAAAGAGGTGTTTTCGCTCTCGCATGTCGCCTTGCCCTTGCCGCTCGACGACTCCCTGTATGGCATGTATCCCGAGCCGCTCAATCAGTTCGGCGTCAGTCTGGGGGCGCTGGCTCCGCGCGGCGAGCGCGGGACATTGATCGTCAGTCTGGACGCGCTGGTGCGAATGTCGTCCAACCCGTTCTTTTCCTACCTGCTGGAGCGAATCGAGGAGGGTGTTGTCGAAGGACCTGCAACGAACCCGTGGAACTCAATCATTACCGGGGCGTGCGGAGCCGGACCAACTGAACCTGTCGAAAATTCCTGATTATTCTTCGAAGATGAAGAAAACAGGGGAGTGTCCCTGGCCTTCAATGAGGCAGAGCTGCCGTTTCTGGTGCTCGGGGGTCAGGCTGACGCATGCTACGGCGACAAAAAATCCCTCTTTAAATATCAGCCCCTGCCCAACGCCGTGCCGACCCCGTCCAAAACGTACTGCACGGCCAGGAAAGCCAGCACCAGGCCCATGATGCGGGTCATCACGGTGGTACCCAGTTTGCCCAGTACGCGGGTCAGCAGTTCGGCCTTGCTCAGGATAACGAAGGAGCCGGCGAACACCACCACCGTGCCCAGCAGCAGAGCCAGATAGCCGAAAAGGTCGGAGGTGCGGCCGGCGAAAATCAGGGCGGTGGCGATGGTGCCGGGGCCGGCCAGCAGGGGGATGGCCAGGGGGGTGATGGAGATATCCTTCTTGGTTTCGGCCAGGCGCTCCTCGCCGGGACTGGTCTCGGTGCCACTGGTGCGTCCGTAAAGCATTTCCAGCGCGATGGCAAACAGCAGGATACCGCCGCAGGTGCGCACTGCGGCGGTTTTTATGCCGAAGTAGCCCAGCACCCACGGTCCGGCCAGAATGAAAAACCAGACCACGCTCCCCGCCACGAAGCAGCCGCGCAAGGCCATGGTGCGTCGCTCGGCGGCGCTGTCTTGCGGGGTGATGGCCAGAAACACAGGCGCTCCGGACAAAGGATCGACCAGGATGAAAAGCTGCACGATAAATGTAATCAGCAGATCCAGGCTGGCTTGCATGCTCTCTCCTTGTGGCCCGGCGTTCGACTTCCGTTTTAAGGAGTATATCTTTTTATCTGGCAGGTAGACAGAATCCCGGGGAAATTCATGAGAAAAAAGAAAACAGAGAAGAGTCCCTGGTTTTAGTTAAATCAGGGAGCCCACCGAAGCCTATTGGACTTACTTTGAGGCTGAAAAGGGCGGTATGAGCTCAAAAATACCTATTTCTGGAACGTTACTGATTGAAAATCAATGACTTATCGTGGTCCGACCCCCTAGGTCGCAGTTGCCAGCCAGCAATTCTAGAGGCTGGCCGGCTGGTCGAAATATTTTGCTAAAGGCTCCGGGAAACCAAGTGCCCCGGTAGTCGCTTTACAGTTATCAGGGTCTTTGGGCCCCCCGTCCGAGATGGTCCGGCTGTTGCCTGTTTGTCCGACGGGAACGGCCATCATGGCTTGGCCGATTCTGCTGCCGGGGTCGCTGCTCTGTTTGACGCTGCATCTGTCGACTATCGCCTCGACCCTGCCGTGACCAGTTCTGTTGCTGGAAGCTTTGTTCCTGCTGGGGCGCAACCGTTTGGCGAGCGCTCCCGTCCTGCCGGGGTCGGGTCGGCGGATTGCGCGAGCCCTGTTGCGGCCTATTTTGCTGTTGGAAGCCTTCGTTCCGGCGGCTGCCGGGACGTTGCGTGCCGAGGCCCTCTTGTCGCCGACGCTCAAGTTGCCGCGGCGGGCCGTCGCGACGGTCGGGGCCGCGATCATCCCGGCGGGGACGGACATCGGCTGACGGACGCCCGCCGATCGCCGAGCGGGGCCGGGTTGCCGGGCGATTTGGCGTCGGAGTTACGACACGGATTTCGTCGTGGCGGTACGTCCGGGGATGGCGGGACGGCGGTTGGTACCGATAGGGCGGACGCAGGACAACGCGCTGCCGGTTTGCACGGGGATGTCGACGGTAGAAGGTTCGTCCGGCCGGGTAATGGGTGCCGTAATAACGGTAGCCGCCGCGGTGGATATAGCTGAAGCTGAGGAAGATGTTGTAGGGATAATAAGGGGCGTACAAGCCGGCCGGAAAGTAATAGTAACGATCCGGATAGTACCCCGGATAATAGTAATAACGATCCAGGTAGACCTGCACCGGAGGTGCCGCGGCGCAGGTCGTTGCTGGCGCCGCCGGCTCTTCATCCATGCTGTCGCTTACGATCTGCCAGGAACCGTCCGGTTGCCTGCATGCCGTACCGTATCCCTGCTCTTCCCGTCCGCCGATGATGATGGTGGTAATGAATTCGCGACAGGGCTGCCCTTGGTGGTTATCATGGGTGGCGATGGGCATGACCATCCCCGAGCGCCCCGTGTCGGGATTGACCCAATCGGCGGCCTGATGGCTCGGATTATTTTCCATGGCGTAATGGAAGGTGTCGTACATGGCCT
>SLLR01000009.1 GCA_007134025.1 Desulfuromonadaceae bacterium | reverse complement strand
ATTGAGATCGGCATAGAAAAACGCCTCGCGTCCCACACCCACCACTATTCGGCCTTTACCGTCACCCTCCATTCCTTTGTCTGTACTCTCAAGGCGGAACGGATCGTCTTGCACGAACACAAAGCCCTCACCTGGTTGCCCCCCGAGTCTTTGGAGACCCTCGACTGGGCTGAGGCCGATCGGCCGGTGATCGCTGACTATCTTGAATATGCCGGGTGTGAGAATCGGGAAACGGGGCTTGGGGATAGAAAAAGATCGAATGGCCAAAGCGAATGAGAATCAAGTGACCGGGGAAGACCCCGGCTGCCCACGGGTTGATTTGGAATGTATTTACAAGATAATGTACCCGGGACGACCATCGAGACTCTTTTTTGGCTTGGAGGTGAACATGGAGCGAATGCCATCCATCGTGGCCGATTTTCCTGCAGCGCACTTTGTTCAGACCAATGGTATCCGCATGGCCGTATACGAAAAGGGCAGCGGCTTTCCTGTGGTTCTGTGTCACGGTTTTCCGGAATTGGCTTTTTCCTGGCGCCACCAGCTTCCAGCCTTGGCGAATGGGGGATTTCGGGCCATTGCCCCGGACCAGCGTGGCTACGGCAAGACCCACAAGCCCGATGACGTGGCTGAGTACGATATCCAACACCTGGCCGACGACCTGGCAGGTTTGCTGGATGCCCTGGAGCTGGAGAAAGCCGTATTTTGCGGACATGATTGGGGAGGGCATGTGGTTTGGGAGATGCCCCTCTTCCATCCCGAGCGCGTCGCCGGAGTCATCGGGCTCAATACCCCTCACCGCTATTTTCGGCGGATGGGCAACGATCCGGCAGCTTGGCTGCTGAAACATTTCAGTGCCCGCAATTACCGGCTCGCTTTTCTTGAAGAGGGCATTGAAGACAGCCTGGGTGCGGAGCTTATGCCTGCGTTTTTCGACGGATTGTTCAGGGCGGTTCCCATCACCATGGCCGAATTCCTGGCAGCGCCTCCGGAGGTTCGCCACCTTGAATGGGAATTTATTCTGGCAAGCGCTCTCAACCCGAAACCGGCAGGCAGGCAATTGCTGAACCCGGACGAACTGAAAGTCTATGCGGAGGCCTTTGCGGCAGGTGGGTTGACCGGCCCCCTGAACTGGTATCGCAACCTTCTGCGGAACAACCAGATCCTGGCCGGGGCCAGCGAACACATCTCAGTGCCCTGTCTCATGATTTCAGCGGAACACGACATCTTTTTGCCACCGGAACTGGCAGACGGCATGGAAAACTATATACCCGACCTCGAAAAACACCTGCTTCCCCAATGCGGCCACTGGACCCAGGTCGAGAAACCCAAAGAGGTCAATCAGCTGATTCTCGACTGGCTTTCAAGAAAGTTTTTGTAAGCTGTCAAGGTTTTCAAAATAAATAAGAAAAGTGCGAAAACACTCCGTGCCGTTGAGCGCTTATCGTTGCCGAATCAAATACTTTGGGTCGGTTTTAATGCGCTTGAGCCGTTGATAAAGGAGGGCCTGGATGGGAAAACAACGGCCACTTTTCAGCCATTTGTCGCCTTATTTGTAGCAGGGCAGATCGTATCAAATCGTCGGATCGGTAGCAGGAGCTGCGTGATGTTTTTTGAACCCGGTCGAAATTGCTGGCGGGTCGCCGATGCGCATCGCGCCGCATTTCTTGTGGATGGTGAAGACTATTTTCGTGCCTTTGCCGAGGCCTGTGAAGGCGCCCGAAGTACGATTTACATTCTCGGTTGGGACATCGACAGCCGTATTCGACTGCGCCGTGGCGAACACCAGGACCGGGAGAACTTTGCAGCCTTTGTCGATCGTCTGGCTCGCGAAAATCCGGCTTTGCGGGTCTACATTCTGGAATGGGACTTTGCCATGCTGTATGCTCTGGAACGGGATGGCTTCCCTTTGCTGAGTTTCGGCTGGCGAACCCATGAAAGGGTGCGTTTTGCTCTCGACAATCAGCATCCAGTGGGAGCATCCCATCATCAGAAGGTGGTGGTGGTGGACGATTGCCTGGCGTTTGTCGGCGGGCTGGATTTGGCAAGCCGGCGTTGGGACACCTCGGAGCATTTACCGGAACATCGGGATCGCTGCGACAACGAGACACCTTACGATCCTTTTCACGATGTGCAGGTGATTGTTGAAGGACCTGTGGCCGAAGAATTGGGTCGATTGTGCCGCACCCGCTGGCAACGGGCCACTGGCGAATGTTTGCCGGCAGTAGACAACTCCGAGCAAAGCTCTTGGCCGGAGGCAGTGGCTGCGGCAATGGATGATGTTCGGGTGGCCATCCTGCGTACCGAACCGGCAAGTCAGGACAGGCCGGCGATCAATGAAATTGAAAACTTCTATTGTGACGCCATTGCCCGGGCCGGCAGGTTTATCTACATCGAGAATCAGTACCTGACCTCCCATAAGGTATGTAAGGCCCTGGAAGGTGTCCTTGAGCAGGAGGCCGGTCCCGAAATCCTGCTGGTAATGCCTCAGGAATGTTCCGGCTGGATGGAGCAGGAGACCATGGGCAAGCTGCGCCATGGTCTGTTGAGCTCTCTTCAGGCGAAAGACCGTTTCGGCAGATTCAAGGTTTGTTATCCCGGGCGGGCGGACCTTGGTAGTAAGAGGATCAACGTGCACAGTAAAGTGATGGTTGTCGACGATAGGTTGTTGACCGTAGGGTCGGCCAATCTCAGTAATCGTTCCATGGGGTTCGACACGGAATGCAACCTGGCTTTATCGTCGACGGACCAGCCCCACGCAGCTCCGGCGATTGCCGGATTGCGTGACCGGTTGTTGGCCGAACATCTGGGTACCAGTCCGCAAACTGTCGCCGAGCAGCTGGCGGCAAGCGGATCCCTGTTGTCCACCGTCGCTGCTCTGGACAATGATCTGCGCTTTCTGCGGGATCTGGCCGTGGAGACAGTGGACATCGAAGAAGGTCTTCTGGCACAAAAAATCGTTGACCCGGAACGCCCGGTGGACATGGAAGCCCTGTTCGATCATTTCAGCATCGACACCGAGCCGTCTGCCCGCAAAGGCGGTCTTGGAACCCGGGTCTGGATAAGCGCCGCTCTCCTTGCGGTTGCCTTGCTGCTGGCGATTCTGTGGCGTTGGTCACCGCTGGGGCAATGGCTGGACAAAGACAGTTTGCTCAGCGCGGTCACGGCGGTGCGGGATTATCCGGGGACCATTCCAATTGTATTGCTTGCCT
>SLLR01000045.1 GCA_007134025.1 Desulfuromonadaceae bacterium | reverse complement strand
TGCTCCGATTTCTCCGCCATGTTCAGGCCGTTTCCCAGAAAGCGACGGCCTCGGGAATACGGGAAACCTGATCGATATGTACATCCACATAGTCGGCCGCCGGTCGATTTCCCACCAGCACGGTGCCCATGCCGAGAGTTTTGGCCGTCTGCAGGTTTTCCGGGCTGTCCTCGACCATGATGCATTCTTCGGCCGCCGCGCCCAGGTGATCCAGCACCGCCCGGTAGGGACCGGGATAGGGTTTGGGCCGATAGCCGGTGAAGCGAATGTCGTAGATTTCCTCGAACAGGTCTCTCAGCCCCAGGGCCGCCAGTACCCGCTCGCTGTGGCAGACGGAGCTGTTGGTGAAGACCGCCCGCCGCTGCCGCAACGTCAGCAGGGCGGCCCGCAGTTCGGGGTCGGGAGCGATTCGGCTGACGATGTCTATGTCGTGCACATAGCGCAGATAGTCCTCGGGATCCACCTGGTGGTGGCGCATCAGCCCGCCCATGGTCACGCCATAGCGCTGCCAGTAGTCACGGCGCAGGGTATCGACCTGATCCAGGGGAATACCGACCACCTCGTGCATGTAGTCGTTGATCCGCCGGTCCATCAGGCTCAATACTTCCCGCTCTGCGGAATAGAGGGTGTTGTCGAGGTCAAACAGGATATACTTCATGAAGTTCCTTCCCGGCCGGGATTTTCCAGCTCCAGAGACTGACGAATGGCCGCCGCGGTGTTGCGATAGTCGGCTGCGGAACACAGGACCTCGCTGTGCGGTTCGCTCCAGATCGGTCGCGGCCACAGGGGGTCGTCACGATGCCGGGGCACCAGATGCCAGTGCATATGGGGCACCATGTTGCCGAGCAGTTCGTAGTTGATCTTGGCCGGTCGATAGAGGTTGAAAAGGGCTTCGGCCACTCGGCTGACCTCTTCCATCACCCCCTGACGCTCATCCAGCGAGAGATGGAACAACTCGGTGTGATGTTGACGGGTAAAGAGCAGGCAGTAACCGGGAAAAAACTGGTCGTGATGGAGGGTCAGGTAGCAGTGTTCCAGTTTGGCCACTCGAAGCTCCGGGTGCTGCTGCCAGCGGTGACACATGGGGCAGTTCATTGGGGATCAAAGACCCCTTCAAAAACCTGAACCGCCGGGCCGGTCATAAAGACGCTGCCCTCGCGGCTCCATTCCAGTTCCAGATCGCCGCCGAGCAGATGATTAAGAATGGTCCGGTCGCTGCGGCCGGTCAACACCCCCGCCACCGCTACCGCCGAGGCACCGGTGCCGCAGGCCAGGGTTTCGCCGGCACCCCGCTCCCAGGTCCGCTGCCTGACTTCGGAGAAAGAGACGATTTCGACGAATTCCACATTGGTGCGATTGGGAAACAGAGGATGGTTCTCAATTGCCGGACCGTATTTTTCCAAAGGGAAGTTGTCCAGGTCTTCGACGTAGATGACACAATGGGGATTGCCCATGGAGACGCAGGTAATCTGAAAGCTTCGATCCAGTACGGTCAGTTCCTGATTGACCACCCGCTCTTCAGCCGCGCCGGTCATGGGAATCTGGCTGCGGATCAGGCGCGGTTCGCCCATGTTGACCCGCACCCGATCCACCTTGTCCTTGTCGTTGGTGAACAGCTGCAGGGTTAGAATGCCGGCGCCGGTCTCCGCGGTAATTTGCAGACGGTCCACCAGGCCGTGGTCGTAGGCGTATTTGGCGACACAACGAATGCCGTTGCCGCACATCTCCGATTCGCTGCCGTCGGAATTGAACATGCGCATGCAGACGTCGGCCTTCTGTGAAGGCAGGATCAGAATCAGACCGTCGGAGCCGATGCCGAAGTTGCGGTTGCTCACTTTGCGGGCCAGAGCTGCCGGGTCAGCCACTTTTTCTTCAAAGCAGTTGACATAGACGTAGTCATTACCGGCACCTTGCATTTTGGCAAATTTCATACAAACCATCCTTTTTGAAAACAGGTTCGACGGATATCACGTTAAACTGTGATTATATCGGATAGGCTGTTGTCGCGACAAGGGGCAATAAGGGTTCGCGGACCTTGCCGTCGATTGACCCTCGTGGTGGAGTAACGTATCATGCCCGAGCAACCGTTGGCTATGGTTCCCTTACCTGGTTTCCAATAGGAAAACGGCGCTGTATCCATGCGGAGTTTCCTGATGGATACTATCTCGTCATTCTTCCGGGGCCGGGGGTTGACCCGCCCGGACAGCAGGAAAGGAAACAGCGCTTTTGGCTTATTTTTTTGGGGACCCGAATCTGGCAGATCGGAGCCCTGGACTGGTGGGGACGGATCGACGACCAGCAGGTCTGCCTCGGGCGGCGGAAATGTCCCCTGCCTCCGGAAGAGGGCGATCAGTGGCAGGTGCGCGCCACCGGCGAGATCTTTCGGATCATCAACGGTGAAATCCGGCGCATCGACCGGGCTCCCGTGGAGGATTTTGTATGAACGTAACGAGCAACCTGGAGATTGTCCAGATCCCGGCCGGAGAGATGAAGAACTTCACCTATCTGGTCTGCTGCGGCGAAACCGGCGAAGCGCTGGCCGTCGACCCGTCCTTTGCCGCCGACGCCCTGCTGGAAGAGATCGCCGGCAGGGATCTCAAGCTGCGCTGGGTAGTCAACACTCACGGCCACCGGGATCATATCGCCGGCAATTCGCAGGTGCTGGCGGCCACCGGCGCCCACCTTGCCGCTCACCCTTTATCGTTGAACGAGGCGGACCTGTTTCTGCAGGAAGGTTCCGAACTGCGGCTTGGTGGAGCCGTCGTTGCGGTACTCCATACTCCCGGCCATCATCCCGGTCACATCTGTCTCAACCCGCCGGGGGCGCTGATCACCGGCGACACCCTGTTCGTGACCCGGGTCGGCCGCGCCGACCTGCCCGGCGGCGACCCCCGGGCCCTTTATCGCAGCCTGCGCCGCCTGGCGGCCTTTCCCGGCGACACGCTCATCTATCCCGGCCACGATTACGGCCCACAACCCGTCTCCACCATCGCCTTTGAAAGGGAACACAACCCCTTTTTGCGTTGTGAGGATGAGGAATCTTTTATCCGCCTGCGGATGGGCTGAGAGACTTGCCGGCCTGAAAATTATCGAGGGAGGGCTTCCATGGAGACACGTCTGCTGGACCTGCTGGTCGCCGCCGGACTGATCGACGCCGATCAGTTCGAGGAGGCGCTGCGCAACGGCATGCTGTCTGGCGGCCGCATGAGTACCAGCCTGCTGGAGATCGGCCTGATTGAAGAAGATCAGCTGGCCCGCTTCCTTAGTCGTCGCCTGGAAATTGCTTTTTTTGACCCTCTTCCGCTGACCGCCATACCGGAGCAAGTCCTGTCTCTGGTGCCTGCGAACAAGGCCGTTGAATACCGGGTTCTGCCTCTGAGCCGCGATCGCAGCGGCTTATCCCTGGCCATGGCCGATCCTTCCGAAAGCGGCGTCATCGATGCCCTGGCCGCTTTGACCGGATGTGCCATCAAGCCGCTGGCGGCACCGGAGGGTCGTCTGCTGCAGGCCCTGCAGGAGTATTATCATTGCCCGCTTGAGTCTCGTGATCAGAGGTTGCTGGAACAGTGCGATGTCAAGCAACGACCTTCCCTGACCCTGGCCTTTGATGTGGAGGTGGACGGGGAACTGGAAGAGGCTGAGATCATCGACGATGAAGACCCTAACGACCAGGGCGAGCTGGATTTGACTACCCTGGGAGCCGCCCTTTGTGAACTTTCGGGTCAGCAGGAAATGTTGACCCTGCTGCTGCGCAAGCTGGGCCAGATGTTTGAGCGGGCGGCGGTTTTTCAGGTGCGTGAAGATCGAGTGGAAGGCTGGAAGGGAATGGCCCGGGGCCGGGAAATATCGGGGTTTAACGGTCTGAATATTCCTTTGGCGGTCCCCACGGTGCTGAAGACTGTGGTGGAAGGCAAGAGTTTTTATCTGGGCCCGATTGCGGCGGACGGCGGCAATCAGGAGTTGTTGCAGGCCTTGGGTGACGTCAGACCGGAGGCGGTTCTGCTGATTCCTCTGGTTCTGGAGGGCCGGGTAGTCGCCCTGCTGTATGGCGACGGCGATTCGAGCCAGTTGGTTTCCCAGGTCGCCCTGCTGCAGAAAGTGCAGGAAATGGGCATTCTGGCCCTGCACATCCTGATTTTGAAAAACAAGCTCCGACAGTTCTGATACGGGCTGCAATGACGGGACAAAAGCGTTTTCGATGGCAGGCCGGGGCTTTTTTCAGTCGCCGGCCTGTTCAGTCTGGGCAGACTCAGACCTTATGGCCGGGTCCTGACCCTGATCCTGGTCCTGATCCGTTGTTTGCTGCAGGGTGACACGGGTTCCGGCCAGGCGATCGTTCCAGCCGCGCCGTTCCCCGTTGAAGAGAATCGACAGGGCACCCATTCCGAGGGGCAGTAGAGAGGCGAGACCGCCGACAGAACGAAGAAAGGCCTGGCTCAAGGTCAGCTCGGGAAAGTCTTCCGCTTCGACCCGTAATCCCAGCAGCATTTTCCCCGGAGTCTGCCCCGCAAGGTAGTGGAACAGGGTGAAATAGCCGAAGCAGAGGGCAAACAGAACCAGGAAATAGGGGGTAGCCAGTTCCATTAGGATGTCGCCGCTGAAGCGAAAGCGCTGAGCCGCCGCGGGAACCCGGACGATTTCTCCGGCGGCCACAAACAGCAGGAACGCAGCGCTCAGCAGGCCGATGTCGAAGCAGAAGGCCAGCGCCCGCTGTGGCAGCAGGCCGTGAAGGTTGCTTGTATCGCCATCGGCCTCCGATTCCAGGGGCAGGGGCGGCAGCACTTCGGGCCATTCAAAGAGGTTTTCGTTCGGAGCCGGAAACGGTTCCCCTGTTGCTGCCGCTGTCGCCGAAGGATCGGGTTGCTGTTCGTCGTTCTCCCGCAGCGTGACATTTTCCGTAGCGGTCGGGGTTTCAACCGGGGTTTCAACCGGAGTTTCAACCGGAGTTTCAACCGGAGTTTCAACCGGCTGGATTTCCCCGGCGACTTGCTCTTCGCTTACGGGCCATTCCATGTCAAAAGACCCACTACCCGCCGGGGCGGATTCCCGCTCTTCAAAGCCCTCCGCGCGCAATGCTTCCAGATCCGTATCGATGGCGTCAAAGGGGATGGAGTCCTCGGGGATGTTTCCGCTCCATTGAAGAGAATCCCCTGCCTGCGGACTGTGTTCCCGGTCTTTGTCTTCGGCGGTTTTTGCCGGGGGAACGGTCGGTACGTGATCGGCTTCCAGATCCTCAACCGAGAGAAAATAGTCTTCGAGCTGACGATCCTGCTCTTCGCCGGCGGCGCTATCCAAAATTTCCGGGGCGGAGGCCGGCGACGAGGCCAGCATCGTAACGCCCACCTTGAAACGGGCCTGTTCCAGGGAAAGATCCTTACCACACTTTTTGCACGTTTTCAGGTCGTTAAAGCTCTGATAGCCACACTTGGGACATCTCATAAAGTACCTCCCGGCGCGGTGGCTGCCGGTAAAAATCCGACAGGATGTTGAAAAAGCTCTTTGGCGGGCTTTCCAGCGAGGAACCGAATCAGCCTGCTGTATTGGTCGGCGCAGGATCAGCGGCCCTTGTCCAAAGTTCCTGTTTGCTTTCCGGCGCTCAGTCCCTGGCGGAGCCGAGATCCCCGTAGCGATATTGCAGAATGGCCGTCACCGCAAAGCCGGCGGTCTCGCTGCGCAGAATACGGGGGCCGAGGCGCACCGGGTGAAAACCCCTGTCCATGGCCTGTCGCGCCTCTTCCCCGCTGAACCCCCCTTCCGGTCCCACCAGCAGAGCCAGGGAAGCCGGGGCGACGTCCGGCAGGGCGTCGTGCAGCGGGCGACTGCCATCTTCCCAGAGCATCAGCCGCAGTTGCTCCTCGCAGTCGGCGAGCACCTCTGTCATGTCCCGAGGGGCAGCGATTCGGGGCAGCCGGGGGCGTCGACTTTGACGGGCCGCTTCACTGACAATCCGTCGCCAGCGCCGGAGACGTTGTTCGGACCGCTCGGCAGACAGTTTCGGCACGCTGCGCTGGCAGAGCAGGGGCGAGAAGTGGTGGATGCCGAGTTCCGTACCTTTCTGCAGCACCAGCTCCATTTTATCGCCTTTGGGCAAGGCCTGCAGCAGATGGATGGGGAACGCTGTGTCCGTTTCCCGCCAGCGCTTCAGCACCGTGGCCCTGCCGTTGTGTTTCTGCAGCTCGGCGATGCGGCAGATGCAGAGGCCGCCACTGCCATCCAACAGAAGAATATCGTCGCCAACGGAAAGTCGCAATACCACGGCGAGATGATGGTGGGTTTCACCGGTGAGCGGTACGTCGGTGCCGCTCAGGATTTCAGCTGCAACGAAGAAGCGATGCATCAGTCCGCCGGACGATAGATCAGGCAGGACCAGTCCGGGGTCCGCAATACCGACGGCTCTCCGAGGCCATAGGTGGCAAAGGCTGCCGTTACCAGGGATTCTTTTTCCCGCAGAATGCCGGAAAGAATCAGGCTGCCGCCGCAGGCGAGCCGCGAAAGCAGTTGTGGAGCCAGGCGAATGTTTTCTTCGGCCAGGATGTTGGCCAGCACCATTTCAAAGCTGCCTTCCAAATCCTCCAGTTTTGTGCCGGTGACATGGACCCGGTCGGCGACGCGGTTCAGGCGGGCGTTTTCAGCGGCGATGCGACAGGACTGAGGTTCGATATCGCAGGCCGTGACCTTTTCGGCACCCAGCGCCGCGGCGGCAATGGCGAGGATACCCGAGCCGGTGCCGACGTCAAGGACGCTGACAGGAGGACGAACCTCGAAGGTTTGTGCCAGCGCTTCAAGGCACAGGCGGGTGGTGTCGTGGGTTCCGGTGCCGAAAGCCATGCCTGGATCCAGGGTTACGACGGCATCTTCGGCGCCGCCGTTAAAGGCTTCCCAGGTGGGAGTGATGACCAGGCGCCGGCCGATACGGGTGGTGCCGAAGTGCTGCTTCCAGTCTTCGGCCCAATCCTGTTCGCACACGGTGCGGATTTCAATGGCGATCCGAGGCAGCTCCGGCAGCAGCCCGCGCAGTTCCTGCAGCCGCCGCAGCACTTTCCGGCGCAGCGACTCGATGTCTTCGACATTGGCGAAATAGGCTTTCAGGTGCAGGGATTCCGGAGTGTCCTTGTCGAAGTCCGGCATCACAAAGGTATCCAGCAGCCGTTCCTCCACGGTCACCCCGTGGGCGCCGAGTTCAATCATCTCGTGACTAATGAGATCCGCCGCCAAAGCGGGCCCGGGAATCATGATTTCAAGCCAGGGTGTGTTCATCCGCTTTGTTTAGCAGAGGTTGTTCGGCAAAAGCAACAGCAAACAGCAGAGTGCTATAATCCATCCTTCTTCGCCGGTGTCCACAGAAGTTTCTCAGCCGGATTCCGAATGAGCCGATTCCGGTTTTTTCGGGATCCAACGTCCTGATGCTTTCGCAAAAACTCATAAGATGGCGACTCCATCAATGTCCCAGACATGCCGCGAAAGCAACAAGCATTCGCGGCAGAAAAAGGCAGAGGCTGCATAGGAAGGCAACTTAATGAAATCAGTAGTCTATCGGCAGTGTTTGTTTTATTGACGGGCGGTTCACCCCGTTGCCCGGGCAGAAAAAAGCTTGACAAGGCTTCCATGTATCGAGTGTAATCCCTGCGCAAGTTCTAATGAAGAGTTGGGGCCGAAGGGCATGACGGGCAGCAAGGCGAACCCCTTTTACCCCGGAGGCTCCCGCTTGTCTTGTCCAGAGGGGCGGTTTGGCGAACAAAATCTCTTCAGTCGTTGCTTGCTTCTGTGGCAGGCCCTGCTAGTATCGTATCATCGTTTTCATGAGGGAATGCCATGGATGATGCCCGACTGATTTATCTTGTCTCCGATGCCACCGGAGAGACGGCGGAAAAAATTGTCAATGCCGCCCTGCTGCAGTTTCCGGACAAGGAGGTCAAGCTTCGGCGAGTCAGCCATGTGCGGGACAAGAACAGTATTTTCAAGTGTCTGGACGATGCCCTCAAGGGTCGGGCGCTGATTGTCTACACCATGGTCAACCGGGAGTTGGCGCAACTGGTTCACGACGAATGCGAGGCTCTGGGGGTTCCTCATCTCGACCTTATCACGCCCTTGCTGAGCAAGGCTTCCGAGTTTTTCGGACGCTCTCCCCGTCAGACTCCAGGCCTGCTGCACGAGATGGACGAGGAATATTTTCGTCGTATCGAAGCGGTTGAATTTACCGTCAAGCACGACGACGGTCAGGAATTGCGCCATCTGCCTTATGCCGACATTGTGCTGGCGGGCGTGTCTCGCACCAGCAAAACGCCCCTCTCAACCTATCTGGCCCACCGTGGCTGGAAGGTGGCCAATGTCCCCTTGGTCAGGAGCATCGAGCCTCCCCTTGAGCTGATGCAGGTCGACCCGCGCCGGGTGGCAGGGCTCTATATCGACCCGCAGCGGCTTATGGAGTTGCGGGCTACGCGGTTGCGGCATCTCGGCCAGGATACCAGGGCCGCCTACGCCGATCTGGAAGAAATTGAAGAAGAGATTCGCTTCGCCAGAAACCTCTTTTGTCGCAATGGCTGGGTGATGGTCGATGTTTCCGGCAAGGCGGTTGAGGAATCTGCCAACGAAGTGCTGGTAAAGCTCAAGTTGAAGTAATGAATTATGGGGTTTTTTTGTGCCAACGGGGGCCAACAAGGACAAAGCCAAAGGGCCATGTCGCGAGAAAAAGGAGAAATAATGATGCGCATCCTGGTTGTTGAAGACGAGAAAAAGGTGGCCAGCTTTATCAAGCGGGGGCTGGAAGAGGAAAATTTTTCCGTCGATCTCGCCTACGACGGGGAAGAGGGGCTCGACCTGGCCTCCACCAATCCCTACGATGTCATCCTGATGGATCTGATGTTGCCGAAAAAAGATGGTCTATCGGTTATTCGGGAGCTGCGGGAGAAGGACATCGGCACTCCAGTCCTCTGTCTCACTGCCAAGGACGCGGTAGAGGACATCGTCGAAGGCCTTGATACGGGCAGTGACGACTATCTCACCAAGCCCTTCGCTTTCGGCGAATTGATGGCCAGGGTGCGGGCGCTGCTGCGACGTACCAGCAAAGATCGCGGGGCCGAGATCTTTTTTGCCGATCTGCGTCTCGATCCGGTCACCCACAAGGTGTGGCGGGCGGAGAAGGAAATAGATCTCACGGCCAAGGAATACGGCCTGCTTGAGTACTTCATGCGCAATCCCAATGAGGTGTTGACCCGGGCCATGATTGCCGAACATGTCTGGGATTACACCTTCGATTCGTTTACCAATATCATCGATGTCTATGTCAATTACCTGCGCAAAAAGATTGATCGCGATTTCGAGACCAAGCTTATTCATACCGTGCGCGGAGTCGGCTACGTACTTAAGGAGGGCTGATTGCTTTCGGCCTCCTTTCGCCTCAGGTTGAGTCTCTGGAATGTGCTGATTCTGTCGCTGGTGCTAATCGCCGGCGGCGGAATCTTGCATGCCGGTCTGTCCCGCAGCCTGTTGCGACAACTCGACAAAGAACTGCTGCAGATCGTCCTTGAGCAGGAGGTTCTGCGGAAGAACCTGCAGGCGGAGGAGGAAATCGATTGCGTTTTCGTCGGCTCTTTTGCCCGTCGTTTCGGCCTTGGCGAATTGTATCAGGTGGTGGACGACCAGGGTTTTCAATATTGCGGCGTTGAGCATGGACAGGTAGCGCTGCCGCCCCTGGAAGCCTGGGTGTTTGAGGCGGTTCGCAGCGAAGGACCGCTGCTGGGTCGGGTGGAGCCGGCCGCCGGAGTTGCCTTGCGCCAACTGGTGGTACCGCTGGGGCGCCGGGCTGACCGGCGCCTTTTTTTTCAGGCGGCAAAGGATCTGCGGCGGGTCGAGGAGCCGCTGCGGGAGCTGCGAGGGCTGCTGCTTGTTTACAGCCCCGCCGCGCTGATTGTGGTGGCCGCCTGCGGCTGGCTGCTGGCCGGCCGAGCTCTGGCTCCGGTCAAGTGCATTACCCACGTCATGGGCAAGGTCACCGCCGAAAACCTCCAGCGGCACCTTCCGGTGGGCAAGGCGGGGGATGAAATTACCCGGCTCGCTGAAAGTTTTAACGCCATGCTCGCCAGGCTGGACGAATCCTTCCGCAAAATTCGCCAGTTTTCCGGCGATGCATCCCATGAACTGCGCACACCGCTGACCATCCTGCGTGGCGAAACGGAGGTGGCACTGCGCTGGGCCAAACGGCCGGTTGAATTCCGCAAGACCCTGGAGTCGAGCATGGAGGAAATCGACCGCATGGGCCGTATTATCGAAGACCTGCTGACTTTGGCCAAGAGCGAAGCCGGAGTCCGGTCGCTGGTTATCAAGCCCTTCAGTCTCAGTGATCTGCTGCAGGGACTTTATCTGCAGGCCAACGCCCTTGGCGAAGCAAAAAAAATTACCGCCTCCCTCAAGCTGGAGGTGTCCGAGGAAATTCGTCTGATGGGCGATGAACTGCGGCTGCGGCAACTGTTTCTTAACCTGATTGCCAACGCCGTCAGTTACACGCCCCCGGGGGGATGCATCGAGATCTCCCTGGCCATGCAGGACGGTGAAGCCCGGGTTTCGGTGCGGGACACGGGCATCGGGATTGCCGAAAAACATCTGCCGCATATTTTCGACCGGTTCTACCGGGTGGACAAGGCCCGCAATCGTGAGGACGGCGGCACCGGGCTCGGACTGGCGATTGTCAAGTCCCTGGCCGAGGCTCACGGCGGTCGGGTAGAAGTTTCCTCGGTGCTTGGTGAAGGCACCGAATTTCGCGTTTTCCTTCCTGCCCAAGGGCCCGGCTAGTCGCCGGATGCTTTCTGCTATTTCAGTCAAGCTGCTGTTTTTCAGTTCTTTTTTCTCGCCTTTTGGAACGCGGCGCGGCCTTCCGTCTTACCGCCAATTCTATTGACATGTCCGTACCGAGTGGTTAAATAAGGCGGGGTGAGGCATGGAGCCGTTTGTGTCTCGGTGTCGCTGATTTCTGCCACTTGGCGGTGGCCCGCCGCATCTTTGCAGGAGGAGATATGCAACCACAATGGAAAAAATGGACTTTGACGGCGTTGCTGTTGCTTGTCGTTCCGGGATTGCTGTCGACTTGGGCGTCGGCGTCCGCAGCGCCTGATTTCGCCACCCTGGCGGAACAACTCAAACCGTCGGTCGTCAATATCAGCACCACCCGCACTGTACAGTTTCGCAGACCGAGCCTTCCCGGTCTGCGCGGCCGCCCCAATGACCTGTTCGATGAGTTTTTTGAACATTTCTTTCAAGGGCAGCCCAGCCGCCCCAGTCAGCGTCAGTCCCTGGGGTCCGGTTTTGTCATTTCCGCTGACGGCTATATCCTGACCAACGACCATGTGGTTCGGGATGCCGATGAAATTACCGTCCGGCTGGCCGACGGACGTACCTTCAGCGCCCTTTTGCAGGGTGGTGACCGCAAGCTCGATCTGGCCCTGCTCAAAATCGACATCGACGGCGAAGAGCTTCCGGTGGCCCGGCTTGGCAGCAGTGATGCCCTGCGGGTAGGCGAATGGGTCATGGCCATCGGCAATCCCTTCGGACTGGCCCAGACCGTAACCGTCGGTATCGTTTCGGCCAAGGGCCGGGTCATCGGCGCCGGGCCCTATGACGACTTTATTCAGACCGATGCCTCCATCAATCCCGGCAACTCCGGCGGCCCCCTGTTTAACACCCGGGGCGAGGTGGTGGGAATCAATACGGCCATTGTGGCCGGAGGGCAGGGCATCGGCTTTGCCATACCCGTGGACTCGGCCCGGGACGTGATCACCCAGTTGCGGACCACGGGCCAGGTGGTTCGGGGCTGGCTGGGGGTCACGATCCAGTCGCTGACGGATGAGCTGGCCGCTTCTTTCGGTCTGGACCGGGTCCGGGGCGCGCTGGTGACGGAGGTCAGCAGCGGTTCACCGGCGGACAAGGCCGGCATTCGCCGCGGGGACGTCATCGTTGCGGTGAACGGCCACGCTGTGGACGAAATGAGCGACCTGCCCCGGCGGGTCGCGGCTCTGCCCGTGGGCCAGCAGGCCCGGGTCACCGTCATTCGGGATGGCAAGGAGCGCCATATCCAGGTCAGGGTCGCCCAGCTCGGTGCCGAGGAAGAAGACGCGCCGCCGGAAACGCCTCTGCAATCTCTGGGGCTGAGCCTGACGGATCCCCATGCCGATCAGTTGCGTCGCTTCGGTCTGGAAGCAGTTCGGGGGGTGCTGGTGACGGCGGTTGCCGCAGACAGCGCCGCTGCCGCAGCTGCGGTCAGGCCCGGTGACCTCATTGTTGAAGCGAACGGCCAGACCACGGAGAACCTTGCGGCCCTGCATCGGGCCGTCGGTAAGCCGGCTTCCGG
>SLLR01000017.1 GCA_007134025.1 Desulfuromonadaceae bacterium | reverse complement strand
GGTTTGCTTGTGACTCGGACCATCCCTGGCCCTCGCCCTTCGGGCAGCCAGGGGCTGTCCATTTCCTCTATCCTGTGGAAATGTGCGGCGTACCGATGTACGCCTCCGCGCAACCCTTTGACTTCCTTGCCACAACGAAAAAGTGCTCGTTTCCCATATGAAAACTGCGCTGTGTCCATCCGGAAACTCCGGATGGACACACACTAGCGGAAATCCCGCCGGGGGGCAAGCCGCGGAAGGACGCAAAGCGGCCACCTCCCCTCATGAATATTCCTGCAGGATGCGGTAATCCGTATCCCGCCGCGCCGCTATGAATCCGGCGTCACGAATCAGATCCATCAGTTGCTCACGGCTGAGCCGCCAGGAGGTTCCCGCCGCCGCCACCACATTTTCCTCCAGCATGGTGCCGCCGAGATCATTGGCGCCGAAATAGAGGGCGGTCTGGGCGATGGCCGGCCCCTGGGTGACCCAGCTGGCCTGCAGGTTGAGGATATTGTCGAGGACCAGTCGGGACAGGGCCAGCACCTTGAGATACTCCCAGGCGCCGACCCCGCTACCGCCGAGGGCGGTGTTGGCCGGCTGAAAGGTCCAGGGGATAAAGGCCCTGAAGCCGCCTTCAGCCGGTTGCAGGTCGCGCACCCGCAGCAGATGCTCGACAATCTGCCGCGGGTCTTCGCCAAAGCCGAAAACCAGGGTGGCGGTGGTTGCCATGCCCTGGGCGTGGGCTTCCCTCATCACCTGTGCCCACTGCCGCCAGAGGATCTTGTTGGGAGAGATTCGGCGCCGCACGGTATCCACCAGCAGTTCGGCGCCTCCACCGGGCAGGGATTCCAGGCCGGCCTCTCGCAGACGTCGCAGGCAATCGCCGACGCTCAGACCGGAGCTGCCGGCCAGATGGGTGATTTCGGCCGGCGACAGGGCGTGGATCCGCACGGCGGGAAACTCCTGCCGAATCCGCCGGAACAACGTCTCGAACCAGCCGACGGTCAATTGGGGGTGCAAGCCCCCCTGCAGCAGCAGTTGCGTGCCGCCCTGGCGATCCAGTTCCGCCACCTTGGCCAGAATCCGGTCGTGGGACAACAGGTAGCCCCCTTCTTGATCCGGCGCTCGAAAAAAAGCACAGAAGGAGCATCCGGCGACACAGATATTGCTGTAATTGACGTTGCGATCGACAACAAAAGTCACCCGGTTCTGTCCATGCAAACGCCGCCGGACCCGATCCGCCAGCGCCCCGACCTCAAGCAGATCCGCCTCGACCAGCAGCCACAGGGCCTCTTCTCCGTCGATGCGCTGCCGAGCGTCGACCTTTTCGGCAATCCTCTTCAGCATGAGCCCTGTTCCCGCACCAGGCGATACAGACTGTCCCGCTCCACCGGTACCTTACCGGCGCTGCGAATAAGCCGGCACAGGTCCCCGCAACTCAGGACCTGGGGTGAGCCGGCCCCGGCAGCGTGGCCGATACGCTCCTCGGTCACCGTACCGTCCAGGTCATTGACTCCGAAGGCCAGGGAAACCTGTGCCAGAGCCACCCCAAGCATCACCCAGTACCCCTTGATGTGATCAAAATTGTCCAGAAACAACCGACTGACGGCCAGGGTTTTGAGAATCTCCACACCACCTGGACCCCGCAGGCCGGGAAGACGGGTGTTGGCCGGCTGATAAGGCAGGGCAACAAACGCCTTGAAACCACCGGTCCGATCCTGTAATTGCCTTAGCTGGCGTAAGTGATCGATGCGATCGGTCCAGTTCTCCAGATGACCGAAGAGCATGGTCGCGGTGGAAGACAGTCCGGCGGCATGGGCCGCCTCCATAACCTCCAGCCAGCGCCGCCCCGATATTTTTTCCGGGCAGAGCCGCTGCCTCACAGCCGGGGCGAATATCTCCGCGCCACCCCCCGGCAGGGAATCGAGTCCCGCCCGCCGCAGTTTTGCCAGGAGATCCGGCAGAGCCAACCCGGAGAGACGTGCCAGGTAATCGACCTCGACGGCGGTATAGGCCTTGATATGGATCTTCGGCGCCGCCTGGCGAATGGACCGCAGCAGGTCCAGATAGTAGTCAAAGGCCCGCCGGGGATGAAGGCCGCCGACCAGATGCACCTCCCGGGCGCCGGCGGCGGCCGCCTCAGCGGCACGCATCCCGACCTCTTTCGGGGTCAGACAAAAGGCCCCCTCCTGCCCCGCATCACGGCGAAAAGCGCAAAACCGACAGGCATGGACGCACAGGTTGGTGTAATTGATGTGACGGTTGCGGTTGAAGAGCACCCGGTCGCCGTTGCGCTGTTGATTGGCCCGGGCGGCAAGGGCCCCCAGTCGCTGCAGGTCATTTTGCCGCGCCAGTTGAAGCGCCGCGTCGGGATCGAGTCGGCGGCCGCCGGCGACGGCGGCAGGTGTGGATACAGGAATATCGGACATGTCAGTCGGCGCGCCAGCGACGGTAGAGTTGATGGGCGATGGCCAGTTGATCAAGAACCTTGCCGACCACAAAATCAACCATCTGGTCGATGCCGGCAGGTCGTTGATAAAAAGCCGGCATGGCCGGAACGATGCGGGCGCCGGCCCGGCAAAGGCGCAGCAGGTTTTCCAGGTGCAGCTGATTGAGGGGGGTCTCCCGGGGCACCAGCAGCAGCGGTCGCCCTTCCTTAAGAGCGACGTCGGCGCAACGTTCGATGAGATTGCTGCTCAGACCGGCGGCCAGGCGCCCGACACAGCCCATGGAGCAGGGCGCCACCAGCATCGCGTCAGCCGCCGCCGAACCGCTGGCAACTTCGGCCATCAGATCGTTTTCATCCTCGTGCCCCAGTGCCTTTTCGGAGCCGAAATAAGCAGCGATCCGCTTTCGTCGCTCCGCCAGGGGGCCGCACCAATCCAGCCCGGTTTCGTGTCGCAGCACCTCCCGTCCCGCCGGACTCAGCAGCAGCACCACACGCTTTTCAGCGCGCAGCAGTTCTTCGACCAAGCGAACTCCGTAAACCGCTCCCGATGCGCCGGTCACGGCAACCACGAACTTTTCCAAGGTCCCTCCTCAGTTCCAGGTCACGACGGCATCCACCAGCGCGAACACCAGCAGAGCCAGGCTGATCAGACCGTTGATGGTGAAAAAAGCCTGATTGATGCGGCTCAGATCATCGGCCCGCACCAGACGATGTTCGTAGAACAACAGAGCCGTCACCAGCAGGATGCCGACCATGAAGACATTTCCCACCGGAACCACCAGGGTCAGCAAGGCCAGCAATATCACCATCAGGCCATGCAGCATCCTGGCCACCGCGATGGCACGATGAGTTCCCAGCCGCACCGGAAGGGAACGAAGCCCCCAGGATCGATCGAAGTCTTGGTCCTGCAAAGCATAAAAAATATCGAAACCCGCCACCCAGCAGAGTACCGCCAGACTCAGAAGCAGGGGCGCCCAGCCGAAGGAGCCGCGCAGGGCGATCCAGGCTCCGGCAGGGGCAAGGGCCAGGCACAGTCCCAGCAACAGATGGGACAGGGAGGTAAAACGCTTGCTGTAGGAATACATCACCAGCAGCCCTATCGCCAGAGGCGCCAGGGCCAGGCACAGGGGGTTGAGACGCCAGGCGGCCAGCAACAGCAGGGCAAAACCGGCTGCTGCCAGCAACGCAGCCTCCCCGACCGAAACTTTTCCGCTGGGCAGATGCCGGTCGGTGGTCCGGGGATTGGCCTCGTCGATGCGGCGGTCGATCAACCGGTTACAGGCCATGGCGCCGGTACGGCCGCCGATGAGAGCCAGGCAGATCCAGACCACCTGGCCGAGGGAAGGCAGGGTTCCAGCCACCCGGGAGGCCAGCACCATCGCCACCAGAGCGAAGGGAAACGCAAAAATGGTGTGTGAAAAATGAATCATCTCGAGCAGAAGACGAATTTTGACTGCAACCCCGAGGTACATGCTGATGACTTATTGAAAAATAACGTGACCGGAAAACTTCTTCCCAAAAGGCAAAACCGAAAGCGACCGAGGCCGCAAGGACGGCATCCTACCACCAATAGGGGTGACGATACCAGTAGGGGTAGCGATGCCAGTAGGGGTAGCGATGCCAGTAGGGCCAGGGGGCGTAACGGTAGGGATCATAACCAGGTCCCTCGACCCGTCTTTCGGGCACCAGATAGAGCTCCTCGATGGAGAACAGCGGATAACGATAGGTTCTGTTATGCAACAGCCTCTCTTCCACCCCCTGCAGGGTGGCCGCCAGGGTCACCAACCGGCCTTCCTGGTAAATCCCCGGATCGAGCAGTACCGGAGTGCGGGCCAGAAAACGGCCGCTGGCCTCATCGGCGGATCGGGGTTCGTCCCGCTGATTGAGGGTGTACCGCAGGATCTCCAATGTGGTGCCGGATTCATCCAGCCGGTTGTCGAGAATCCGGCCGCCGACGATCACCGTCTTGCCCACATGGGTCTCCGGCGACTCCCGAAGCCGAAGGTAGTCCACCTCGTAGTTGATTCCGTACAGGGCATCCTTACTCAGCACCGAACCACAGCCCGCCAGAACAACCAGTCCCAATAACGTTCCGAGAATCCAACCCGCTCTCTTCATGACCGACTCCCCTCTCGCAGATGCCGTGTTCGCCGCCGCCCGAATGTCTGCCGGTTGGTCAAACCTCAGTAATCGACACCGGGTTGCGGCTCGATATTCCGCCGCAAGGCGTGTTTGATGTCCCGCACCTCGCTCACCGTGTCTGCCTTCTCAATCACCTGGGGATGGGCGTCGCGGCCGGTCAGTATCAGGTGCAGAGTGGCCGGCTTACCGCGCAGCAGCTCCAGAACCTGGGGCAGATCGACCAGCTTGAGATGCAGGGCGTTGTTGATTTCGTCCAGAACAAGCATGTCGAACCGCCCCGAAACCATCTTGCTGCGGGCCAGTTCCACCGCCGTCTGAGCATCGGCCCGATGCTCGGCAAAAGGATGCGGGCTGCCCCCGAGTCCGCAAAACCCCTTGCCGGCAGTAAACAACTCGACACCTGCGAGTTGCCTGACAGCGTCCCATTCACCGGAGTAGAGGTCACCCTTCATGAACTGAATGATACAGACCCGCAAACCGTGACCGCTGGCCCGCAAAGCCATCCCCAGCGCCGAGGTGGTCTTGCCCTTGCCGTTGCCGGTAATCACCAGGGTCAGCCCCCGAGGTTTTTTCGGGACCAGGCGTTTGACGGCTGGCGATGCCGATCTGTCTTCAGCCATGTCCGTTCCCCTTTCCGCGTAATCCTACTATCCCATTGTAGACTGATTGAGAGAAATCTCTCAACCGTGCAGGGCAAAGCCCGTCGTCGCTCGGCATCAATCCTCCAGACCGTATTCCTTCCAGCGCCGGCGCAGAAGACTCTGCGTGGAGCGGCCGGCACCGGCAGCCGGGCCGGCAAGGCGAGTCGCGTCGATGGCCAGGCGCTCGCCGTCGCGCAGCAGATCCCGCTGCGGGTCGACCCGGTTGACGGCCCGCCAGAAGCAGGCCCGGGCGTTGTTCACATCGGTCTGGTCGTCAAAAAACACCAGCAGGCGCGACTGGCAAAAGGGTTTGAGCCGCCACAGGGATCGGGCCAGATCGGCCACTGTGAAACCCGGCGTCCTTTTGACCGCAAGCAGTGCCACGCCGTGAAAGATGGTTTCGGCCGGCATGTTGATAGCGGTGATTTGGGGGAAATCAAGCTGCAGCAAAGCCAGTAGCAGCGATTCGCCGAGCTTGGCCAGATAACCGCTTTCCATGGGCGGCGGCCCGGCAACAGTGGCGGGAAAAAGCGGATTGCGGCGGTGCGTCAGGGCGGTGACGCGCAGCAGGGGAGCGGGGCCGGCGGAATCGTAGCAGCCCCGATGGTTGCCAAAGGGACCTTCCGGGCGACAGACGCCGGGATCCACCAGGCCTTCGATGACAATTTCGGCCTCCGCCGGAACCTGCAGCGGCACGGTCAGGCAGGAAACCACGTTGGCCGGCCGGTGGCGCAGCAGGCCCGCCAGGGCCAGTTCGTCCGTATCATCGGGCAGAGCCGTGGTGGCGGCGAAAACGACCGCCGGATCCCCACCCAGGGCGATGGCCACCGGCATCGGCTTGCCCTGCCGGCTCCAGGCGGCCTGATGGCGGAACCCGCCGGAACCGGGACGCCAACGCACGGTCGCTTCACGGGGGCCGTACAACTGGACCCGATACATGCCGCAATTTCCGCCGCCGTCCGGGTCGCGGCTGAACACCAGGGGCTGGGTGAGAAAGCGGCCGCCATCACCAGGCCAGCAGTGCAGAGCCGGCAACCCGTCGAGGTTCGGCACCTCCTGCACCACCTCCTGGCAGGGGGCTTCAAGTACGGAGGATGGCTGCCAGGCCGCTTCGCTCAAAAGCCGCCGCAGGCGTTGTTCGCCGCTACCGGTGAAACGCGCCAGTTCGTCAGCCAGTCGCCGACGCAAGAGCTCCGGCTTGGCCAGCCCGACGGCCCAGCAGGTCCGCCGCAGGGAGCCGAACAGATTGGTCAGTACCGGCAGGTGGTAGCCCCGCACCCTTTCAAAATAAAGTGCCCGGCCCCCGGCGGCCCCTTTGCAGACCCGATCGGTGATGGCGGCAACCTCCAGGTGAGAATCGACTTCCACCCCGACGCGCCGCAGATCGTTGCGCGCTTCGAGCAACGCCAGGAAATCACGCAGGTCGGAAACCTGTGACGGCTCCATGGAAAGCACCTCCGGGGCACGCTGCCAACAGGTTCCGGCCAAATCACCGGGCGTGCACCATTTTGCCCGGTTGGAATCCTGGACCCCGCAGCGCGATTCCTTTTCGAGTCGGGGTTAAGTCGCCTCAGCGTACCTTTCCCGGTAGCGCCGCTCCAGTGCCTGCAGATCCCGGTTGTCCGGCTGCAGCGCCAGGGCCTCGTCCAGGGCCTGGCGGGTCTCACCGAGGCAGCCGAGATGCAGACAACATTCCGCCAGCTTCAGCCAGCAGCAAAAATCCTTGGCGTTGATTTCCAGAGAGCGACGGTAAGCCGCGGCCGCGGCGGCCTGATCGCCGCGCCGGGCAAGGGTTTCCCCCAGCATGTAGCAGGCTGGAGCAAACCGGGGGCTGTGCTCCACCGCCTGGGCGAAGGCGGCCTCCGCTCCCTGCAGATCCCGCAACCGGTACAGGGCCATGCCCAGCTCAAAGGTCGCCGCGGTATAATCGGGGCTGACCTCCACCACCTTGCGAAACTGTTCGATAGCCTGGTGGTGATCGCCCTGTTGCGAAAACACCATGCCGAGAATGAACAGGGCACGGGTGTAGCTGGGGTTGAGGGCGATAGCCGCATCCAGAGCCTGCCGGGCCGGTTCCAGTTGCGAACGGCGCAGATGGGCGAGCCCAAGGCGATAGTGGGTTTCGGCACTGCCCGGATTCAGTTCCAGAGCTCGCCGATAACTGGCTATGCTGCCGGCCAGATCTCCAAGACCGTACTGGGCCATACCCAGCTTGAACAGCACCCGAAACGGTTCGCTGCTGTCTTGCAGAGCCTGCCGAAAGGCTTCCACCGCCTCACCGAGATCACCACGATCGTACAAGGCCATTCCGCGATGGTAGTGAGCACGACTGAAATCGGGACGACGGACCACCACCTCGTCCCATAAGGCCAGAGCTTCGTCGATCTTGCCACGATGATAGAAATCCAGCGCCTGGCGGTGCAGCCCCTCCACATCATCGACCAGGGCAACTCCGCACTGCTCGCAAAACCTGGCTTTCTCCGAAACGCTGGCATGACAGCGGGGACAATGCATGGCTCCTCCTTCCGCAACGGCAACCTGTCTTCGGCATTTCCGGTGCACTCTTATGATGCAACATTCGGTCAATGTGCGATCCGCCCCAGAGGTGGCGACCCTGGCCGGTATTCGTCCGGAGTTTCCAGATGGACACAAACAAGTGCCCCGTGCGGTTAGTCCTGTCTTCTAATTCCGGCCCTTTTGTTCGCTGGCTGCGTTCCGCCTTTTCGGCTTAACTCTGGCTAGGCCTGCGGCGGCGCGCCTTGCCAGCAACCAAAATCTCTCAGAATTTCTTGGCAGGACTAACCGCACGGAACACTAGTTTTTGCCAGGGGGCGACTTTCTGCCCCGCGGTCGGCGGCTTCGGCGACGGGGCGGACGGGGCGGTTTTTCCGGAGCGGTGCCGCGGCTTGTGATAACCTCCTGCCACGCAGCGACCAGTTCCCGCTCCAGGCCACTGGCTTCACTCCACAGACGGAACAGTTCCAGCGCCGAGGCAGCAAAGGGATGCTGCAGGAAGCGCTTTTCACCCCGACGGCCGCGGCCCCGGGACAGACGGAAGAAACCCACCAGCAGTTCCCGAGCCTGGTGGCGGACGGCGCTGGAAATTCGGAAATAACCACAGTGGGGTACCAGCAGCTGGTTCGCCAGGCGCAGCGCCTCGCCCACGCTTTCCACCGCCTGGGTGTGCAACCCCCGCCGAAAGCGGGCCAGAAACAGCGCCGCCAGGGTCAAAGGTTCTTCCACCGGAAACCCTTCCGAGCAGCGACCATCGACCTGCTCCAGCAGGTCAAAGGTCTCCGCCTCGCCCTCAAAGCCCCCCAGCAGGTAGGGCAGCAGCCCCAGAGACTGGGCATCGCGTAGCACCGGAGCGGCCACCCGATGGCGAAACAGCTCCATCAGCTCTTCACGAATCCGGGCCGCCGCAGCCTCGGCAATGAGCGGCGCCCGCAGATAGATCGCCTCACGGATGGAATCATCGAGACGAAAGCCGAGTCGGGCACTGAACTCCAGCGCCCGCAGCATGCGCACGGGATCTTCGGTAAAACGCACCAGCGGATCGCCGATCACTCGCAGGCGGCGGTCCTTCAGATCCTGTATGCCGCCGACATAATCAATGATGGAAAAGTCGTCGATGTTGTAAAACAGCCCGTTAATGGTGAAGTCCCGCCGGAAGGCATCCTCCCGGGGCGAGCCGAAGACATTTTCAGTAAAGAAAAAATGCTCATCACTATCCCCGGGCAATTCTTCCGGACGGGGTTGGCGGCGAAAGGTCGCCACCTCAACCACATAGTTTCCGGCAAAGCGGATATGTGCCAGGCGAAACCGCCGGCCCACCAGAAAGCAGTTTCGAAACAGGGCCTTGATCTGTTCCGGAGTGGCGTCCGTGGCCACGTCAAAGTCCTTGGGAACCCGGCCGAGGAGCAGGTCGCGGACACCGCCCCCCACCAGGCAGGCCAGATAACCGCTGCGGCGCAGCCGGTAGAGCACTTTGAGGGTATTTTCGTCGATCTGCCTGCGGGAAATCGTGTGCTCGGCTCGGGGCACGATAAGCGCCCGGGAACAGTCCCCTTCCTTCTCGGTCATTGTCGTCATAGGATCAGTATAACATTCAGGATGCGCCGTAAAACCGGCTGTGAAAGAACATGGCCCCCGCAATACCTTGCAAAAACTCTGTTGCAGTGCTCATCCCGCCGGCTCGGCATGCAAAAGAGCGGCGGGCGGCTCAACCTACCAGAGATACCCGGCGAATAAAAGTGGTAAACGTCCCCGGTCGGGATGCCCTGTTGCCCTGGCCGGCAAAACCCCCTATCATGGCGGCCATGAAGACACCGCTGATCGTCATCCTCGGTCCGACCGCTTCGGGAAAAACCCGCCTCGCGGTCGCCGTTGCCCGGCTGCTTGACGGCGAAATCATTTCCGCCGACTCGCGACAGGTATTTCGTGGCATGGACATCGGCACCGGTAAGGATCTGGCAGAATACGCTGAAGTGCCTCACCACCTCATCGACATCGTCGACCCCGGTGCGGAATTCAGCGTCTTTGACTTTCAGAAACATTTCATCAACGCTTTTGAGAATATTCGGGACCGCCACCGCCTGCCGATTCTGTGCGGAGGAACCGGACTCTATCTCGACGCCGCCCTGCGCCGCTACCGGATGGTGGAAGTACCGCCCAACCCCGCCCTGCGGACCGAACTGGCGGCCCTGGATCTGCCCCAGCTGCAGCAACGCCTGCTGGCCCTCCGTGCCCGGCAGCATAATACCAGCGATCTGCAGGATCGTGAACGAATACTGCGGGCCATTGAAATTGCCGAAGGAGAAAAACAAGCCCCGCCGCTGCCCCTGCCGGACCTGCAACCGCTGGTTTTCGGATTACGGCTTGAACGTCCGGAGCTGCGCCGACGGATCACCGAACGTCTTAGGCAGCGCCTTGAACAGGGCCTCATCGAAGAAGTCGCCGCCCTGCGGCAACAGGGCGTCGCCGACGCCGTCCTCGAGTATTACGGCCTCGAATACCGGCTGGTCGTCCAGCACCTGCAGGGGCTTCTGAACCGCAACGACCTGTTTCAGAAACTCAACAGCGCCATCCATCAGTTTGCCAAGCGTCAGGAAACCTGGTTCCGGCGCATGGAGAAGCAGGGAGTGATCATTCACTGGCTTAACCCCGCCGGCCAACCCCTCAAGGCGCTACTGGCCATCACGGCAGCCCATGGACTCGGCAGCCCATGAAACCGCTGCCGCCTGCCGTCGCCCGCTATCTCTCCCGCCGCGCTGTGGCAGGCCCCTGGCATATCTCCGGCACCGAAGGCCGGGACTACGCTACGGCGGTGGTCATTCCGGCCCTGGCCGAAAGCAGCACCCTGCCGGCAACCCTCGATTCCCTGGCCGCTAATCCCGCCGAAAACCTCGCCGAAACCCTGATCCTGGTGGTGGTCAACCAGCGTCCCGACAGCAGCGCCGCCGACAAGCAGGACAATCAGCGCACCCTGCGCCAACTGGAGAGCGCCAGCCGGCAGCAAACCGGCCTGCAACTGGCCTGGGTCGACGCCACCGGGCCGGAGCGGGAATTGCCCATGCAGGACGGCGGGGTCGGTCTGGCCCGAAAAATCGGCTTTGACCTGGCGCTGCAGCGACTCGATTTTCAGCATTCCGCGCCCCTGCTCATCGCCCTTGATGCCGACACCCTGGTACGAGACAATTACCTGCAACGGCTGCGCGATCACTTCCGGAGCAATCCGCAGGGAGCCACCGTCGTTCCGTTTCAGCATCGGCCCGGCGCGACCCCCGCCCACCACCGGGCCATGGTCCGCTACGAACTGTTTCTGCGGGCCCATGTGCTCGGCCTGGAACTGGCCCGCTCACCTTACGGGTTTCACACCGTGGGCAGCACTATGGCCTGCCGGGCCGAGGCCTATGTGGGAGCCGGCGGCATGAACCGACGCAAGGCCGGGGAGGATTTTTATTTCCTGCAACAACTGGCCAAGACCACCGGGGTCGCGCCCCTTCAGGGCACCCTGGTCTACCCTTCGTCCCGGGTCTCGGCCCGCACCCCTTTTGGCACCGGACGCAGCGTCGGGGCGCTGCTGGCAGGTGATGCCGAAGCGGTACTCTTGTATCCCGCCGCCTGCTACGGCCTGCTGGGCGACTGGCTCGGCCTCGTCGACAGCTACCTCGCGGAAGACGGCGTGACCCTGCTGAGCAGGGCGCGCAGGCAAAACCCGCAACTTGGGGTATTTCTGGAGCAGGAAAACTTCCCGGCCCTGTGGGATCGGCTCGGACACAATCACCGGCAACCGCAGCTTCACCGCAAAGCCTTTCACGACTGGTTCGACGGTCTCAAGACCACGCGACTCATTCACCATCTCTGTGCCACTCTGCATCCGCGCGATCATCCGCAAACGGTATTGCCGGCGCTGCTGCGCAAAGCCGGACTGGATGCGCCGAACTGCCCGGAGGAGCAACTTGACCTGCTCCGTCGCCATCAGTCCGCCGCGCCTTAACCCGCTGGAAAACAGAAGGATTGCCTCGCCCGTCAAAATAAGGTAACGTTCACTCGAACCTCTCTGCAGCCCCCTGTTAAAAGGACTCGCCATGAACGATGAACCAACCTCGCCTGAATTCAGCGACGCGCAACAGAGAAAATACCTGCGCGCTCCCATGATCATACTGAACATCATTCAGGCCGACGGCAATAAAGCCTTTTTCGGATACGGCAAGAACATCAGTCGGGGCGGTCTCTTTATCGGCACGGTCAATCCCCGGGAGCCGGGCTCCCGCTTTCAACTGGAAATCCCCCTGCCCGCACCGATCCTGAAGATCCTCCAGTGCCAGTGCGAGGTTGTCTGGAACCGTCAGTTCAGCAAAACTTCCACCCTGGAACCCGGCATGGGCCTGAAGTTTCTCGATCTTGACGACACCGACGCCGATCTCATCGATCGCTGGGTCTGTCACCATCAGGACTGATTCACACTTTGATGGCTGCGTAAAAAGACCGCCCGACAGGGTTACGGTAAGTGGTATCATCTGTTTTCGTTCAAAATTACGGAGGGCAAAATGAAAACGCGTCACGTCATTCTCAACCTGCCGGAACAGGATGAGATTTTTGAAAAAATCATTTCCGACGAAGCCCACAACATCCAAAACGTGAACTTTTCTTCTGCCGTCGTCGATGGCGAGGTCAAACACTACGTTCTGGTTGTGTGGCACGACTTCGAGTACGGTGAGCACGCTTTTTAACCACCACTTCGTCTCAGCATTATCAAAAAAGGCCGCTGCCTGTTCG
>SLLR01000097.1 GCA_007134025.1 Desulfuromonadaceae bacterium | reverse complement strand
TTAAACACAAACCTCGAACCGGATCAGGACGGATTCGCTTCCTTCTGCCCTTCCCGAGGAATGCTGGGAATTTCGATGCGAATGATCTGACCCCGCTTTCTGATGAAGACGTCTTTGCGGGGAATGGTCGGCTGATAATTTTCTCCCTCAAAGTGAAAGGTATAGTTGAGACCGTTTTCCAACCCCGGTATGAAGGCGGGTACCACATAGGTGATGCCGTTGACGATGCAGAAAATTTGCCCGTCCAGAGTCTCTTCGTCAGGATCCCGCACCTGGTTGTTGTTCCTGTCGTGAAAAGCTTCCACGATTACGGTCCCGTGGCGGGTCGGCATCATCGGCGCGCCGCCAAAAAAAAGGTTGAAAATATTATCTCGTTTTACCGCCCTGCCTTCCACGCCAAACTCCGTACTGGTCTCCGAAGAGCAGTAGCCGGCTGCCGCAAACCAGCTAGCCATCAGCACAATCTGCACCAGTACAAGAGCTGGGAAAAAACGTCGGAAAGGAATACAAGGCATGAAGTTCCCTTATTGGTAAAAGTCTGCACGTTCTACAACGCCGGCGATTCTGATCGGTCCGGAATTATTGGTCGCCGACCACTTCGCTTTTGGTAAAAATAGCCCGCAGAGGCAGTCCCTGTGCCTCAATGGCTTCGCGGCCGCCCTCTTCCCGGTCAACCAGTGAAATAATCCCGAGAACTTGCAACCCTTCAGCCCGCGCCCTTTCAACGGCCTGCAAAGCGGACCCGCCGGTAGTCAGGACATCCTCGATGATAACGACCCGGGCTCCGGGAACCAGATTCTTGCGACCTTCAAGCCATTGTCCGGTGCCGTGACCTTTAGGCTCCTTGCGGATGATAAAAGCCGGTATAGGGGTGCCGGCCAGGGAACTGGTTATGGACGTGGCGCTGGCTATGGCGTCGGCCCCCATAGTCAGGCCCCCTACCCCATGAATCGGACCGGGGAAATGGCTTAATTCGGCAAAAAAAACCCGGCCTACCAAAACCGCGCCGCGCGGGTGCAGGGTGGTCTGCTTGGCATCAAAGTAAAAACTGCTTTTTTTTCCAGAAGCCAGGGTAACCTCCCGCACTTCATAGGAAACCTGCCGCACAATCTGTTTCAGTTCGTCACGATCGTCTGCCAAACCCACCCTCCGTTTTAATATTGAGCCTTTCCGAATCCATAGCCACCGGTCAAGCGTGCAAGGTGGCCTTCGTTGCGACAAAATTATCAAAAAAGACCCAACTGGCCCTCTTCAGCCAGCTGGGGAAATTTGACGGGGTAATTGCCGCTGAAACAGGCATCGCAGAAGCCGCCGCAGCCACTTTCGTCGCCCACCACTCTGCGCATACCGTCGATGGTTAGATAACCCAGGGTGTCAGCCGTGATATAGCGACAGATTTCATCGATGGTATGAGAAGAGGAAATCAACTCCTTGCGGGTTGGCGTATCAACACCGTAATAGCAGGGATAGCTGGTCGGTGGAGAAGAAACCCGCATGTGAATCTCTCGGGCGCCGGCCTTGCGAATCATTTTGATAATCTTGCGCGAGGTAGTGCCCCGAACGATGGAATCATCAACAACAATAACCCGTTTGCCTTGGAAAACTTCACGAATAGCATTAAGTTTTATCTTGACACCGAAATGACGAATCGACTGCTGAGGTTCGATAAACGTTCTCCCCACATAATGGTTGCGAATCAGCCCCATCTGGTAGGAAATACCCGATTCTTCGGCGTAGCCGATGGCCGAGGGTACCCCCGAGTCCGGTACCGGAATCACCACATCGGCGTCAATCGCATGTTCACGGGCCAGTTCTCGACCGAAATTCTTGCGAACCTCGTAGACCTGTTGGCCAAAAATGGTGCTGTCCGGACGGGCAAAGTAGATAAATTCGAAAATACAACGGGACAGACGCTGTTTTTCAAAGGGAAACAAGGTTGTCATGCCCTCTTTGTCAAAAACAATCATCTCCCCCGCTTCAACTTCCCGAACATATTCCGCCTCAATCAGATCCAGTGCACAGGTCTCGGAGGCGACGACATAGGAGCCATCAACCTTGCCCAGCACCAGTGGTCGGAACCCGCCCGGATCACGCACTGCCACCATACGCGTCTCGCTGAGGAAAACCAGGCTGTAGGCGCCCCGAACGACCTTCAGGGCCTCCGCAATGCGGTCTTCAAGGTCATCCGCTCGGGATCGGGCAAGCAGATGCACGATGACCTCGGTATCGGAGGTGGTGGAAAAAATCGACCCGCTTTTCTCCAGATCTTCCCGAACCTGTTCGGCATTGACCAGATTGCCGTTATGGGCCACGGAAATACTGCCTCGGGAGTAGTTGACGGAAATCGGCTGACAATTCTGCACCGCCTTGTCGCCTGAGGTCGAATAACGGACATGGCCGATAGCCGATTTTCCAGGAAGACTTTTGAAAATCTTCTGGTCCTTGAACACGTCGGAGACCAGGCCGCTGCCGACATGGGTACGAATCTGGTCTCCGTTGGAAGCAGCAATGCCGCAGCCTTCCTGACCACGATGTTGCAGGGCATAGAGGCCCAGATAACTCATGTTGGCCGCTTCCGGATGATCAAAGATGCCAAAAACACCGCATTCATCGTTAAACTTATCGTACATAGAGGCTTTTCCCGGCATGTGATATGCCTGCTAAGTCCACCGCTGGCTGACGGGCTTGTCGGCAGACCTGTGAATGGATAAGGGATGCTTTACAGCAACTCCCGACGAATGAAACGAACCGCATTTTGATAAAGCCACAGTCCCATGCCCGCCTCGGGAAGCTTCGGCTCGCGGGTCCAGCGGGGATGCTGAGTGCGATGTACGTAAGCTTCCGGATGGGGCATCAAACCGAAGAGCCGCCCACTCTCGTCGCAGAGACCGGCAATGGCCGCCGCCGAACCGTTGGGATTGGCCGGATAGTCCATTGTCGGGACATACTCGGCGGTGCTGTACTTAAGCACCGACAGGTGCCTGGCCTCAAGGTCATCAAGAATCTGGGGCGAGTCAGCGACCAGTTTGCCTTCACCGTGACGTACCGGCAGATAAATGCCGTCCAGTCCCCGTGTAAACACACAGGGCGATTGGGAATCGGCCTTGAGATAGACCCAGCGGTCCTCGAACCGACCGTTATCATTAAAGGTCAGTGTCACCTGCTGGCGGAATTCGCCGTTGAGAGCCGGTAGCAGTCCCATCTTGACCATCAACTGGAAACCGTTGCAGACCCCCATGATCAGTTTGCCCTCTTCGATAAACCGGCGCAAGTGATCACTGAGATGCTCGCCGCTGCCGGAAACAGGCGCATGCAACAGTCGGTTGGCCCCGGCTTTGGCCGAACCGAGGTCGTCGCCGTCCAGAAAACCGCCGGCAAGGTTGAGAAAATGGTAGGTTGAGAGCTGCACCCGGCCGGTGAGCAGTTCGCTGATATGAACGATATGAACAACGTCCGCTCCGGCAAGGGTCAGGGCGTGGGCCGTCTCCCGTTCGCAATTGGTACCATTACCGGCAATAATGATGGCTTTGACTTGCTTGGACATGGCTACATCTCCCTTAACGGCGCCTGCCACGCCTCTTTGAGTTCGTCAATAGTCGCGTTGATCAGCAGTGCGCCCTCAAAGCCGGTGATACGCAGTTCCCGATCCGCCCTCACCTCTCCGATCAGCGAGCAGCACTGGCCAGCAAACAGCGCCTCGAAAGCCGACTGATGAGCGGGAGTTACGGTGACCAACAGGCGGCTTTGCGACTCGGAAAAGAGCAGCGTATCCTCTCGCAGCCCTTCTTCGGCGGCAACTTTGCGAAGGTCGGTATCGATGCCGAAGCCACCGGCAAAGGCTTTCTCCGCCAGCGCCACGGCCAGACCGCCGTCGGATAAATCGTGACAGGAAGCTATCAGGGACTGTTTTTGCGCAGCGTTAAGGCTGCGGTAACGTTTCAGAGCGGTCTTGGCATCAACCTTTGGCACCCGGGCGCCCAGATAGCCGAGCATGTCGTAATACTCCGACCCGCCCAGCTCGTTACGGGTCTCCCCCAGCAGATACACCAGGTCGCCGGGACACTTGACATCCATCGTCACCCCTTTGCGCAGATCCTCGGTCTTGCCGATCACCGAAAACAGTACGGTCGGAGGAATGGAAATTTTGGTGTCACCGATCTGATAATCGTTCTTCATGGAATCCTTGCCCGAAATCAACGGCACCCCGAAAGCAACACAGTAATCGTAGAGTGCCTTGTTGGCCCGTACCAGTTGCGCCGCCTTGAATTCGCCGTCTGGGGTCCGGTCGCTCTGTACCGGATCGCACCAGCAGAAATTGTCAAGACCGGCCACATGGTTCACGTCACCGCCGACAGCGACATAGTTACGTAACCCTTCGTCGATAGCACAGGCCATCATGTCATAGGTGTCGATGTCGCTGTAGCGCGGACAGATGCCGTGAGCCACCACGATGCCTTCGAAAGAATCGGGCAGCGGGCGAATCATGGCCGCGTCGGCAGGTCCATCGTTGGCCACTCCCACCAGGGGTTTGAGCACGGTCGCTCCTTGAACCTCGTGGTCATAGCGGCGCACCACGCTTTCTTTCGAGCAGATATTGAGACGACCCAGCAGAACTTTCAGGATAGCCCCCGGATTCTGAGGCCGAGGAAACACCGGCTCCCGATGGCCTCGATCCTCCCAGCGGGCTTTCAAGACCAGTTGAGGGACGCCGTCATGAACAAAGTCCATGGGCAGATAGCACACCGTCTCGTCATCGTAGAGGCAATGGTAATAGCCTGAATCGGTGAACTGGCCCAAGTCGGTAGCTTCTACGTCCATCTCAGCCGCCAGGGCGACAAACTCGGCTACATGCTTTGGCGGCACCGCTAGCGTCATACGTTCCTGGGCTTCGGAAATCAATATCTCCCAGGGCTGCAGGCCGGGGTATTTAAGCGGCGCCCGGTCCAGGTGCATCTTGAATCCGCCCGTGTCCTCCGCCATTTCACCCACCGAACTCGACAGTCCACCGGCCCCGTTGTCGGTGATGGAATTGTACAGCCCTCGATCCCGAGCAATCAGCAGAAAATCAAACATTCGTTTCTGTGTAATGGGATCGCCGATCTGCACCGCCGTCACCGGCGAGCCTTCGTGCAGTTCTTCCGACGAGAAAGTGGCACCGTGAATGCCGTCCTTGCCGATACGTCCGCCCACCATGACGATGCGATCGCCGGTCAGGGCCTTTTTGACGTGCCCGGGCTGACCGTGCAGCAGTGCCGGCATCAAGGCTGCGGTGCCGCAGTAGACCAGGGGCTTACCCGCGAAACGCGGGTCAAAAACGATAGAACCATTGACCGTTGGAACACCGCTTTTGTTGCCACCGTGTTCAACCCCTTCCACAACCCCTTCGAAAATCCGCCGGGGATGTAGCAGACGAGGAGGCAGCGGCTGATCGTAGAAAGGTGACGCAAAACAGAACACGTCGGTATTGAACAGCAAGCGGGCGCCCATCCCGGTGCCAAAGGGGTCCCGGTTAACCCCGACTATGCCGGTCAGGGCACCGCCGTAGGGATCCAGAGCGCTGGGTGAATTGTGGGTTTCAACCTTGAACACCAGACTCCATTCGTCGTTGAACCGAATCACCCCGGCGTTGTCCTTGAACACAGAAAGGCAAAAATCCCCTGCGCCCTTGTCCTGACGAATTTTTCGGGTGGCGCCGACAATAAACGTCTTGAACAGGGAGTCGATAGTCTCCCGGTTACCCTGACCGTCATCATACTCGATGCGGGCAGCAAAAATTTTGTGTTTGCAGTGTTCACTCCAGGTCTGGGCCAGAGCTTCCAGTTCCACATCGGTCAATAAGCCGTCGAGGCCGACGGCCTGCCGGGCCCGGGTGGTTGCCGGGTTTGAAGCAAAGGCCTGAATGCAACGCATCTCTTCGAGGTTAAGTGCCAGAACCCCTTCCCGGCTGATACGCATCAGCTCATCATCGCTTACGTTCAGATCAATGTGTTGAACCCGGATCTCGCTGTTGCTGACAACTCGGGGCACACTGACGGGCACTCCCCTGCTGCGGTCGAAGTCCGCTGCCGGGATAATTTCCCAGCGCTGGATCAGGCCATTACCCAGGAACCCCGAGGCGATGCGTTCTGCCAGTTCACCATCAATCCGGCCCCTAAGCAGGTATTGCACCGACGTATAAACCCCCTCGTCATCGTCCAGCGGGCGGCCCAACAGGTAACGCAAGGCCTCCTTGGCAGTACGACCGACGTTGTCGGTGACACCGGGCCGAAAACCGACCTCGATCAGCATGTCGAAATCTTCGGCCAGCGGGCTGCCGATGGCCGCATGTTGTATGACCGGGTCAGAAAACGGCCCTTCCGCTGCCGCCTTAACCTGTTCCCGGCTGAGATCCGCGTCGACGGTGTAGACATCGATGGTACGCACACCCTCGAGATGAATGCCAAGGTGTTCGGCTATTTCACGCCGCACCCGCTCTCCACGAGCGTCGCGAACACCGTCTTTGAGTCCAACTTCGATTCTCCAGGCCATATCCTGCTCCTTGGTAAACTTGGTGGCGTCGCAAAAAGTTCAGCTTCGCTATCCTGAGAGTTTTTGCAGAAGCATCAAGCTCAGGTCTTTGCACCGACGAACAACTGTGGTGTCACGACAAGCAAAATCCTCTTTAATCGGCCACAAAACAGAGACTGGGCCGTTCCTGGCTTCCGATGACTAACTGCGGGCTGCAGCGGTTCTGTCCGCTCAATGCCTGGCGAGCGCAGGCCAAAGCCCGCTGCGGACAATTATTGGTTTCACTCAGATGGGCCAAAAAGACCGCTTCCAGACCGTCCCAGGCCAGATCTGACAGCAATTCGGCTGCCTGCTCGTTGGACAGATGTCCATGGGAAGCCTTTATCCGCTGTTTAAGATGCCAGGGATAGGGGCCGTCCCGCAACATCTGCGTATCATGGTTGAACTCAAGGACCAGAACCCGACAGTGTCGGTATCTCTCGACCAGTAAGCGTGTGCTGCAGCCCAGGTCGGTAAGAACGCCGACCTTTCCTGAAGCAGTCTGGATAATGTAACCCACCGTCTCTGCCGCATCGTGGGTCAGAGGGACAGTCTCAATCTCCACGTCCCGAAAAGTGAAAACACTACCTTCGTCAAACTCGCGGCAATCGTCTAGGCGTCCGGGGTTCGGCAATGCCATTCGGGTACGATGGTGAACAAATACCGGCAGGCGGTAACGTCGGACCAGTGGTCCCAGACCCCGACAATGATCGCCGTGATCATGAGATATCAGAATCCCGTTCAGAGCTTCTCCACCAGCCTGTATCATCTGCAGACGGCGATGCAACTCCCTGGCAGACAGACCGGCGTCAATCAGCAATCGTGACTCCCCGGATTCCACCAGTACTGCATTGCCTTTGCTGCCGCTGGCCAACAAACAGATTCGCAAAAGACAGTCTCCCTGGTCCGTTCGAAAACAGCACTCAATTCACAGGAGTCAACTCGGTATGGCAGACCCTTGTATCAACGCCCGTCGTGTACGAGAGTCCGGCGATTCAAATTAAAAGCGGACCTTGCGGGGCATGATTGCAGCCGCCAAACGGAAAGTACTTTGGCACGGCAGGATTTCAATAAACTGTTAAAGTAATCGAATTGTCCGGTGAAAGAAAATCGGCACAGCAGAAAATCGATTGGCCCGCAAAAAAACAGGTCGTGAAAGCAGCCTGAACGAGTAGCCACCATCCTGAGCCATCGATTGGTCCCGGGTGGGGTCAGGTTGTTTGCAGTGTGTGTCGATAAAAAGGCCCTGCAGAAAGTCTTGCTGGCTGCTGGTGAAAAAAGCACTCGCAAGAGGCGGTCTTTTCATAGCACAACAGGGTCCAAAGTACAACAGATCATATGCCCCGAAAACAAAAGCTGCTGCCCAAAACCGGTTGACGTGTCTGAACCTATTCGCTATTATTTTCCTTTGAAAAAATTCAATAAATCAATATAAATATTCGAAATAAAAAGGTTTTTTTCTTTGAGATAATAAACAGCCCCGGTTTTCGAGGGCGCGGAGCAGTGTGAACATGGCAATAAAGGTGGCAATCAACGGTTTTGGGCGCATCGGCCGCAGCATTTTTCGTGCGGCCTGGTCAAGGGATGATGTGGACATCGTTGCCATCAATGACTCGGGCGACGCCTCTTCCCTGGCCCATCTGTTAAAATACGACTCGATTCACGGAATTTTTGATGCCCGCGTAACCATGGAGGACGACCTGCTGATGGTCGATGGTCGGAAAATCGCCCTCCTTCAACATTCTGACCCGTCTTCGTTGCCTTGGAAGGAATTGAACATCGATGTGGCAATTGAGGCAACCGGATTGTTTACCGATCGCCAATCCGCCGGTCGGCATCTCACGGCCGGTGCTTCCAGGGTGATTATTACCGCACCGGGCGTTGACCCTGATGTGACCTTGTGCATGGGTGTCAATGAAAATTCCTTCGATCCGAAGCAGCATCGCATTATCTCCAATGCTTCCTGTACCACCAACTGTCTGGCACCGGTAGCGAAAGTCCTGATGGAACGTTTTGGCATTATTAAAGGCTTTATGACCACTGTCCATGCCTATACCAACGGCCAGCAGGTTCTCGACCACCTCGATGCCGATCCTCGTCGCGCCCGGGCCGCTGCCTTGTCGCTGATTCCGACCACAACTGGGGCCGCCCGCGCGGTATCCCGGGTTCTGCCCGCCCTCAAGGACAAACTGGATGGCATTTCGGTACGGGTACCGACACCCAACGTTTCCCTGATCTCTCTGGTCGTGGAAACGGAACGGGACGCCAGCATTGCTGAAGTTAATGACAGTCTGCGGCAGGCCTCTCTGGAAAACCTCAGAAATATTCTCGAATACTGCGACCAACCCCTTGTTTCTGTTGACTTCAAGGGCAATCCCGCTTCATCAATTGTGGATTCTCTGTCGACCAACGTTATAGGCGGCAACCTGGTCAAGGTGCTTTCCTGGTATGATAATGAGTGGGGCTATTCCAACCGGGTTGTCGACCTTCTACAGCACATTTGCCGCAAATGATGACCGCAGGGCAAGACAACAATCTTCGATGGCCGCAGGCGGTGATCCTGCCCGTGCCCTACAGACCTCTTACGGGAGACATGTCTTATGTGGAACAAGATGACTATCAGGGATCTCGATTTTCAAGGCAGGCGGGTGTTCTGTCGGGTTGACTTCAACGTCCCCATTGACGGCGACGGCCGCATCAGTGATGACAGTCGGATCGTCGCCGCCCTTCCCACCCTGCAGTACATTCTTGACCAGGGTGGTCGTCTGATTCTGGCTTCCCACCTGGGCCGCCCCAAAGGCCAGCCCAAACCTGAGTTCAGCCTCGCACCGGTCGCCTTTCAACTGGAAAGGCTTCTCGGCCGTCCTGTGTTCATGGCTGCGGACTGCGTGGGACCTGCGGTCTTGAAACAGGCCGAATCCCTCAAGGATGGCCAGCTCATGCTGCTGGAAAATGTTCGATTTCACGCCGGCGAAACCACAAACGATCCTGAATTTGCCCGGCAGTTGGCCGGGCTCGCCGAACTCTACGTCAACGACGCCTTTGGGACCGCACACCGGGCCCATGCCTCGACTGTCGGCGTGGCCCGTCTGCTGTCGCCGGCGGCCGCCGGCCTGTTGATCGAAAAAGAAATCCGCTATCTGGGTCAGGCGGTTTCCGAACCCGTAAGGCCACTGGTTGCGGTAATTGGCGGCGCCAAGGTCAGCGACAAGCTGCCAGCCATCGAAAACCTGCTCAACAAGGTGGACTCTCTTCTGATCGGCGGCGGCATGGCTTATACTTTTCTCCGTGCCAAGGGATTCAGCCTGGGCAAATCACTGGTTGAAGAGGACCGAATCGAGTTGGCCGGCGAGCTTCTGCAGCAGGCTGAGCAAAAAGGTGTACGCTTGCTTTTGCCCCGGGATCATGCGGCCGCAGAGGACTTCAGCGCAGACGCCGAATGTCGGATTGTCGGCAACAGCGATTTTCCCGATAACTGCATGGCTCTTGACATCGGTCCGGATACGGCGGCTGAATACGCCGAGATCCTTTCCAGGGCCGGGACCGTTCTGTGGAACGGACCGATGGGGGTCTTTGAATTTCCCCGCTTTGCCAAGGGAACCTTTGCCGTAGCCCGTGCGCTGGCCGACTCCGACGCGGTGACCATCATAGGCGGAGGCGATTCTGTGGCCGCGATCAATCAATCCGGTCTCGCCGCCAGGATGACCCACATCTCTACCGGTGGCGGCGCGTCTCTGGAGTTTCTGGAAGGCAAGGAGCTGCCCGGAATAGCGGTTCTCAGCGACAAAATCTGATGGCGTTGCAAAAACCAGGAGACCCCATGCGAACACCCATTATCGCCGGCAACTGGAAACTGAATAAAACCATCGATGAAGCCCTGGCTTTTGCGCAGGATCTCAAGCCCGCTCTCTCGAAAGCGGCAAATGTCGAAATTATTCTCGCCCCACCCTTTACCGCCCTGTCTGTTCTTGCCGAAGCCCTGAACAACAGTTCCGTCCTTTTGGCCGGCCAGAACTGCTATCCGGCGCAAGGCGCCTTTACCGGCGAAATATCTCCAAGGCTGTTGCGGGACGCAGGCTGTGTTGCGGTAATCGTCGGTCATTCCGAGCGCCGTCAACTGTTCGGCGAAACCGGCGAATTCATCAACCGCAAAGTCAAAGCAGTTTTGGAAGAGGGTCTGCGGGTAATTTTATGCATCGGCGAAACCCTTCAGGAGCGCAAGGACAACCAAACCTTCAAGATTCTGGAAGAGCAACTTCGGAAAGGACTGGCCGGTATCGACGGCACCAGCATGGCCCGTCTGGTTGTTGCTTACGAGCCGGTCTGGGCTATCGGGACTGGCCAGACCGCAAGCTCCGGGCAGGCCCAGGAAGCCCACCGGTTTATCCGCGACTTTCTTGCCACACACTTTGAACAGGCTGTGGCCGACAGCACTCGCATCATTTACGGCGGCAGTGTCACCCCCGAGAACATCGACGGGCTGATGGCGCAACCGGATATCGACGGGGCCCTGGTGGGGGGTGCAAGCCTTCAGTCTGCCAGCTTTATTCAGATTGCACGGTTCGGCAGAGTCTGAGTTGTCAGCGACTTTTATCCTTTTCAGGCGGGCTTGATTATGGTAGGTTTCACGCTTCTATCATAACCAATCAAGGAGATTGACTGTTCATGAGCACCCTGCTGTTGATAATTCACGTTATCGTCTGCTTTGCCCTGATCGCCATCGTTCTGCTCCAAGGCGGCAAAGGTGCCGACATCGGCGCCACTTTCGGCGCCGGAGCCAGTCAGACCGTCTTTGGCGCCACCGGCGGCCAGAGCTTCATGAGCAAGGTTACGACCGGCGCAGCGGTGATCTTCATGCTCACCAGCCTGTTTCTGGCCTATTATTACGCCCGGTCCGGACCGAAAAGCATCATGCCCGAAACGGCTGTTCAGACCACGGTCCCAGTCACTGTGCCCGATGTTCCAAACGCGGTCGATCCGGTCGTACCCGAGCCTGCTGAATAATTTGTCCCTTCTCCATATTCATATTGACAGGCCTGCGATAAAACAGTATAAAACAACCCGTTCTCGGCCGAAGTGGTGGAACTGGTAGACACGCCGTCTTGAGGGGGCGGTGACCGAAAGGTCGTGCGAGTTCGAGTCTCGCCTTCGGCACCATTAGCACATCCGATACAGTCCAGATTAAACAGGAAACCCGCTAGATCAGCGGGTTTTTTTTATCTAATATGAGCCAAACCAGCGAAAACCTATTGGAATAACTATTTTTTTCTATTTATGTATAGCAATACGGCTCCAATAATCAACGCTGTTCCAGCTCCAATCATAAAGGGATCTAACTCCCATAAGCTTCCACCCCATGGTGACAACCTTTGATCAGTTCCTGAAAAAATGAAGAACATACCGCTTCCCGACAACAAGCACACACCGAAAGGAAGAACAAATTTTTTCAACTTAATACCCCCCATTCTGTCTTTCGTGGCCAGTGAGTGGCGAACTTTTGACAAATTGTAAATCATAACCGGCTGGACACATAGTGTCTCGCCATCAAAAGGGACTCGGTTGTGAATACCTCATTGACTCCACATCGCCAACAGTGCCACGGCCCACTGCAATACGGTCTGTACGGCGTCATTCTGCAGATCTGGCAGGCATCCATAGCGGCGGAGGATGCTCAAAGAACGCGCCGCACTTCTTCCCTTCGTTCCCGGCCTTGTTGACGTATTTGGAGACCGGGTACAGGGATACAATATCTAGGGAATTCCGGAGGGTGCCGGAACCGGTGCGAGCCGCATTGCTGGCCTGGTGCAGGATATGGTTGTAGCTGGCATCTTTTTCTTTGGTTTCGGGCCACGCTTGGCCGGTCGAAGCAGGCGACCCATCTCCTGATGCAGGTGCTCGACGAACGCAACCTCCCCAAGGGGACGACCGCTATGTTCGTGCTTCTTCAGCAAAGCCA
>SLLR01000071.1 GCA_007134025.1 Desulfuromonadaceae bacterium | reverse complement strand
GGTTTCTCCTGTTTTCCCAGGGCTCGGGTGGCCGGTCACGCCGGCCAATTGCTGGTCGGGCGATTGCAAAGCTGGCGGGTGCTTTTTTTCCTCGGCCGCTTTCACCTCTACCAGGGCCTGCAAGCCCGGGAGGTCTGTGTGCCGGTGCGGGTTGCCCGGCTGTTGGGCTGTCACAGCCTGCTGCTGACCAACGCCGTGGGCGGCATTCGTCACGATCTTGTGCCGGGCAGCTTCATGGCGGTTTGTGATCACATCAACCTGCAGGGCGACAATCCCTTGCGGGGTGAGTCCGACGATCCCTTCCTGGATCTTTCCCGACTGTACGAACAGGATTATGTGCCGGCGCTGCAGGCTTTTGCCCGGCAGCGAGGCGTTGACCTGGCTCCGGGAGTGCTGGCAGCGGTTTCGGGACCTTGCTACGAAACGCCTGCCGAAGTGCGGGCACTGGAACGTCTCGGCGCTGATGCCGTGTCCATGTCCACGGTGCCCGAGGCGATTTTTGGCAAGTATCTGGGCATGCGGGTGGCGGCCCTCTCTTTCGTCGCCAACCGTGCGGCAGGACTGAGTCCATCGCCTCTCAGTCACCGGGAAGTGCTGGCGGCCGGCAGCAACGGCGCCGAGACCCTGGCCGAGCTGATTGGCCAGCTGCTGGCCTTCTGGCAGCCTGCTGCTTGATCCGCTCTTTTCGCAAGACCAGTTTATGAACAACAAGTGATTGGAATCATAAGATTTTCTTGTGCTGGCGGTGACAAGGAAGCGGCTTGACAGCCCTGCCCCGAATGGTAGACTTTTTCCAGACCAGAAGGACCGGGGGTGTGGTTGTGAGACAGCGAGAGCGTAGAGTGCTGGTGGTGGATGACGAGGAAAACGCCCGTCTGGGTCTGAGCAAGATTCTGGAGCTGGACGGCTATTGGGTGCACAGCGTGGCCAACGGTCGTGAGGCTCTCGATTTTCTGCAGCGGCAGCAGGTCCATGTGGTCATCAGCGATCTGCAGATGCCGGAGATGAACGGGATTTCCTTGCTGCGCGAACTCAACCGCAATCACCCCGGCACCCGTTTTATCATGGTGACGGCCCACGGCGGTGTCGACTCCTACCTGGAGGCCATCGACCTCGGCGCCTACGAATATATCAACAAGCCCATCAAGCTGGAAGAGTTGCGGCTTGTGATGAAAAAGATGCTGAAAAAACAGAGGGTGGTTAAAACCACCCACTGATCTGGTGGATTGTGCCGGTTCCGGAATGCCTGCGGAGTCGGCTGTGAGAAGTGACCGATTTATTTATTATGGAGGCCCCATGAAAGAATTCAAGACCATTTTGTTTGCGACGGATTTTTCGGAAAGCTCGTCCTTTGCTTTTGAGTACGCCCGTGATCTCGCCATCAAATACGAGGCTCTGCTGGTGATCATTCATGTCATCAACGAGCCTGTGGATCTGCGGGGTTTCTATGTGCCGCACATCTCCTTTGAAAGCCTGGAGGAGGAAATTGAGCAGGGCGCCCGTAAAATGATGGACAAGTTCTGTCGAAAGAACCTGGCGGATTACGACCGCTATGATTCTTCCATCGTGCCCGGTGTTCCCTATGACGAAATTATCAAGAAGGCCGATGAGGTTTCGGCGGACCTGATCGTCATGGGAACCCATGGACGCAGCGGATTGGATCACGTGCTGTTCGGCAGTACCGCAGAGAAGGTTGTCCGCAAGTCCCCCGTCCCGGTCATGACCGTGCGTTGCCCCGAATAGGATCCTTGCTCCTTCGGGACCTTCCGGCCTCAAACGTTTTTTACAAAAGCAGCCCGCAGGCTGCTTTTGTGCTTTGAGCTGCTGAAAACCTTCCGCGCCGAGAGTCCTTTACAGCGGTCTTTGGACCGGGCTTTGTCCTTGCAAAACAGCCACTCCGAAGGGTATGCTAGCCCGCATCGGGAGGCAGGGTGCGGTCTCCCCGCGAAGGAGCGGTGATGTCCGGGAAAATACTGATTGTCGACGACGAGGCGCTGATTCTCGAACTGGCCCGTCTGCTTCTGACCGACCGTGGCTACGAGGTTCTCACCGCCGCCAGCGGCGAGGAGTGCCTGGCTCGCCTGCGGTCGGATCGGCCCTGTCTGGTGCTTCTCGATTACATGCTTCCCGACAGTGACGGCATGACTATCCTGCAGGCTGTGCGGCGGGATTTTCCCGACACCTATGTCATAATGCTGACCGGCCAGGGCAATGAAAAGATTGCGGTGGAGGCGATGAAGGCCGGCGCAGCGGACTATATTTCCAAACCCTTTGGCAATCAGGACCTCATCGACCGCATCGAGAATGTTCTGCGCGTTCGGCGGATAGAAATACACAATCGTGAACTGCGCCAGGAGCGGGAGAAGCTGCTGGGCGAGATTGAACAATGGAGCCGGGAACTGGAACGCCGGGTCTCGGCCAAGTCCCGGGAACTGGAGCAGGCACATGCCGAAGTGCTGCAGGCCGAAAAGCTGGCTTCTCTCGGCCACCTCGCTGCCGGAATGGCTCACGAGATACGCAACCCGCTCAACGTCATCAGTCTTTTTGGGCAGATGCTTAAGCCGGTGCTGGCCCAGGATCCGGAAAAGCTCGGTTATGTGGAACGCTTGCTGGGCGAAGTGGACCGGATCGACAGTATTCTGATGAAGCTGCTGGAGGCCAGCGGGCGTTCCCGGGGAACGGCACAGGAGGTTTGTCTCGGTGAGGTTATCGAGAGCGTTCTGGCCGGTTTTGAACCGCAACTGAAGGCCAACGGCATTGTGCTGGACCGGGATCTCGAGTCTGGACTGCCGCCCATGCTGGCGGACCCGGAAGAGGTCGAGCAGATTTTTACCAACCTGTTCGCCAACGCCATCTATGAAATGAAGACCGGCGGCCGGCTCGGTGTGCGGCTGAGCGGAGAGGGGGGAAGAATTCGAATTCAGGTTCGTGATACCGGCAGCGGCATACCCGCCGAGAACCTGGCTCGTATCTTTGATCCCTTTTTTACCACCAAACCCCGAGGAACGGGGTTTGGATTATCCGTGGTGCTGCGGATCGTCAAAACCTATCAGGGACACATCAAGGTTACCAGCGAGGCAGGTCAGGGGGCGATTTTTGACATCGATTTCCCCGCTTCCTGAGGGGATTTTTCAGGATCGAGGCGTTCGCAAAAAGTTTCCCGCAGGATGGCGAAGCCAAACATACCCCAGGCCAGGCGTTCTATTGTCAGCCAGGCCATGAACCCCCCTTTTTCAAGCCGTTGCGTTTCAGTACGCCGGCCCAGTGTGCGGTGAGGAACTTCCTATGGCAGTGCAGTTGCGCGAAGTGTCCCTCACGCTGAAGGAGGGGGAAGAGTCGCTGCCGGAAAAGGTCGCCGCTGAACTGGGGCTGCAACAGAGTGAACTGGGCAATTTCAGGATTCTGCGCCGGGCCGTTGACGCCCGACGCAAATCCGCGGTGCTGCGGGTCTTTACGGTGGTGTTTGAGGTGGCCGATGAAGAGGCGCTGCTGGCTCGTCAGGCCCACAACCACCGCCTGAGTCCCTGGCAGCCGCCACCGCTGCCGCAAATCGTTTTTCGCCGCCGAGACCGGCGAATTCTGGTGGTCGGGATGGGGCCTGCGGGCCTGTTTGCCGCCTTGAGCTTGTTGCGTCACGGATTTCAGGTGACTCTGATCGAGCGAGGTGAGGCGGTGGAAGGGCGGGTCGCCGCCGTCAGGCGGTTTCGTGCCACCGGTCTGCTCGATCCGGACAGCAATATTCAGTTTGGCGAAGGCGGGGCCGGGACCTTTTCCGACGGCAAGCTCAATACCCGGGTCAAACATCCCTGGGGGCCTTATGTGCTGCAGACCCTGGTTGGTTTCGGGGCCGGCGAGGAGATCCTGACCCAGGCCAAACCCCATGTGGGAACCGATCGTCTGCGCCTGGTACTGATCAGATTTCGGCAGGAGTTGCTGCGGCTGGGGGCGGAAATTCGGTTTGGTACCTGTCTCACAGATCTGAATCTGGGTCCTGAAGGTCTCAGGGGGGCGGTGCTGAATGGATGCCGGGAACTGGACTGTGACAGTCTGGTGCTGGCGACCGGACACAGTGCCCGGGATACCTATGAAATGCTGCTCCGTCGGGGAGTCGCCCTGGAGAGCAAGGCTTTTGCCGTCGGTCTGCGCGTCGAACATCCGGTGGAAAGGATCAACAAGATTCAGTTCGGACAGGCTCGTCATCCGCGCCTGCCTGCCGCCGAGTATGCCCTGGCCTACAACGATCCGGAGACGCACAGGGGCATCTACTCTTTTTGCATGTGTCCCGGCGGGGAAGTGGTGGTGGCTGCTTCCGAACCGCAGGGTCTGGTGGTGAACGGTATGAGCAACCGGCTGCGCAACGGCTGTTTCAGCAACAGCGCCCTGGTAGTGGCGGTTCGGCCCGAAGATTTCGGTGCCGCCGATGCCCTGGCCGGAGTACGTTTTCAGCGTCGCTGGGAACGGGCGGCATTTGAAGCCGGCGGCGGTGATTTTCATGCTCCGGCACAGAATCTGCTGGCTTTCCTTGGCCGGGGCCGGGGCCCGGTTCTGTCCAGCTGTCGTCCCGGGGTTCGGGAGTGGGACCTGCAGGAGGTGCTGCCGTCCTTTGTGGCTACAGGCCTGCGCAGGGCGCTGCCCCGGTTTGAACGGCGCATGCGGGGCTTCATTACCGCCGAAGCCACCCTGGTCGGCGTGGAGACCCGCACCTCCGCTCCCTGTCGGGTTCTGCGGCGGCAAGACGGTCAGGCCCTCAACCACAGAGGGCTTTACCCGGTGGGCGAGGGGGCCGGATACGCGGGAGGGATCATGAGTGCGGCTCTGGACGGTCTTCAGGCCGCCGAGCAGATTGCAGGGACAGCAACCGACAGGAGTCATTGTTGAAAGAACTTTATGTAGAACAGATCGGAGAGCGGGATCAGGTGGAGGGCCAGTTTCTGGTGCGGGATAAAGTGACCGCCATGGCCCGCAACGGCAAGCCCTACATGACCTTGAAACTGATGGATCGCACCGGTGAAATCGAAGGGCGAATCTGGGAACGGGTCGAGGAATTGTCCGCCTTGTTTGAAAAGGACGATTTCGTTGCGGTGGCCGGAAAAGCCAGTGTGTACCTTGGTAAAATGCAGTTAATCGTGCAGCGGCTGAAGAAGGTTCCCGAGCAGGATGTGGATCTGAGCGACTATCTGCCGGTTTGCCGGCGGCCGCTGGAAGAGATGATCGCCGAGTTACGGCAATGGGTTGCCGGTCTCAAGGCCCCCCACTACCGGGCGCTGATGGAGGATTTTCTGGCCGATGAGGAATTTTTGCGGCTTTATTCCCGAGCGCCGGCGGCCAAGTCCATCCATCATGTCTACCTGGGAGGACTGCTGGAGCATTCTCTGGCCGTGGCACAACTGGCCGACGACATCTGTTGCCGTTATTCAGGGCTGCAGCGCGATCTGCTGGTGACCGGTGCCCTGTTGCACGATATCGGCAAGACCGCCGAACTCTCCTATGAGCGATCCTTCGGCTATACCGATCCCGGCAAACTGCTCGGGCATATCGTTATGGGAGTGGAGATGGTCGAAAACCGGCTGCGAAGCCTGGAAAACTTCCCCCCGGCGGCGGCGCTTGTGCTGAAACACCTGCTGCTGTCCCACCACGGTCAGTACGAGTACGGATCGCCCAAGCGGCCCAAAACCCTGGAAGCGGTGATTCTCAATTACCTCGACGATCTCGACAGCAAGATCAACGGCGTCCAGACCCATCTGCAGAAAGAGATGGGCAACGGTTCCGGATGGACCGCCTATCATCGCATCTACGACCGTTACTTCTACAGGGAGAACGGGGAACTGTCGGAGGATGACCTGGAGGGTCCGTCGAGTGCTGTGCCGGCATCGCCCTCCGGGTCGCCGGCGCCGCCGCCTGAGGAGCACAGCCCCCGGGAGAAAATCAGGCCGCCGGCGAACAGGGAGCGGACCCTGAGTGCCAGCCTGGCGGACCAGTTGCAGGAGAAGACCCTGAACCTGTTTGCGCAACTTGAAAAGGGAGACGAAGAATGAGCTTGTGGGTAAAATCACTGGTGACCGGGGAGTTGAAAGCCAATTGTTATCTGCTCGGCTGTGCGGACTGCGGCGAGGCGATGGTGATCGATCCCGGTGGAAAAGCAAAGCGTATCCTGGAGATTCTTGAGGAAAAGGGACTCGTTCTTAAGTCGGTGGTGAATACCCACGGACACTTCGATCACGTCGGCGGTAACCGGGAGCTGATCGAGGCGACGGCGGCCGAGCTGATGATCCATGAGGCCGATCTTGCGATTTTGCAGGGAGCGCCGGATCATGCCCCCTGCTTCGGTTGCCGGTCGGTGCCCTCTTCTCCGGAGCCCACTCGGCTGTTACGGGACCGGGATCACATCGCACTGGGCAAATACCTCTTCGAAGTGATCCATGTGCCCGGGCATTCCCCTGGGGGTATCTGCCTGCTCGGCGAGGGCCGGTTGTTCTGCGGGGACAGCCTGTTCGCCGGTTCCATCGGTCGTACCGATCTGCCCTCGGGAGATCATGGTGCCCTGGTGATGGCCTTGCGCAAGCGGATTCTCACCCTGCCCGATGAGATTGTCGTATGCCCCGGTCACGGGCCGGAAACGACCGTGGGTCGTGAGCGGCGCAGCAATCCGTTTCTGCGCTGAAGGTTGATGGCGTCGCAAAAAGTCCGTCCTACGGCGTTACGGCGTTTTTTCAGCACCTCGACATACCCAATGTATGCCTTCGCCCCTGAAAAAGCACCAAGCCTTGCAGGTCAAAATTTTTGCCTAGCCATCTCATGGGTTTTTGCGAGAGCACCAAGGTTGGATGAAACGAGAAGTCGAGGAAACCATGCTTGAAGGAAAAGAGATCGTTCTCGGTGTCTGTGGCGGGATCGCGGCCTACAAGGCGGCGGAACTGGTGCGCCTCTATGTCAAGGCCGGAGCGCGGGTCTCGGTGGTCATGACGGCGGCGGCCCGGGAGTTTGTCACGCCGCTGACCTTTCAGGCCCTGTCCGGAAGACCGGTTTTTCTGGAACTCTTCAATCTGGTGCAGGAACAGCAAATCGGCCACATTTCCCTGGCGGATCGGGCCGACCTGCTGGTGGTTGCTCCGGCCACCGCCAACCTGCTCGGCAAAATGGTCGCCGGCATTGCCGACGATCTGCTCACCACCACCGCCATGGCCTGCAAGGCACCGCGACTGCTGGTGCCGGCCATGAACAGTAACATGTGGGAGGACCCCATCTGCCGGCGCAACGTGGCGCAGCTGCGGGAGTTTGGTGTGCAGATCATGGAGCCCGCCACCGGCATGCTGGCCTGCGGCTGGGAGGGGCAGGGCAAGATGCCGGAGCCTCAGGCCATCCTCGATCTGACCCGAAGCCTTCTGGGCCCCCGGGATCTGGTCGGCGAGACCCTGCTGGTGACGGCCGGCCCGACCCGCGAAGAGCTGGACCCGATGCGTTTTTTGAGCAACCATTCCACGGGGAGAATGGGCTACGCCATTGCCCGGGCCGCTGCCGAGCGGGGCGCCCGGGTTCGCCTGGTGTCCGGCCCGGTGGAGCGGCCCGCCCCGGCCGGCGTTGAACTGCATTGCGTGATCAGCGCCCGGGAGATGCATGCCCGGGTCATGGCGCTGGTGAAGGATTGTTCCATGGTCTTCAAAACGGCCGCGGTCGCCGATTTTCGTCCTGCCTTCCGGCACCCGCAGAAGCTCAAGAAGGGCCAAGAACCGTCCCTGGTGCTGGAATTGCGGCGCAACCCCGACATCCTGGCCGAACTGGGTCGTCTGCCGGGAGATCGTTTGCTGGTCGGCTTTGCCGCTGAAACCGAACACCTGGGAGAACATGCCCGGCGCAAACTGGAGGAGAAAAACCTCGACCTTATCGTGGCCAATGATCTGACCGTCGAAGGGGCCGGCTTCGGTGTCGAGACCAATGTGGTACGGCTGATCTATCGGGACGGAACAGAGGAGGAACTGCCGCAAATGAGCAAGGATCAGCTGGCCCATCAGCTCCTGGATCGTGCTCTGAAACTTGGGAAAACCGGGACTTCTCAGTAGCCGGCGAGAAGGTCGAGAAGCGACTCGGGGTTGGTAATTCCCTGGCGAAAGCGTTGTTTGAGCTGGCGCAGCAGGCGCTGCGCCTCGGCCTCGGGCAACTTGCCGTCCAGCCACAAAAGGTTCAGATTCTTGCGGAGAATACCGGCGGCGTAAATGGCCCGTTCGCCGGCCGGGTCGGCCTTCCAGTAGGGACTGTTCTCCATGTGGGTGAGCACGCTCTCGGTCGCTTCCCGGGCCAGCAGCAGATAATCCTGCAGACTCTCCTCGTCCAGGGTGTATTTCGATTGCTCGCCAAGGGATTGAAGCATCCCCTGCCAGCGCTGTACCCGGCTCAACAGAAGCAGGGAGTTGAATACCCGCTTGTTGGTGGAGAAAGAAAAGAGCGTGCGGGACAAAACGCCGCTCATCATGGTGTCGTTGGCTCGAAAATCCCGGCGGGCGACGGTCCGGGCCAACTGCCAGATTTCCGGCGGGACCCGCGACTCAAAGCGCATTTCCCAGTAAAAATGTTTGAGCATGGTGGTGTTGAAGGTGCGAATCATCTTGAAGGGAACCATGTAGGAATGGGCTACGGTATCGGCGGCCAGGTGTCCGAGATAGCCGTAGGCGCAGGCCCGCTGGGAGTGGGTGCGGGCCGCAGCGAGGATTTCCTTGCCGATCCGCCAGGAATGACAGTGTTTGAGGTAGTGGGTGTATTTTTTCCCCAGAGTGATGTCGGCACTGATGAATCCGTAGAGAAAATCGTAGGGATGGGCGCTGAGCAGGGGTTGCAGGGTAGCGGGCAGGCGACTGAGAGATTCCAGAGCCTGAGAACCGAGCTGCAGGTGAACGCCGATGCCCCAGGCCAGAGCCTGAGACGGAAGAAAAAGCAATAAAAGGATAGCAAGCAGCAGGGCAGGCATGGTCTTCCCGTTTTCGGGGGCGACTTTTTCGTAAACGAGTTGGTCACGATGGGGGATGTCCCGCAGCAGATCCTGGTCCCCTCGCAGGCGACCGACACCCTCGGCCTGGATCGCTGAAGGCCTCTGCCGAACAGCGACGCCAGGCTAAAGCATAATCGTCCCGAAGCGGGAAGTAAAGGTCGATGGTCGACAGATTTCAAAAAGAATTAGGCGGCGCTCTGGACCAGCTACGGGGTCTGCTCGAGGATTTACAGCGACTGGGAATCGAGCAGATTTCCACGGCACCCGATCCTTTTATGCAGCCTCTCTGCTCAAGGGAACCGGAGTCAATCGGCGGCCCATGCCGCATCGAAACCCTCGAGGAGATTCGCGCCGATCTGGGAGACTGTCGTCGCTGTGGTCTGAGCGAGGCGCGCACTCGAATCGTATTTGGTGAAGGCCATCAGGCCTCTTCGCTGGTGCTGGTGGGGGAAGCCCCCGGCCGGGAGGAGGATCGCCAGGGAATGCCGTTTGTCGGCGAGGCCGGCCGGTTGCTGGAGCGCATCCTGTTCGCCATGGGGCTGTCCCGCGAGGGGGTTTATATCTGCAATGTGCAGAAATGCCGTCCACCGCGAAACCGGGATCCCCTGCCGGAAGAGATCGCCGCCTGCGAACCCTTTCTGCGCCGCCAGTTGCGCGCTCTTCGGCCCCGGGTCATCGTCAGCCTCGGCCGTTTCTCGGCTCAGACTCTACTCGCCACTTCCGAGCCGATTGGTGCACTGCGGGGACGCTGGCAGAGTTATGCGGGAATCGATCTGATGCCGACCTATCATCCGGCCTATCTGCTGCGGAATCCGGCCGCCAAGCGGGAGGTCTGGGAGGACATGAAACAGGTCATGGTCCGGTTGCGTCATGAGGACGCCTGACACCCTGCTGAGGGGTGTTTGAGAAACCGTCGGGCCCTTAACGGCCTGTTTGTCCTTGACAATCAACGGTCGATTTACTAATAGATGGGTCCGCAACCGGAGCGTGAAAACCCTGCCGGAAATACGCTTGTTTGCGTGCCGACGGGTGAGGAAAAATCGCCGTGCGGGTAAGACGGACTTTTTGCGCCGCAATTTTTCATGGAAGGTGACATCGGGCATGCTCAAGACCTATCTGGCTCCCGCAAAGATTAATCTGTGTCTGCATGTTCTGGGCAAACGGGCCGACGGTTACCACGAACTGGCGATGCTCATGCAGCGCATTTCCCTGTACGATCGCATCGGCTTGCGTCTTTCTTCCAAACCGGGCATAACCATCCGCTGTGCAGGACTGGATCTGCAGCCGAACCAGGAAAACATTGCCGCCAGAGCGGCCCGAGCCCTGCTCGATGCTGCAGGGGTGAAGTCCGGTGTCGAGATTGAGATTGACAAGCAGATTCCGGTCGCCGCCGGATTGGGGGGCGGCTCGTCAAACGCGGCGACGGTGTTGATGGGTTTGAACGAGATGCTGGGGCTTGGACTCGGTAACCAAGCGTTGCGAAAAATCGCAGTCATTCTGGGGGCGGATGTGCCCTTTTTCATTTTTGGTCGTCCAGCCTGGGCGACGGGTATCGGCGATGTCCTGGAAGAAGTTGTGGGATTGCCCCGGGTCTGGTATGTTCTTGTCAATCCCGGAATCGCCGTCTCCACGGCCTGGGTTTACGGAAATTTACGGTTGACATCGCCACGGCCAGACCTTAAAATACCGCGGTTTTCCGGAGCGCCGCAGGAAGCGGTTGCTGTGCTGCACAATGATCTTGAGCGTGTCACGATTCCCCGTCATCCTCAAATCGGCGAGGTCAAGGAAGTGCTTCTCGCCGCCGGGGCCTCCGGGGCCCTGATGTCCGGTAGCGGATCCTCCGTTTTTGGTGTCTTCACCAATCAGGCCGATGCCCTTCGAGCGGCCCAATCGCCGGGATTGAAGCGGGATTGGAAAGTGTTTGTTGTACAACCGGTGCAAGGCGTCGGGACGATCAGCGTTTGAAGGGCAGCAATTTTTTTGGGGCGTCGCCAAGCGGTAAGGCACCGGATTTTGATTCCGGCATACCCAGGTTCGAATCCTGGCGCCCCAGCCATTTTTCAATACAGGTTGACACCAATCCGGCGTGCAACCGTCATAGTGCCGTGGGCGCCCGTTTCGCCGGCCGGCTTTTCCAACCAGCAGGTCATGGAGTCCATGGCCTGCAGTTATTTCGTCCCTGCATGCAAGGAATTGTCGTTGTGAAAAAAATCAAAATTTTCTCCGGTAACTCCAATATTTCACTGGCCCGTGAAATTTGCGGTCATCTGTCGGTCCCTTTGGCTGCCGCCAAGGTCCGTTCTTTTTCCGATGGCGAAATCATGGTCGAGGTGGGAGAAAATGTTCGCGGCGGCGATGTCTATATTATTCAGTCGACCTGTGCTCCCGCCAACGACCATCTCATGGAACTGCTGATCATGGTCGATGCTCTGAAGCGAGCCTCGGCTGCCCGCATTACCGCCGTGATTCCTTATTTTGGTTATGCCCGCCAGGACCGCAAGGTGGCGCCGCGTACGCCGATCACCAGCAAGCTCGTGGCCGATCTCATCACCACGGCCGGTGTGGACCGGGTACTGACCATGGACCTTCATGCCGGCCAGATTCAGGGTTTTTTCAACATCCCGGTGGATCATCTGTATGCCGCTCCGGTCATTCTGCGGGCCATTACCCAACGCTTCAAACAACCGGTGGTGGTGGTTTCTCCTGATGCCGGCGGCACCGAACGGGCCCGGGCCTTTGCCAAGCGCCTGGACGCCGGTCTGGCCATCATTGACAAACGGCGCAGCGGTCCCAACGTTTCCGAGGTCATGAACATCATCGGCGAGGTTGAGGGGCAGACTTGCATTATCGTTGACGACATGATCGACACGGCCGGAACCCTTTGCCAGGCCGCTCAGGCCCTCAAGAGCAAGGGAGCCGCCGAGATCTACGCCTGCGCGACCCACGCGGTGCTTTCCGGCCCGGCTCTGGAGCGCATAGGCAGCAGTTCGCTTAAGGAGGTTCTGGTGACCAACACCATTCCGACGGAGGGCAAGCTTGAAGCCTGCAACCGGCTGCGGGAGCTGTCAGTTGCCGAGCTGCTGGCCGAGGCCATTCGGCGGATTCACGGCAACGAGTCAGTCAGTTCTCTTTTTGTATAAGGCCGGCAGCAGAAGTGTTGCCTCAGGCAAGTTCCAGCAATATAAAGGTGCTTACAGGCATCGTTATTCTAACGGAGGATGGGTTATATGGCACAGGCGGAATTGATGGTAAGTACACGGGATAGGCTCGGCAAGGGGGGCGCCCGGAGTCTGCGTCGTGCGGAAATGGTCCCTGCGGTCGTTTACGGAAAGGACTTTCCCGCCTGCGCGCTGAGCGTCGATCCCAAAGCGCTGCGCAAGGCGCTGGCGACCGAGGCCGGCTTGAACACTCTGCTGACTCTCAAAGGAGAGGGCCCTTTCAGCGGCAAGGTGGTGATTCTCAAGGATCGGCAGCTGGACGCCCTTTCCGGTGAGCTGCTACACGCCGATTTCAAGATCATCGACCTGGCGGCCAAGGTCAGCGTCATGGTCCCGGTTCATCCGGTGGGCAAGTCCGTCGGTGAAAAGGAGGGCGGAAACCTGTCGGTTATTCGCCACGAACTGGAAGTTGTGTGTCTTCCCGGCGTGATTCCTTCTTCCATCGACATCGACGTGTCCGGATTGGCGATTGGCGATACGGTTCATGTGGAAGATCTGCAGCTTGCCGAAGGTATTGAAGTTCCCTATGAATCCAACTACACCATTCTGACCGTTATGGGTCGCATGGCTGAAGAGGTAGAGGAAGGGGCTGAAGAGGCAGAGGAAGGGGCTGAAGAGGAAGAAGCTGTCGCTTCCGAGGCTTCGGGTAAAGTCGAGAGCGACTAGTCGGTGCTCTTTTGAAGATGATTGTAGGTCTCGGCAATCCGGGATTGGAATATCGGGGAACGCGGCATAATGTCGGCTGTATGGTGGCGGAAAAGTTTGCTGCCCGGTCCCATATCGCTCTCAAGAAAAAAGGCTGCCAGGCTATTTACGGTGTAGGTCGTCGCGCCGCCGAGGATCTGCTGGTGTTGTTGCCGCAGACCTTCATGAACCGGAGCGGCGCCAGCGTCGGCCCGGCCCTGCGCTCCCGCAGGCTGGAGGTTGGGGATCTGGTTGTGATCCACGACGAGATCGATCTGCCTTTCGGAACCCTTCGCGTCAAGGTTGGCGGCGGGCATGGAGGTCATAACGGGCTGCGGGACATAGTCTCGGCTCTCGGCAGCGGCGATTTCGTGCGCTTGCGTATCGGCGTTGGACGTCCGCCGGCCGGCGACGACGTGGCGCGCCATGTTCTTCGTGAATTTTCTCCCGCCGAAAAAAGTCAATTGGATGATCTGCTCGTGGTTGCGGCAGAAGCTCTGGAAATGCTTCTTGAACAAGGGGTTTCCGCGGCGATGAACGCATTCAACGGCCGGGATATTTCACATTAATTTCAGAGAGGGAAGTACTTACTATGGAACTGCAAGCGTACGCACCGATTCTGGGGGCGGTCGGTTTTCTGATTGCCATCGTCATGTACAATGTCGTTAAGGCCCAAGCTGTGGGCAATGAGCGCATGAAGGAGATTTCCGACTCCATTCATGCCGGCGCCATGGCTTTTCTCGGCCGTGAATACCGGGTACTGGCGCTGTTTGTCGTGCTGGTGTTCTTTTTGATTGCCATGGGGATGGACTTTCAGACCGCCTTTGCTTTTCTTGGCGGCGCGATCTGTTCTATGACCTGCGGCTTCATCGGCATGAAGGCCGCGACCCGGGCCAACGTCCGGACCACCGAGGCCGCCCGCCAGGAAGGTCAGGCCAAGGCGCTGCAGATTTCCTTCAATGGCGGCGCCGTCATGGGCCTCTCCGTTGCTTCTCTCGGGCTGGTCGGCGTGGGCGTGGCCTATATCTTCTTCGGCAGCCCCGAGACGGCCAAGCACATCAGCGGCTTTGCCATGGGCGCCTCATCCATTGCCCTGTTCGCCCGTGTCGGCGGCGGTATCTACACCAAGGCGGCGGACGTCGGCGCCGACCTGGTCGGCAAGGTTGAAGCCGGTATTCCCGAGGACGATCCCCGCAACCCGGGTGTCATTGCCGACAACGTCGGCGACTGCGTCGGCGACACAGCCGGTATGGGCGCCGACATCTTTGAATCCTATGTCGGTTCCATTATCGCCACCATCGCCATTGCCGCCGCTGCCGGCAGCGGACTGATTGCCCAGTTGGGCGGAGGTGCCGACAACGGCGAGACCATTCGCGCTGCCGCCATGTCCCTGCCCCTGATTCTGGCCATGGTGGGACTGGTCTTCTCCATCGTGGGCATCGGTTCCATGAAATTTCTCAGAGGCCTGGATCCCGCCAAGGCCCTTCACTACACGACTTTTGTCGCCGCCGCCGGTTTTCTGGTGGTTGCCTTCTTCACCATCCAGGCTTTCGGTCTGAGCGTCGGTATTTTTTACGCCATCCTGGCCGGTACTCTGGCCGGGATCGTCATCGGTCAGATTACCGAGTACTATACCGCGGGCAGCCCCGTGGCGCGGATTGCCGAAGCCAGTAAAACCGGTCCCGCCACCAACATTATCAACGGTCTGGCCGTTGGCCTGGAAAGTTGTGCCCTGCCGATGCTGATTATCTGCCTCAGTATTTTTGTCGCCAATTACTTTGCCGGGCTGTACGGTATCGGTATTGCCGCCGTCGGCATGCTGGCCACTGTCGGTGTCACCATGACAGTGGACGCTTACGGCCCTATTGCCGACAACGCCGGCGGTATCTCCGAGATGTGCGGTCTTGGACCCGAGGTGCGCAAGATCACCGACGGCCTGGACGCCATCGGCAACACCACCGCCGCCATCGGCAAAGGGTTTGCCATCGGCTCCGCGGCTTTGACCGCTCTGGCCCTTTTCTCCGCCTATGCAACGACCGTGGGTCTGCAGAGCATCAACCTGATTGATCCCGCGGTGGTCATCGGTCTGCTCATCGGCGGCATGCTGCCTTTCCTGATCGGTGCCATGACCATGACCTCCGTCGGTCGCGCCGCCGGCAAAATGGTCGATGAAATACGCCGACAGTTCCGGGAAATTCCGGGACTTTTGGAAGGCAAGCCGGGGGCCAGACCCGAGCCCGAAAAATGCATTGACATCTCCGCCCGCGCTGCTTTGCGGGAAATGATTCTTCCCGGGGTTCTGGCAGTTTCGGCTCCCGTTCTGGTAGGTTTCATCATCGGCAAAGAGGCTCTTGGTGGCATGCTGGCCGGTGCTACCGTAACCGGGGTTCTGCTGGCGCTGATGATGTCCAACGGCGGTGGTGCCTGGGACAACGCTAAAAAATACATCGAAAAGGGCTCCCTGGCCGGTGAAAGCAAGGGCGGTGAGGCGCACAAGGCCGCCGTGGTTGGCGACACGGTCGGCGACCCCTTCAAGGACACTTCGGGACCTGCAATGAACATTCTCATCAAACTGATGAGCGTCGTGGCGCTGGTAATCGCACCGTTGCTGGTCTAAGTCAGATTCATCACGATACTGCGGTAACGATAGCCGGGAAATTTTCCCGGCTATCGTTCTTTGCGGCCTGTTGTTTTTTTGGGGTACTTCGGCTCTTGTATTCAGGGACATACCATGGGTTTTAAATGCGGCATTGTCGGTCTGCCCAATATCGGCAAATCGACCTTATTCAACGCGATCACCTCGGCCGGCGCCGAGTCGGCCAACTATCCTTTCTGCACCATTGAGCCCAACGTGGGCGTGGTCAGCGTTCCCGATGCCCGCATTGACGCTCTGGCCCGGCTGGTTCAACCGCAGCGGGTGCTGCCGACCACCATCGAGTTTGTCGACATCGCCGGCCTGGTAAAGGGTGCCAGCAAGGGCGAGGGCCTGGGCAATCAGTTCCTGGGAAATATTCGCCAGGTCGACGCCATTGCGCACATTGTCCGTTGTTTTGAGGATCCGAACGTGGTCCATGTGGACGGCGCCGTTGATCCGCTGCGGGATATTGAAGTTATTCAGACCGAGCTGAACCTGGCCGATCTCGACACGGTGGATCGGCGCATGCTGCGGAGCCAGAAGCAGGCCCGAAGCGGCGATAAAAAACTCCAGGCAGAGATGGAGGTGCTGGAAAAGGTCAGGGCCGGACTTAACCAGGGCCGTCCCGCCCGGGCTCTGGATCTGTCGGAGGAGGACTGCCGGGTGATCGCCGATCTGCATCTCATTACCATCAAGCCCGTTCTTTATGTGGCCAATGTGGCGGAAGACGATCTCGACGGCACCCATGAGTTTGCCTCCAGGGTGCGTTCCCATGCACAGGGTGAAGGGGCCGGATTCGTGGCCATCTGCGGCAAGATCGAAGCCGAACTGGCGGAGCTTGAGGCCGAAGAAAAAAGAGATTTTCTCAGCGAACTCGGTCTTCAGCATGCCGGCCTGGACCGGATGATTCAAGCCGGATATCAACTGCTCGGGCTGATTACCTACTTTACCGCCGGGAAGAAGGAAGTCCGCGCCTGGACGGTTCGCGACGGATGCAAGGCGCCGGCCGCCGCCGGTGTCATTCATACCGATTTCGAAAAGGGCTTTATTCGCGCCGAAGTCATCGCTTATGCCGATTACATCGCTTCCGCAGGGGAAGCCGGGGCCCGGGAAAAAGGTCTGATGCGCCTGGAAGGCAAGGAATACCGGGTCAAGGACGGAGACGTCATGCATTTCCGCTTCAATGTCTGACCGCGGCGGGTTGAAAAGAATAAAGATTGTCAACCCGCGTTGATTATGGTACTAAACATAGTTCTTTTCAAGCGGGCATGGTGCCCACTCCTTGCTCCGAACGGACTTCGGGGCTAATAACTCGAGAGGAGAGACTCGACAATGCGTACCTACGAACACATTTTTATTGTCCATCCGGAGGTCGTCGGCGACGAATACGCCGCTCTTCTGGATAAGTTCAAAACCATTCTTACCGAGCAGGGTGCCAACATCCTCAAAGTGGATGAGTGGGGACCTCGCAAGCTGGCTTACCCGATAAAGAAACAGGCCCGGGGCAGCTATGTGCTGATGGTCTTTGATGCCGCGCCCAAGGTCATTACCGAATTTGAGCGGCGTCTGCGTCTGGACGAAAAGGTGATGAAATTTCAAACCGTTCTGCTACCCAAAGGGATGAAGGCGGCTGTCGCAAAAGCGGACGCCGAGGTGAGCGAAGAAACAGCGGCCGAGGAAGAAGAGACCGCCTAGGATTTCAATCAGGATGTTTTCTCAAAGTCAACAGAACCCCAACCAGAAACGCCATGCTGGATTCAGCGGGCGTACTTCGCTGGCGGCAGGGACACAGCTCGCTGCCGCTCGATCCCGGTCAGGGCGTTTTGACGATGCATCCATTATTTTCGAAAAGGAATTTATCTATGGCTTTCCAGAAGAGTTCCGCCGCTGGCGGCAAAAGCACCACCTTCCGTCGTCGTTTTACCCGTCGCAAGGGTTGTCGTTTCTGTGGGGACAAGTCCCTTGAAATCGACTACAAAGAACTTCGCAATCTGCGCTATTTCATCTCCGAGCGGGGCAAGATCGTGCCGCGCCGCATTTCCGGCAACTGCTCCGATCACCAGCGCAAGGTCTGTGAAGCGATCAAACGAGCGCGCAACATTGCCCTGTTGCCCTTTGTCACCAGTCACTCTCTCGACTAAAGCGTCCGAACCGACTGCGGGAGGGTCAGGGTGAACCTAACGGCAATAACCGGCCAATGCATGGTCGCCGTCCTTGCGACGCTGCTTTTGCAGAGTGCCGTCGGGGTGGTACCCTTTGGAGTCCTGGCAGCCCTGCTGGTGCCGCTGCCTGCAGCATATCTGGGCATGCGCCACGGCGTAGGCGCCACCGTGATGATCGTGACCCTTACGGTTCTGGCGGCAGCAGGGCTGATGGGGATGGGTACCGGACTCGGTTATCTGATTCTTTTTGGCCTTCCGAGTCTGTTTCTGGTTCTGTTTCTGAAACAGGGCCTGGGTTGGGATCGGGCCGTCGCCCTGAGTCTGGTGCTGCTGCTCCTGTTGGGCGGTCTGGCGCTTCATGGGCTGGCCGTCAGCCGACAGTCGGGCATGGTGGAGATGGTTGGCGGTTATCTTCAGAGTGAAGTGGAGCAGGCGCGGGTCGTTCTCCGTGAGATGGAGCTTGCGGCCAATCAGGCCGGCCAGCTTGAATCGGCACTACAGGATATGCAACGGCAGTTGTTGCAGGTTTTCCCTGCGGCGGCCCTGGTCGGTTATGCTGTGCTGCTGCTCTGCACTCTGATCGGACTGCATAAACTGGCCCGTTCCCGATACCCGATTGCCGGCGTGCCTTTTGACCAATGGAAGGTGCCGGAAACCTGGATCTGGGCACTCATTCTGGCAGGGGTTGGAGTCCTGCTGTTTTCCGGACTACCGGCCATTGCCGCCCGTAACCTGCTGGTGGTCATGCTGGCTGTCTACTTTTTGCAGGGGCTGGCCATTATGCGGTTTTTTTTCCGCACACGACGGGTTTCACCTGTGATGAGAACCCTGGCCTATGTGTTGCTGGCCACTCTCAACCCGCTGCAAGCTCTGGTTGCCGGACTCGGCGTCTTCGACCTGTGGGTTGATTTCAGAAAACCCCGAAGCTCAAAGGATTAGATCCTTTTCTTGGAGGAAGCGATGGATATCATTCTTGTAGAAAATATTGATGGTCTTGGAAACATTGGCGATCAGGTCAGTGTCAAGCCGGGCTATGCGCGCAACTACCTTGTGCCGAAAAAATTGGCGGTTGTGGCCAACTCCCGCAATGTAAAGGAACTGGAGCACCAGAAGCGCCAGCTCGAACGCAAAGCGCAGAAGGTGATGCAGGCGTCGGAGCTCATAAAAAGCCGCATTGAGGCGTTGAGCTGCGAGTTTGCCCTGCGGGCCGGCGAGGAAGGCAAGCTGTTCGGCTCGGTGACCACCATGGAACTGGCCAACAAGCTGGTCGAGGCCGGTATCGAAGTGGATCGAAAGAAGATTCAGCTCGCCGAGCCCATCAAGAACCTGGGCGAGTACGAAGTGCCGGTCAAACTGCCAGGCGGCGTTGTGGCAACTCTCAAGGTTGCCGTGATAGCCAGCGAAGAGTAATAACCGTGCCTGCCGCAGCAAGGAATCTGCCTTTCTGCGGCAGGTGTCATGCCCCTGCCGGACTCCAACATGCCTGAACAGTCGTCGCACCGTCTTCCACCGCAAAGTCTTGAGGGAGAAATGTCCGTTCTTGGTGGCGTTCTTCTTGAGAATGACGCCCTCAACAAGGCCCTTGAGGTCCTGCGTCCCGAAGACTTCTATCGGGACAGCCACCGCAAGATTTTTTCCGCTCTGATAGAACTATCCGACCGGGGTGAACCGGCCGATCTGGTCACCCTGACCGCTGCTCTGCAAAAATCCGGAGAGCTGGATTCCGTTGGCGGCAGCAGTTATCTGGGGGTACTGGTCGATTATGTACCGACAGCGGCCAACATCAGCTACTACTGTCGCCTGGTCAAGGACAAGGCTCTGGCGCGGCATATGATTCACGTTTCCACGGAAATCGCCACTCGCGGTTACGATGGCGGTGACATTGAACAGATTCTCGACTGGGCCGAGAAATCAATTTTTGAGATCAGCGGTCTGAAAAGTCGCCCGTCGTACTTTTCGACTCGCGAGATCATGCAGGAAACCTTTAAAAATATCGAGAAGCTTTACCAGCGCAAGGAACTGGTTACCGGAGTTCCGACCGGGTACGCTGATCTCGACACTATGACCGCCGGGCTGCAACCTTCCGATCTGGTTATCATTGCCGGCCGTCCTTCCATGGGCAAAACCGCTTTTATCCTCAACATCGTCGAGCACGCCGCTGTGCGGGCCCAGCCGCCGGTACCCACGCTGGTTTTTTCTCTGGAAATGAGCAAGGAACAGCTGGTGCAGCGCATGTTGTGTTCCGTTTCCCGAGTTGACGCCAGCCGCCTGCGAACCGGGCATCTGGTGGATTCGGACTGGGGAAAGCTGACCGATGGAGCCGATGTCCTGTCTTCCGCACCGATCTATATTGACGATACCCCGGCGATTACGGTGCTTGAGTTGCGGGCCAAGGCCCGCCGGCTCAAGGCCGAACGGAATCTGGGGATGATCGTGGTCGACTACCTGCAGCTGATGCAGGGACACAATTCGGAAAGCCGCCAACAGGAGATTTCCGAGATTTCCCGATCTCTCAAGGCGCTGGCCAAGGAGCTCAACGTTCCGGTCATCGCCCTGTCGCAGCTCAACCGTTCACTGGAAAACAGAACCGACAAGCGGCCGGTTATGGCCGACCTGCGTGAATCCGGTGCGATAGAGCAGGACGCCGATGTCATCATGTTCATTTATCGTGAGGCGGTCTATTGTGAGGACTGCAAAAGTCGCGAGAGAACCTGCGAGAAAGGGCATGAAAAAGACGCGGAGATCGTTATCGGCAAGCAGCGTAACGGTCCTATCGGAACCGTCCATCTGACCTTTCAGGGCCAGTTTACTCGTTTTGAAAACCAGTCTAAACGTAAAGAAGGGTACTGATTGTAAAACCCTTCGACCAGGCAGCATTTCACTCCATAACAAAAGCCCCGTTCCGATAAGGACGGGGCTTTTGTTATGCTTTACGGGGGCTGTCGTAACACAACCACCACCGAACGGACACTCCCTGCGACTCAGATATTCTTGACATCGATCCCCAGAACCTGAATCTTTTTGCGCAGGGTGTTGCGGTTGATGCCGAGAATTTCAGCCGCCCGAACCTGGTTGCAGCGGGTCTTCTCCAGGATGATTCGAATCAGCGGGCGTTCCATCTGGTGCATCACCATTTCGTACAGATTGTTCAACTCCTGTACGTCCATCTGGGCGAAGGAGTTGCGCAGCTTTTTGGCGATCAGGGCTTCCAGGGATTCATCGACTTCGGTGGTGTCGCTGTCGGACCGCAGCCCCGGGAAGTCGTCGGGAATGAGCAGGGCATCGGTGGAGAGCAGTGCCGCCCGGCGCAAACTGTTTTCCAGTTCCCGAATGTTGCCCGGCCAGTCGTGTTGCATGAGCATGGCCATGGCTTCCCGGGTGCATCCCTGGGTCTGTACATTCAGTTCCTGGCAGGCCCGGGGGATAAAATAGTCGACCAGCAGGGGAATGTCGCTGCGCCGCTCCCGCAGGGGCGGAATATGAATGGGGACCACGTTGAGACGGTAATAGAGATCCTCACGAAACTGGCGCTCGCGAACCTGTGTTTCAAGATGCTGGTTGGTCGCGGCCACGATGCGAACGTCGACGGCGATGGCGGAGTTGCCGCCGGTGCGGGTGATTTCCTTCTCCTGCAGGACGCGCAGCAGTTTCGCCTGGAGATCCAGGGGCATGTCGCCAATCTCGTCAAGAAACAAGGTGCCGCCACTGGCCTGTTCGAACTTGCCGATTTTTCGTTCGGTGGCTCCGGTGAAGGCGCCTTTTTCATGGCCGAACAGTTCACTCTCCAGCAGCTCTCCCGGAATGGCGGCGCAGTTCAGGGCCAGAAACGCTTTGCCCATTCGGGGACTGTTGAAATGAATGGCTCGTGCCAGCAGTTCTTTGCCGGTGCCGCTTTCGCCGGTAATCAGCACCGTCACATCGGTCGGTGCCACCCTCCCCAGCAGTTTGTAGATTTCCTGCATGGGCTGGCTCTGGCCGATGATGGAACGGTCGAGATGGTAGTGGTCGCGCAGTTCTTTTTTCAGCTGTTTCAGTTCGGCATTGGCTGCGGAAGCGGTCTGGGCCTTGAGAATTATGGCGTCGAGAGCGTCCAGATCAAAGGGCTTGGTGAGATAATCGTAGGCGCCCAGGCGCATGGCTTCCACGGCATTTTTCATGGTTGACTCGGCGGTCATGATCACCACCATCATGTCGGGGTACTGCTGCCGAAATTCGGCCAGCAGTTCCAGTCCCGAAATGCCCGGCATCTTGATGTCGAGCAGGGCCAGGTCGTACTTTTCTCTTTCGACCCGTAGTTTGGCCTCGGTGCCGTCGTTGACGATATCGACGCTGAAACCCTTCTTGGCCAGGGCCCGGGAAAGGACCCAGGTAATGCTCTGCTCGTCATCCGCTACCAGGATTCGCTGGATGGGCATGGAAAATACCTCTCTGTTATGAGCTCGTATCCAACCGGAAACTCCGGATGAAAACCAGTTAGTGATCTTGGTTTTTGATCGGCAGCCGCATGGGTAGGGACACGGTAAACACGGTACCTTGGCCGGGCTCGCTTTCCACCTTGAGAAAACCGCCGTGGTCGCTGACAATCTTCTGGCAGATGGTCAGGCCGAGTCCGGTTCCGCGATCCTTGGTCGTATAAAACGGGGTAAAGAGATTCTCCATCTGGTCCCGGGAGATGCCGGGCCCGTTGTCTTTGACTTCGATCAACACCAGGGGCACCGGCTTTTCTCCCGGCCTGTTGTAGAGAAACCGGGAGCCGATGCGACTGCGAATCAGTACCTGGCCACCGCTTTCCACCGCTTCAGCGGCGTTTTTGATCAGATTGAGAAACAGCCGAACCAGCAATTTTTCATCAGCCCGAATGGCCGGGATGCTCGGGTCGAGCTGTAGTTGAAAGTCCACCTGCCGCGGACGATGGCTCTCCCGTTGCAGCAGGACAATGTCTGACAGCATTCGGCTGATGTTGACTTCACCCTGTCGCGGAGACGGGGGCCGGGCCAGATCCAGCAATTCTTCGATCAGGTCGTTGACCCGATCGACCTCGCGGGTCATGACCGACGTGTACTCCTTCAAAGGGCTTTCCGCGGGCAGTTCCATGCCCAGAAGCTGGGCAGCTCCGCGAATGCCTCCCAGAGGATTTTTGATCTCATGGGCCAGCCCTGCCGCCAGGGTGCCCAGCATGCTCAGGGTTTCCGCCCGGTGAATGGCCTCCTGCAGCTCACGGACCTGAGTCAGGTCCCGCAACATGAGAATGACGCCGTCGGGTTGCCCCTGCTGATCGAAGTTAGGCGACAGAGAAGCCCGTACCGGCAGGGGATCACCGTTAGGCCGGGCCAGCAGCATTTCTTCGTGGTTGAACAGAGAGCGATTTTTCTCCAGCGCGGTGTCGATCAAACCCAGAAGCTTTTCCTGTTTTTGAAACAGATTAAGATAGTTGCTGCCCAGCACCTGCTTTTCCGACAGGCCGGTACAACTCTGGGCAGCGGGGTTGTGTAAAACCACCGTCCCGTGGCGGTCGATGGCGATAACCGCCTCTTCCATGTTTTCCAGAACTCGCAGATAGAGGGTTGCGTCTTTGGGAATGGGGGCCATTTATTTTAACGCTCCAGAGCTTCGGCGGCCTTGAGGAAAAAGGACTCCGTAACCTGCCAAAGATCAGCAAAAGAGTGAGTTTGATTGATCCCCGTGCGATAAGCGGCAGCCCCGGGCAAGCCCCGGGAATACCAGCACAGATGTTTGCGCATCTCCCGGTGAGCCCGCTCATCGCCGAAATGGCTGACGAACAGATCAACATGGGCGCGAACCGCGACAAGGCGTTGTCTGGGACCGGGTTGCTGCGGCCGCAATGTCTCCGCGCCGGCCAGGATATTTTCAATCAGCCAGGGGTTTCCATAACAGCCCCGTCCAAGCATGATGGCGTCACATCCGGTCTCCTGCAGCATGCGTCGGGCATCCCCGGGAGTGTTGATGTCGCCGCTACCAATGACCGGTATCTGTAGCGCCTGCTTGAGGTTGCGGATCTGGGACCAGTCAGCTTTTCCGGTAAAGCCCTGGCTGCGGGTCCGGGGATGCAGGGTCAGGGCGTCGGCACCTTCCGCTTCGACGATGCGGCCGATTTCCAGGTAGTTGACCGAGTCTGCATCCCAGCCGGAGCGGATCTTCACGGTCAGCGGGCAACGCACGGCGCTGCGCACGGCGGCCACGATGCGGGCCACCTGGTTCGGCTCCCTCATCAGCGCACTGCCGGCACCGGATCGAACCACCTTTTTTACCGGGCAGCCCAGGTTGAGATCAATAAGTTCGCCGCACTCCTCGACCTGGGCTGCGGCTTTCGCCAGCACTTGAGGATCGTCGCCAAAGATCTGAACACCCAGCGGATGATCCGCCGCAGTTCTGTGCAGCAGTGCCTCGCTGTTTCGTCTTGCACGAATCAGACCGTTGGCGCTGATCATTTCAGTAAAAGCCAGCCCGACCCCATAACGCCGCATAATCAGGCGATAAGGCAGGTCGGAGATGCCCGCAAGGGGGGCCAGGATAACATTATTCGACAAACAAAGAGAACCTATTTGCATAATTTATAATCAGTTTCTGCAAAAAAAAAAGGCACCAGCCTGTGGGTTGCGGTTTGCGAACCATAAAAAAGCAAAACCGAGGTGCTACTGGGCGGGGTTCGGGACGGAAAAGTTGTAAAACAAAAAGGGTTTGAGTATATTCGTGCCAGCAATTCTATCCGTCTAAAATTCCGGCCCCGCGGCGGCAGAGACTGCTCCCGGACGGTTCCATGAGAAGGAGGACTTTGATGGCAGGTCTAAAAGATATTCTTCAGCAGAAAATACTTGAACAGCGTCCCCGCGTCAAACGGTTGCAGAAGGAATACGGTTCCGTGCTGTTTGATGAGGTGACCATCGGACAGGTCATCGGGGGCGCCCGAGGTGTCAAATGCCTGGTAACGGACATCTCCTACCTTGATCCGGAACAAGGGGTGCGGTTTCGGGGCAAAACTATTTCAGAAACCTTTGCCGCCCTGCCCAAGGCTCCCGGGTCCGATTATCCCTACGTGGAAGGTTTCTGGTATTACCTGCTGACCGGCGAGGTGCCAACCATGGCCCAGACTCTGGAGGTGGTGGCCGACTTTCAGCGGCGCCGGCAGCTTCCCGACTATGTGGTTAAGGCGCTGCAGGCCATGCCCCGGGATCTGCATCCCATGGCCATGCTTTCGGCGGCCGTGGTTCTGATGCAGCGGGAATCGGTTTTTGCCCGCTGTTACCGGGAAGGAATGAGCAAGCTCGACTATTGGGATCCCATGTATGAAGACGCCTGCGAACTGCTCGCCAAACTTCCCGGGGTCGCCGCCTGCATTTACCGACTCAAGTATCGGGATGCTGATTTTATCGAGGCCGATCCCGCCCTCGACATGGGGGCCAATTTTGCTCTCATGATGGGTGTAGCGCCGCCTTACGACGACGTTTCGCGGATGTATTTCATTCTCCACTCCGACCACGAATCAGGCAACGTTTCGGCCCATACCACCCGCCTGGTCTCTTCGGCGCTGGCCGATGCCTACTATAGTTTTTCCGCCGGCGTCAACGGGCTTTCCGGCCCTTTGCATGGCCTGGCTAATCAGGAGGTGCTGCGCTGGATTCAGGACGTCATGGAAAAGCTGGGCGGGAAGTTGCCGAGCGAGGGCGAGTTGCGGGATTTTCTCTGGCAGACTCTCAACAGCGGTCAGGTCATTCCCGGCTACGGTCATGCGGTGCTACGGCGAACGGACCCCCGTTTTACCGCGCAGATGGAATTCTGTGAAAAACATCTGGCCGAGGATACCATGTTACAGCTGGTGCAGATGATTTATCGCATTGCTCCCGACATTCTTCGAGAGCACGGCAAGGCCCGCAATCCCTGGCCCAACGTTGATGCCCTGTCGGGGGTGATTCAGTGGCACTTCGGGGTCACTGAGTACGACTACTACACGGTACTTTTTGCTGTGGGGCGAGCCATTGGAGTGCTTGCCAACATCACCTGGGACCGGGCCCTGGGATACCCTCTGGAGCGGCCCAAGTCGGTGACCCTGGACATGCTGGAGGCGGCGGCAGGTCTCATTTGAGGACGGAACGACTTTCTTGTCGACAAAAGGCAGAGTTGTTAAGAAGAGGATTAAACGGCTTTTCCGCCGTAGTTGAAATCAAAACCCCACCGGCAGAGCCGGTGGGGTTTTGATGTAGCGGATGTTTTGAGTTTCGCCTAGTCGGCAATGACTTCCGGAGCGACGGCCACGCGCATGGCTCCCCAGTGTTTCTTGTCGACTCGAATCGGCAGGGCGAACTCGGCCAGTACCTCGCCGGTATCCCGAAGATAACTGTGCAGCAGCACCGGTTTGGTGTTTTTGGCGCTCTTGAGGCCGTCCTTGTCGCCAAAGATCCGCTTGTCGCGGCTGTTAACCAGATCGGTTTGCGGGTCGCCGGTCACGCCCCGAGCGTAGATGCTGTTATGGGTCGGAGCATAGCCGTTGCTGTCAACGCAGAGCACGAAGCTGCAACTCTTGAGGCTGTTCATCAGGCTGTCGGTCAGCCCCTGGATGGCATCGGCAAAGGCATCGTCGTAGCAGGTTTTGTATTTGGCCGGGGTAATGCCCGGAATCTGCTGGTAATTCTGATCGAAAATATTGATGCCCCGATTATTCATTTCCTGCAGGATGTTCTGCACTTCCCGGCGGACTTCCATTGCTTTGCCGACAACCTCTTCACCGTAGCCGGTGCCGGTCTTGAAGCGGGCGTTGTTTTCCAGCAGGCTTTCGGTGCATTTGTACAGATCTGAAGAAAGCTTCTGGCCCTCGCTCATGAGGTGGGAGACTTCTTTGCTGACTTCGTTAATGGTGGTTACCTTGCCGTGAATCTCGTCGTTGGCGGCGGAAAGCTCCTCCACCGAGGCGGTAATGCCCTGTAATTGATCGTCGTTGCTTTCAAAATCGCTGATCATGGTTTTGAAGCTGTTGGAGGATTTATTGACAGCGGTCTTGGTGATCTGGGCGTAGTGGCTGACCTCTTTCGATTCTTCGATGGAGGTAACGATATGGTTCAACATGGTGTTGATCTTTTCTGCGATATTCTCGCTGGCCACGTTGACTTCTTCGGCCAGTTTCTTGACTTCATCGGCGACGATGGCAAACCCTTTTCCCGCCTGTCCGGCCCGGGCGGCTTCGATGGCGGCGTTGAGGGACAGCAGCGAGGTCTGGGTGGCGATGGATTTGATCAGGGTAACGATTTTCTTGATTTCCTGGGACTCGGCATCCATCTGGTTGATGGTTTCCGTGTACCCGGCAATCTTTTCCGTCATCGCTGCCATATGGTCGTTGACTTCCATTAATTCCTTGAAGGAAACCTTCGCCGTTTCCAGGTTGTTGCTGGTCGAAGCGCAGATGCGCTGGGTATTGCTGGAAATTTCGCCATGAGCGGCGGTCGCCTCCTTGCTGCTGGCAAAAATGTCGTGGGCGATCTCGCTCTGCTCCTTGGCATGCAGGGCCGAGGTGTCGATCTGACGGCTCATGCGCAGTGAACTGGCGGCAATCCTCACTCCCATGGAACGTACGCCGGTGAACATTTCCCGCAGATTGTTCACTGTCAGGTTGATAGCCTTGATCAGGCGACCTATTTCGTCGCTGCGACCCGCCTCAAGTTGAATGTCGAAATTCCCGGCACCAAGTTTTTCCATCTCCGTAACCAGGGTGTTGATGGGCCGGGAAATCCGCCGGTCGATGTACAGGGTCAGCAGGATACTGCCGACAATCAGGAGCAGGAGGCAACCCAGGGCCAGAAAAATGACATTGTTGCGGGCCGCGAAGAACATCCAGCCTGCCAGGACAACCAAGACCAGCATTGTACTTGAGCTCAACAGAAAAATTTTGTGGGAGATTTTCAGATTTTTCACTTCGGACTCCTTCGGTCAGGGCATGTATGAGGCAATGCGCCACTGGAGCACGCAATAAAAACGATGAAACGCTTTTGCCCGGAACACAAGCAGATAGCATGCCGGATTCAAAAAAAAGAGTTCAAAAGATTTCTCCAGGCGGCTTTTCCCTGATTTTAATCTGTGTAGTCATGGGCACAGAGGGAAAAAGCGCTTGTAGCTGATAGGGCGACATGAATGACGAGGGGTTTTCGAGTGAGGCATCGGTGGGGCATGCCCCACTTGTGTGGCCGGGATTCGTGGGGCATGCCCCATTTTTTGACACAAACCGACAGGTATGAAAACGGAAAATCGAGAATCCACCGCCGGCGAGAAAGATCAAAACCCAGGGTTGTTGACATGAACGGCGTCAACAGGTTAAAAAGCACAGTAATCGGCCTGCGATGGCTTAAAGTTCCGTGTTTTCAAAGGTCTGCCGCAACATCACAGAATCTTGCCCAATGTCCGGGCCTCTTCTTGCTGTGCGGCGCCGTAGCTGGAGAAAAAGCTTGTCCATCCTCCTCACTCAAGCGGACGTTTTCAAGGCCTGTCGCACCCTGTTCGGCGACAATGTGGAAGTTTCCTCCGAGTTTCTGTCCTATCTTCAGCCCAGCGGCGTCAAGTCGGCCTATCGGCGGCGGGTCAAGGAAACCCACCCCGATGTTTTTGCCGGCGATGACGGACAGCGGCGTCTCCATACCGGGCTTTTTCAGGAGTTGGTAGCGGCCTATGAACTGTTTGGCAACTACTTTCAACAACGGGAACAGGGCGGTGCTCCGGAAGCCTCGACAGCGCCCGCCGCCGGTGCCCGTTCTTCCGCCCGGCAGTGGGCCGCCACAGGGGCGGATCGGGAGGGCGCTTCGTCGAATCCATACCACTCCTATTCCCGACCTGCCTCGTCATGGCAGCAACATGCCGGATCAAAACATTTTTATGCGGGAAGTCTCCCCGACCGTACCCTTGAATTCGGTCTGTTTCTCTACTACCAGCGACTCATCGACTATCGTCAACTCATCGAGGCCCTGCTTTGGCAGCGGCGACAGCGCCCCAACCTCGGGGACATTGCCCAGCGCTGGGGTTGGTTGACCGATGACCAGGTGCGCGGCATTCTCACGGCCCGTGGAAATCTGCGTCGATTTGGGGAAAAAGCCGTCCACCTGCAATATCTTACCGACCGACAACTGACGACTTTGCTGTACTATCAGCGGTCGCGGCAGAAACGGCTCGGCGAGTTTTTCATCGAACAAAACATTCTCAGCAGCGAAGATATCGAGCGCATGGTGCGTGCCCAGTTAAACCACAACCGGCAGTTTGCGGTCCGGCCTTTCCGCCACAGGGATTTCTGAGCGGCCGCCAGCACCTGCATGACAATCCTGTAGCCCACTTCGCTGAGGCCCCTTGATGGGGCCTTACCTGGTTTAAAACTGTGACGGCTTAGACCAGTTTTCAATCGAAGCGTTTATGGGCACTCGGAGAGCGCAGAGCGGGTGAGCGACGTGCCGCAGTCGTAAAATCCTGAAGCGGCGGACCAGTGGTCCGGAAATTAGGCAATCGGGGTTCAACGGCGGTTTTCGAGGAGATCGGAGAGGCTGCCGACGGCCAGGGCAAAGGAGATGGAACGGTTCCAGCGCAGCAGCGCCCGGAAATTGTCGTAGACCAGAAAAGCCGGGCCTTGCGGTCCGTCGGGAAGCAGCAGCGAGGCTTTCAGTTCGCGACGGGGCAGGGGACGCCCGTCGAGTCGCCGCACCCCGAGAGCCTGCCAGCGGGACAGGGGCAGACGGGTCTCCAGGCCGGCCAGTTCGGCGTCGAACTCCCGGGGCAGGCGCACCGGGCGGCCCCAGGTCTGATCGTCCTGCCAGCCATGGTGGGCCAGATAGTTGGCCGTTGATGCCAGTACGTCGGGAACCGACTCCCAGATATCCCGGCGGCCGTCACCGTCGGCGTCCACCGCGAAACGCAGAAAACTGGAAGGCATGAACTGGCATTGGCCCATGGCGCCGGCCCAGGAGCCTTTCATGCGCTCAAAGGGAATGTACCCGGCATCGACGATGCGCAGGGCATTGAGCAGTTCGCCACGGAAATAGGCCGCTCGACGCCCGTCATAAGCCAGTGCTGCCAGGGCTTCGACAACCGGGAAATTGCCGGTATGAAGGCCGTAGCTGCTTTCCATCCCCCACAGGGCGACGATAAAGCGCCTCTGTACCCCGTAATCCCTTTCCACCCGCCCCAACCAGGTGGGGTAGCGCCGCAGCATCAGCTGCCCCCGGTCGATCCGCTCTTCTCCCACACGGGCCGCCAGATAGCGGCTGAAGGCCTGGGTCAACTCCGGCTGGCTCCGATCCAGGGTGACGACCTCGGCCCGAGGCGTGACCAGATTGGCCAGGGCCAAATCCAGGGTGGCCTCGGAAATCCCTGCGGCCTTGGCCTCATCACGAAGTTCCTGCAGCCAGTCGGCGAATTTGAGAGCCTCCGGTTCGGCCATGACAGGGAACGGGACCAGACCGAAAACCAGCACCAGCGCGACAACCACAAGTTGTGTTTTCATTAAATTTTTCATGGACTTATTCTAGCAGGTTCCTGATGAAAGAACAACGGGTCGTGATGGTCTTGTCTTGATGGTCTGTGCCTGGATGGCCAGCAACGGCCGACACGGCGTCGGCATCGGCTGAAATCATGGTTTTCTTCGCTGTCCAGTTGAATGCATTTTTGACCGGCGATGCGAGGGCAAGTCTCTGGCTTTAGTGCCGGGGCGGTTCAAGTGACTCTCGTCCCCACCGGGGTCTTGGTGGTATCCACGGTCAGCGACATTGTCCACAACCCGGGCCTGTCCGCCGTTGCCGAGGGGGTTGAGACGCAACAGCAGTTGGCTTTTTTCTGCGGGACCGCCAGCGCGACATGCTGCAGGGCTATCTGTTCAGCAAGCCGCTACCGGCCGATGAGTTCGCCGTGCTGCTGCAGGAGGACCGGGTGCTGGGGCAACCGGTACTTCAGAAAGATATTTTCCCTTCATTCAGCCGTGGAAAAATTACTTCTTAAAAAAATTGTTGACAAATTTGCTAGTAAATAATACCGTTCGTACCAGAAGGCGGAACGGGGCATGATTTCAAAGAAAACCAAGTATGGATTGCTGGCTCTGTTGAGACTGGCCCGTGAGTATGGCAGGGGGCCGCTGCTGATTGCGGAACTGGCTGAAACAGAGCGTATTCCGCGAAAATTTCTCGAGCTTATACTGCTGCAACTCAAGAACGCCGGCCTGCTTGCCAGCCGCAAAGGTCGGGGGGTGGTTATTTCCTTTCCCGGCAACCGTCCACTATTACCATGGGGCAGGCCCTTCGGGTGCCGGAAGGGCCGTTGGCCCCGGTTGCTTGTGTGAGCGTAACGGCGTATCAGAAGTGTGAGAAATGTGTCGACGAGGCGGTTTGCGGCATTCGTCTGGTGATGATGGATGTTCGGGAGGCCGTTGCCGATATCCTCGATTCCACCAGCCTGGAGCAGGTACTTGAACGCTCTCGCCAGGCGGCGCGACAGGCCGGAAATGCGATCGATTACGGTATCTGAAGGGGCACGGCTGGAGAAAAAATAGTTTTTTCAACTAATAAGTCTATTTATTCTACGGATTGACTTTAACGATCGGGCGGCCAGGATCGCGTCCCCGTGAAGCTTCACAACCCAAAGGAGCTGAAGATGAGCCGAATTTTTTCCGACAATGCCCAGAGTATCGGCCGCACTCCGCTGGTGCGACTGAATCGTATCGTTGCCGAAGGATCCCGGGTGGTCGCCAAGATTGAAGGCCGGAATCCCGCCTACAGTGTCAAATGCCGCATCGGCGCGGCCATGGTGCAGGACGCGGAAAGCAGAGGACTGCTCGGGCCGGGCCGGGAACTGGTAGAGCCCACCAGCGGCAATACCGGCATCGCCCTGGCTTTTGTCGCCGCCGCCCGGGGGATTCCCATCACCCTCACCATGCCCGAGACCATGAGCTTGGAACGGCGCAAGGTGCTCAAGGCCTTTGGGGCCAGGTTGATATTGACAGCGGGAGCGCGGGGCATGAACGGTGCGATTGCCGCCGCCGAGGAATTGGCCGCCTCCGATCCCGAGCGTTATCTGCTCTTGCACCAGTTCAAAAATCCGGCCAATCCGGCCATTCACCGAACCACGACCGGTCCGGAGATCTGGGAGGCGACGGACGGCGAGGTGGATGTTCTGGTAGCCGGTGTCGGTACCGGAGGCACGATCAGCGGTATCTCCCAGTATTTTGAACGGGATCGGGGCAAAGCCCTCTACTCGGTGGCCGTGGAGCCGGTAGATTCGCCGGTTATCCGCCAGAAACTGGCCGGCGCCGAGTTGCAGCCCGGGCCCCACAAGATTCAGGGAATCGGGGCGGGATTCATCCCCGAAACCCTTGATCTGTCCATCATCGATCGGGTCGAGTCAGTAAGCAACGAAGAGGCTATCGACTTTGCCCGGCAGCTGGGCACCGATGAAGGCATCCTTTCCGGTATTTCCTGCGGCGCCGCTGTGGCGGTGGCCGCCCGACTGTCCCGACTGCCGGAATTTGCCGACAAGCGGATGGTGGTTATTCTTCCCGATGCGGGCGAGCGCTATCTCTCCAGCGTGCTATACGAACACTTGGCGGCAGGCTGAAGGGGGGACTTATGCAAAGTCAAGGGGTTTGAGCCAGAATTTATCAAGTTAACCATAGTAAAATAATAAACAAAAACGATTGGAATAAAAATATACTACTTGACGATTGGTGTGTTTAGTATTAGGTTGACTAAAACAGGCGCCAGCGGTGCTTTCGGAACGGGCGAAAGCACCGCTGGCGCCACCAGGCAACGTCTTTATGGAGAGTGGCGGAGGGACAGGCCCGATGATGCCACAGCAACCGGTCTGCTACAGGCGGACAGCCGGTGCTACTTCCTGCCCCGATTTTTCGGGGGAAGATGAGGACGGTGCTTCAAGGGATCTTGAACTGTCGCGGTCCCGTCGAAGCCCCTTCCCTTTTTCCGGAAGGGGCTTTTGTTTTACGCCAATGGCGATAGGAGCCGACTATGGCCGTGTTTGAGCAGGATTTGAAGCTGGAGAGTCGTCTGGTGCAGTGCGGTGTTGGACGGGATAAAACCACCGGCGCCATCAGCTTTCCCATTTATCCCAGCGCCACCTTCCGGCATCCCGGCGTGGGGGAGACTACCGGTTTTGATTACACCCGCACTGGCAACCCGACCCGACAGGTGCTTGAAGAGACGCTGGCCGATCTCGAGGGTGGCGAGCGAGGTCTGGTGTTCGCTTCGGGCATGGCGGCGCTGAGCACCTTGTTTCTGAAATTTGACTCCGGGGACCACCTGATCGTGTCCCGGGATCTGTACGGCGGCACCTATCGGGTTCTGGAGCAGATTTTTGCCCGACTCGGGGTCACGGCCAGTTACGTGGACAGCACCGACCTGGCGGCGGTGGCTGCAGCCATCGAACCCCGCAGTCGTGCCCTGCTGGTGGAAACTCCCGGCAACCCCCTGCTGGGGGTGGCGGACCTGGAAGGCCTGGGAGCGCTTTGTCGTGCGCATGGGTTGCTTTATGTGGTGGACAATACCTTTTTGACGCCGCTGCTGCAGAGACCCCTCGCTTTCGGCGCCGATGTGGTGGTTTATTCGGCGACCAAGTATCTGGGCGGCCATAACGACCTCTGCGCTGGAGCGCTCATCGCCCGGGCCCCGGCCCTGGGCGATGAGCTTTTTTTTCTGCAGAATTCCACCGGGGCCATCCTGCCTCCCCAGGACTGCTGGCTGCTGTTGCGGTCCTTGAAGACCCTGGCCCTGCGGCTTGGTCGGCACGAAGCCAACGCCCTGCCCGTGGCCCGCTGGCTGGACGGGCACCGGCGCGTGGAGCAGGTGTATTATCCCGGACTGCCGCAGCATCCCGGTCATCAGCTCAGCCGTCGGCAGGCTCAAGGCTTTGGCGGCATGCTGTCCTTTCGCGTCGATGCTCCGGAGACCGCCCGACGGACCCTGAAGCGGCTGCGGCTGATCAGTTTCGCCGAAAGTCTGGGCGGCGTCGAGTCGCTCATGACCTTGCCGGCGGTACAGACCCACGCCGATATTCCCGAAGCTCGGCGGCTCGAACTGGGGATCTGCGATCGTCTGCTGCGGCTGTCCGTGGGGATCGAAGCGTTGGAGGACATCATTGCCGATCTGGCCCAGGCTCTGGAGGGCTGAATTCAGGGCCATAATCGAAGCCGCAGCCCCAGGCCGTCAGTTGTCCGTCGCCGCGAAGACCTTCTGCAGCAACTCGGTGGTGCGGGCCGCCGGATTTCGGCGGATTTTGCGCTCCTCTTCCCCCAGCACAAAAAACAGGCCGTCCAGGGCACCGTTGGTCACATACTGATCCAGGTCGATATGGAGGTTTTCGCCGAAGGGCAGGTTGCGGAAGGTTGTGTTCAGATTCTGAAATCGGCTGGTGGCATCAACTTCTGCCAGTGACCGGCGAACAATGGGGGTAAAGGCTTCCGCCAGCCCCGGTCGTGTCTGGGCGGCAAAATAATCGGTGGCAGCGGTCTCACCGCCGTGAAGAATTTTTTGCGCGTCGGCCAGAGTCATCTCGCCGATGGCTTGCAGGAAGATGGATCGGGCCTGGGGAGCAGCCTGTTCGGCAGCCCGGTTCATGCTCGTTTCAAACGCCTCCAGTTGCTCACTGTAGCCGGCGTAGCGAAGCAGTTTTTCTCCGCGGGCCAGAGGTGCGGGAAGGTCGATACGGATCTTTGGATTGTTCAGAAACCCACCAGGGCGGCCTACCTGGTTGACGCTGTTTTCCGTACCCAGTCGCAGAGCTTCTTTCAGTCCGGCGACCACTTCCTGGTCTTGCAGTGAAGGGCTTCCCACCAGATTTTTTACACTGCGGACCAGGCGGTTCCAGGCGGCTTCCGCCGAAGCCGGCGGAAGGGCGAAGGGGCTCAGACACAGACTCAGGCAAATAACCGCAGTCCACTTTTTCATTGTGCATACCTCGTGGCTAGAGAGTGGTTGGTTGGCCAGATCCTTTAACGGTCAGTATAATACAGGCTCGGTGACTTGTCTTGACGGGTCTGCCGAAAAGGGTTCAGATACGGTTACCCGGAATATTCGGCAAGACGGCTTGCGGCGGACCCCGGCGAGGGATTGACGCCGGAGAAATGCTTTGACATTCAAGGGGGGAAGTTCTTAGGATGACGGAATTTTGGCCTTTGCAACGCTCTTTACCCGCTCGCTGACGATGAAAG
>SLLR01000120.1 GCA_007134025.1 Desulfuromonadaceae bacterium | reverse complement strand
ACGACGACTTTTCCTACAACTTGAATCCGGCTCCCCGTTTCAAGGCTGAATACGATATTTTTGATAATGACACTTTACGGTTGATTGCCGGCGTCAACCGCTATTACGGCCAGCAGTTGCGATCCTACGCCTTTCGCAGATATCGCCCTTTTCACGCCAGTTACGAAAGGGTTCGCAGGGACGGCACAGTGGAAACCTGGGAACGTAGCGGCGCCGACAAAACCTACCGCAGCGATGGCCTGGACACCCCATATTCCGACGAACTGTCCGGCGCCATCGCCGGTACCGTCACCGGTTTTGACTACAAGCTCAAGTTCGTCCAGCGCCGTCACCGGGACCAGCTGATCAGCAAAACCGAGGACGGAAACAACTATTTCATGACCAACGACGGTCGCAGCCGTTTCGAAGGGGTGACCCTGAGTCTGGAACGCGAACTTCGCACCCGCAACTTTGGATTGCACCGCATTGGTCTCAGTGCCACCACCTCACGCACCCGAACCTTCAACGGCAGTTATTTTTCGGAAATTGATGTTGAAGACGCTTCCTTCGGTTATGCCTATAACTACGACAAGATTTTCTACAACGGATCCTACATTTCCCGCTCCGACCTGCCCGCCGACAACTACAACGCGCCCTTGACTCTGGCTGTTAGTTGGGGAAGCGGTTTTCTCGACGATCGACTGCGCCTGCAGTCTGTGACCCGTTGGCGCGATTCCGCCAGGGGGCTTTTGGCCGATGCCCGCTTCAGTGACGATACACCCTACGGTACTACCTCGGGCCGTAACGACCGCACCAGCAGCGAGTGGATCAACGAAGATGGCGGCTACTCGGACGCCTACAAGAAAGGCACCATTTCCGGCGGTGTGGTTACCGACCTGACTCTAGAGGCAGATGCCTTCGGGCGGGGTCGCTACGGTCTGACCCTCATCGGCGAAGTGGTCAATCTCTTCAACAGCACCATGGGCACCAGCGTCGCCGAAGGCGGCGCCCGCTCCCGCGGCCGGGGATTTTATGCCGGGCTGCGGGCGACGTTTTAGGTCGGCTGGTCAGGCCTTATTCTGTGTCTTGATAGGGGATCACCAACCAATGTCTTTCTATATCCTCTTCGTGAAAATAGTTTTCATTTTCGTGATACAGGTCACAGCGCAAAAGGAAACTTTTGGGTATTCTGCTTCCGGTACCGAAACCGGGGCATAGGGGACAGGGAAAAATCCTTTCCGGAATCGGTCCTTATCTGGTCACCCTCAGTCTGGAAAAGGAGATTGTATGGCACAGTTCGGTATATTTTACGGGTCTACCACGGGCAACACCACCAAGGCGGCGGAGGCGATTCAAGCGATTCTCGGCGCGGACCGGGCGGAGCTGGTCGATGTGGCAACGGCCGGTGTGGAGGATTTCAACCGTTATTCCAATCTGATCCTCGGGGCTTCCACCTGGGGCTACGGGGATCTGCAGGACGATTGGGAGAAGAAACTGCCGCTGCTCAAAGAGGTGGACCTCAAAGGCAAGACCGTTGCCCTTTTCGGACTGGGCGACCAGGAGGGATACGCCGCCTGCTATCTGGATGCCATGGGCATCATCCATGATGTGCTGGTCGAGTGCGGGGTCACAACGGTGGGGGCCTGGCCCACAGAGGGCTATACCTTTGATGATTCCGTTGCCTGCAAGGACGGTCAATTCGTCGGTCTGGCCCTGGACGAGGACAACGAAGCCGACAAAACCCCGCAGCGGATCGCTGTCTGGCTGCAGCAACTGGAAGGTCAGTGGCAGGAATAAACCGGTCGGAATGCCGGGAATGGTTTTCGGAATTTGAAGGCGCAATATCCAGGGAGGGCGGTCATCAATTGATCGCCCTCCTTGTGTTTCGGCTGATTTCGCCGGCCGAAAGACAAGGGCACGCAGGATTGCGGGTGAGACTAGCGGCCCGTATCCAGCAGGATGGTGGTGGCCGGGGTTCCCGGCAGGCCGCCGGGGCCCTGGTAGCGCAGCAGAACAAGGTCGCAGGCCCGAAACCAGTAACGACCTTTTCCCAGCAAGGCCGCGGGGCCGGTCATACCGACCTCGACCCTGTGCGCCAGAACTTCCTCTCCTCCTACAAGCACTGTCTCCTGGCCCCTCTTTCTGGCCCGGATTTTGTGCACCGTCAGCTTGTCGGGACGCAAGGTCCAGAATTCGGTGGATTCTTCAGCCCCGGTGAGAAAAGGGCGCAAGGACACCGACAGGGCCTGGAACCAGGGGGCATCGTCGATTTGCAGCATTTTGTCGAGAGGCTCCCCCCGCCATTGTCCTTGCAGCAGCAGTTCGTCTCCTTCGCGCCAGACCGCGACGTGGGTACTGTTTTCCGGATGGTCAAGATACCAACGGCGGGTGGCCATGTTCGACTCCATCAGGGTTTGATGCCGTTGTTCCGGGCCGATCGCCTGCAGCAGAGGCTCTTCCCGGTGTTCCAGACTCCATTCAAAACATTCTTCGTTGCGCCCCGTTTGTTGCCGGTATCGGTAGCTTTCCGTTGCTGCCCCTGGCGTCGCACCGGCGCGAACCGGCACTACGGTGAAGAGTGTGCAGAAAAGTAAGGCCAACAGCAGGCCGTTCCGCAAAGTATGTGCTTGGTCTGTGTTCATGACAATCATGTTTCATTCACAATGTGTGTGCCTTCAGGGGTCTGGTCGCAGGCCCTGCGGCACAGGCCCCCCCTCCCGGTTGCTGGCTGTTGTTGCCGCCGTCAACAGCGGATGCTCGCTGCTGCTATCGCTCAACCCTGTTGACGGCAAAAATTGTCGTGGTGCCGCTGACTTCGTTGCCCACCAGCAGCAGCAGTCGGCCTCCGCTGTCGGGACTGTCGTTTGCCGCTATGAAGTGCAGGCCTTCGGCGTCCAGGTCGGTTGTGGTCAACAGGGCCGGGTCATCCGGCAGGCCGAAATCACGATTGTTGATGTATTGGAAAAAGCGGGTATTGGCCGGCGTGGTGATGTCGTAGACCATGATCCCGCCGATGCATTCCAGACCGACAAAGGCGTAGCTGCATCCGTCTCTTCATGAATGAAGCTCCCCGTCAAAAATGGATAGTGATAGGCCTTAACCGTTCAATGAGCAAGACTGAGGGGAATTTTCGCGGTCTTGTGTTTGATTCGCGCAAGCAACGGACTCAAATGCCGTGAGGTGGGGAAATTCCATGCCGGATGGCGGCTTGAAGGGAGTCTTTATCAAGCAACGGAGCACTCATGACCACAAGAAAGCGGCTCTGGAGAAAAAATCTGCAAATTGTGGCGCCGGTCGGCGTATTGGACCCCTTGCTGAGGGTAGAGGGGTCAAAATT
>SLLR01000139.1 GCA_007134025.1 Desulfuromonadaceae bacterium | reverse complement strand
TATCTGTTGCGCGCACGCTGCAGCAAGCCGGCTCAGATCGACGCATGGAAACGCGAGGAAAGGGATGTTTTTTCCGGTGTTGACCACCAGCTGCACAAGGCCCTGGGCGCAGCGAATCCCCTTGAACGGGAACGAATGATTGATCAGCTTCGCTGGGATATTCTTGATGAGGCGCTGCTTGGTCAGACTCTGCTTGGTGAGACTTTTTCCGCAAATGCTCTGGTTGTTTACAGAATCCGCCTGTTGCTTGCGGAAAAATGGCAGGGCCATTCCTTGGAGAAGGGCCGGCAGATTGTGGCGGATCTGGTCGAGAAAGCCCAGGAGGAAGCTCGGCAGACGCGTCTTCGCGTCAGTTCCTGAAGGGCGGCAGTTCAACGATCCGCCAATTTGGCAAAGGCAACCCGGATAAGGGACACTTGCCCGGCATGTCAACTCGTTAAGCATTGCAGCAACTTTTTTTCGGTCTGTAAACGGGGGATGACTCCGGGCAGGGTTTTTTCAGCAATCGAGCCCGTCTACATTTGGCAGTTTCCGCTGGAAAAGGCCCAATCACCGGCCCTGTGGAGTTCATCAAATTTCCGATAGCCGGTTCAGTATGCAGTTTTCAGGAGAAGAAATGGTCAGGAAGAAGCTAAAAAAGGGCAAGGTTGTCGGTGTCAACAGCAATATGGTCAATGTGCTGTACGAGACGACGGTCATGCAGAATGAAGTGGCCTACGTTCTGAGCTCCGGTGTTCGCCTGAAGGGCGAGGTGATTCGAGTGCGGGGTCCGGAAGCCGACCTGCAGGTTTTTGAGGACACCCGGGGCATCAAGGTCGGTGATCCGGTGGAATTCTCCGGTGAGTTGCTTTCCGTTCTATTGGGGCCGGGCCTGCTCACCCGAGTGTTTGACGGCTTGCAGAATCCTCTGCCGGAAATGGCCGAACAGGCCGGGTTTTTTCTCCAGCGAGGCCTTTACCTCGATCCTCTTGACCGTAAGCAGCAATGGGCTTTTACTCCGGAGGTTAAAATCGGAGCTGAAGTTCGAGCCGGCGACAGCATCGGCACGGTTCCCGAGGGAATGTTTCAGCATCGCATCATGGTTCCTTTTGACTGGACTGGCCTGTGGCAGGTCATATGGATGGCCCCCGCGTCCTACCTGACGGTGGACAATGCGGTCGCCCGCCTCAGCAACGGGCGCGAAGAGCGCCAGGTCACCATGGTTCAGAGCTGGCCGGTCAAGATTCCCATTGATGCCTACCGCAAGAAGCACCTTCCGGTGGATCCCCTGGTCACTCAGATGCGCGCTATCGACACCTTTTTTCCGGTGGCCAAAGGGGGAACTTTCTGTGTCCCCGGTCCCTTTGGTGCCGGCAAGACGGTTCTGCAGCACAGCCTGTCCCGTTATTCGGAAGTCGATGTGGTGATCATGGCCGCCTGTGGAGAACGCGCCGGCGAGGTGGTTGAGGTGCTCAAGGAATTTCCGGAACTGGACGATCCGCGCACCGGTCGCAGCCTGATGGATCGCACCATTATTATCTGCAACACAAGTTCCATGCCGGTAGCAGCCCGGGAAACCTCTATCTACACCTCGGTGACGCTGGCCGAATACTACCGCCAGATGGGGCTGCATGTGCTGCTGCTGGCCGATTCCACCTCCCGTTGGGCCCAGGCCTTGCGTGAAATGTCCGGGCGTCTTGAAGAAATTCCCGGCGAGGAGGCCTTTCCGGCCTATCTGGAGTCCCGCATTGCCGGTTTCTATGAGCGGGCCGGTCTGGTTGAACTCAACGACGGGACTCAGGGCTCCATCACCATCGGCGGTGCCGTCAGTCCGGCCGGTGGCAACTTCGAAGAACCGGTCACTCAGGGGACCCTGAAGGTCGTCGGCGGGTTCCTCGGGCTGTCGCGGGATCGGGCCAACGCCCGACGCTATCCGGCGATCAATCCTCTTGACAGTTGGAGCAAGTACAGCCCGGTGGTGTCACCGCAAAAGGTTCGCCAGGTCCGAACTGTATTACAGCGGGGCAACGAGATCCATCAGATGATGAAGGTTGTCGGGGAAGAGGGGACACCCGTAGATGATTTCACTCTGTACCTTAAGAGCGAGTTTGTCGATGAGGTCTATCTACAGCAGAACTCCTTTGACGACATTGATGCTGCCTGTTCCGCGGAACGTCAGAACTACCTGTTCGACAAGGTTCTGGGAGTGCTTGATGGGCAGTTTGTGGTGGGCAGTCACGGCGAAGCCCGCACCTTTTTCCAGAACCTGCGCCAGTTGTTCATCGACTGGAATTATACGGCCTGGGGATCGAAGGCATTCAGCGCCGCGGAAAAGCGGATTGACGAACTTCTTGAAGACAAGAGGCGTGCATGAGAAAGATTCATCATCATATAGTCCAGATTTCCGGGAACGTCATCACTGTTCTAGCACCCGACGTAGGCAATGCGACACTGGCGGAAGTGGTCAGCGACAACGGTACTTCCCTGGCCCAGGTTATTCGTCTGGATGGGGAGCGGGTTTCGTTGCAGGTTTTTGCCGGAAGCCGCGGTATTTCCACCGACAGCCGGGTGCGCTTTCTTGGTCATCCCATGCGTGTTTCGGCTTCCAACGATCTTCTCGGCCGGGTTTTCAACGGATCCGGAGAACCCCGGGATGCCGGCCCGCCCCTGAGCGACAATCCGATTGAGATCGGCGGACCTTCGGTCAACCCCTCCAAGCGCATCTTGCCGCGCAACATGATTCGCACCGGCCTTCCCATGATCGACCTGTTCAACACTCTGGTGGAAAGCCAGAAGCTGCCGATTTTTTCATCTTCGGGAGAGCCTTATAACGATCTGTTGGCCCGTATTGCCATGCAGGCCGAGGTCGATATGATTCTCATCGGCGGCATGGGGCTCAAATACGACGACTACCTGTTTTTCCACCAGACTCTGGAAAAACACGGGGCCCTGTCCCGGTCGATCCTGTTTATTCATACCGCTTCCGATCCGGTGGTGGAATGTCTGCTGGTTCCGGATATGACCCTGGCCGTGGCGGAGCATTTTGCCGTTCATGAGAAAAAACGGGTCCTGGTGCTGCTCACCGACATGACCAACTTCTCCGACGCCATGAAGGAAATAGCCATCACCATGGAGCAGATTCCCTCCAATCGCGGCTATCCTGGCGATCTTTATAGCCAATTGGCTTCCCGCTATGAAAAGGCCGTCGATTTCGAGGGTGCCGGCTCTATTACAATTCTGGCGGTGACCACTATGCCGGGTGATGACGTGACGCACCCGGTTCCCGACAATACCGGCTATATTACCGAGGGGCAGTTCTACCTCAAGCAGGCCCGTATTGAACCCTTCGGCTCCCTGAGCCGTCTCAAGCAGCAGGTGAATGCCG
>SLLR01000093.1 GCA_007134025.1 Desulfuromonadaceae bacterium | reverse complement strand
TTGCTCATGAATAAAATCCCGTCAAAAGTTCCGTATTTTCGGAGCTGCCCGAAAACCCCCGCACCTTCGAACCTGACAACAATGTAATGCTCCCCGAATCATTGATCAAGCCCCGCGATCCACCCGCTCAGGCCGGGCAAACAAAAAAAGGACCGCCGGATCATATCCCGACGGTCCCGATTTAGGTCCTTCTCAGTCGACCTCAGCCGACAGCTCTGCAACACATTCCGGCCTCCCGGTCAGCCTGGACATCGTTGCAAAGGTCCTGTTCCGGCTGCTTTACGGCCCCCCGGGAAAAGAAATGATGACGGCCCCGTCCCAGAGCGATGAGAGGAAAGTAATGGCGATACATGTTGTAATTGAGCATGAACCCGCGAGCCAGTTCTGCTCCCTGTCCCAAAGAAGACGAGGCCTTTTCGAGATCGGTACGCTCGCCGATACCGTATCCGGGAAAACCGGTTCCGGTATAATGAGGCTCGTCCCAGGTACCGTTCTGTTGGCTCCCGAGCAGGTAATCGAGGCCTCTTCGAATAACTTCGTCGTGGCTCTCGCCGCCCACGGCCAGCAGCCCGATGAGCGCCCAGCCGGTTTGAGAAGCGGTACTGGGTCCGCGCCCGCGCAGCTCGTCCTGCATATAGGAACCGCAGGTTTCGCCCCACCCGCCATCAGCGTTCTGGCGGCTTACCAACCAGTCGGCGGCCCGCTGCACAAAGGGAGCGGTCATATCCTCGCCAATAGCGGCCAGTGCCGGCAGCACCGAACCGGTGCCGTAGATATGGTTGACACCCCAGCGACCGAACCAGCTGCCTTCGGTTTCCTGTTCTCTTTTGATGTACGCCAGCGCCCGGGCCACGGCCGGATCTTGCCGGTCCCGCCCCAGGGCGGCCAGCGCCTCCACCACATGAGCGGTCACATCGACACTGGGGGGATCGAGTACTTCACCGAAATCGCAGAAGGGGATCTTGGTCACGATTTCGCTGTTGTTGTCCCGGTCAAAGGCGGCCCAGCCGCCGTTGGAGCACTGCAGTCCGCGCAACCACTCCTCGGCCAGCTCCAGGGCCTGGTCGATTTCCTCCGGCGATTCGGCAAAAGTCCGGGCCTTGTTCAGCACCAGGATGGCCACTGCCGTGTCGTCCACGTCAGGGTAAAAGGTGTTGGCCCGTTCAAAAGCCCAACCGCCAGGACGCACACCCTTGACCTTGACCTGCCAGTCACCGCCCACCGTGATCTGCTTGTCGAGAATGTAGCGCAAAGCCGACTGCAGATAAGGCGCGTTAACGGGATCGTAACCGCACTCCAGATGGGCCAGCACCGAATAGAGGGTGTCCCACACCGGCGACTCACTGCACTGCAGATAGGTGCCGCCGTTTCTTTCATAGGCACAGGGGTCGTCAAAATTCTTCAGCCCGCTGACCATCACCGGATGGCTCAAGCCGTAGCCTTCATTATGCAGAGCCAGCAGCGAGTAGATCAGCGGCGGCTGAATGCCACCCCAGCCCCCGTCGGCATCCTGGTGCTGAATAACCCATTCGCGGCACAGGCGAACCGCCCACTCGCGGCCAAAAGGCTTGTTCCACTTCTGGTATTTCTTCAGCAGCCAGTCCACTCCCAGAAAAACATTCTCCATCCAGCCCTTGCCGTAGCGGGGCATGCGGTAGTCCATCTGGTCGCGGCCCTCAGGGAACAGCTCGTTGAGGCGGCTGGAGGCGGGCAAGGGACGCACCGGACGGCGCGCCGAAAGGATGCACAGGGGCACCATGGTCGCCCGGGCCCAGGAGGCAAAACTATAGATATTGAGGGGGAACCAGGCCGGCAGAAAGATGATTTCCGGAGCCAGGGCGGGAGTCGCCTCCCAGGGCCATTCGCCGAGCAACGCCAGCCAGTAGCGGGTAAAGACCCGCACCTCCTGCAACCCCCCGTGGGCGAAAATCCACTCACGGGCCTTGCGCAGACGGGGATCGTTGGGAGAATGACCGGCAGCCCGCAGGGCCGCGTAACTCTCCACGGTGGCATTGATGTCACCGGCGGGAGCGTCGTGGTAGATCTCCCAGGAACCGTCCTCACGCTGTTCGTTAAAAATCGCCTGCACCACCCCCGGATATTTGGGATCATCGGTAATGCCCAGAAAGTGCATGGCCAGAATCCACTCGGCCTCAATGCAGGAATTGGATTCCAGCATGCCGACCCAGAAACCTTCCGGCCGTTGTTCGCCCTCCAACCAGCCGACAGCCTCTGCGATCCCCTTTTCCAGGACCTGGTCATCACCCAGCCTCTTATTCAATTGCCGCACAACGTTCAAGACAGACATCTCCTGATCACTCCATATTCAAATACAGCTTCGTTCCGATTTTCCCCATCACCGTCAGAACTGCTAGCGGAAGAAGCAAAAAAATTCTCATACTGATACTATAAAATGCTTCGAATGTCAATAAATAGGCGCACTACCACGCAAGAAAGGCCTGCACAGAACGCACAAGCCCTCGGTCAAAGAAAGATCCGCAGCGTTTGCCCTTAAACCAGCCACAGGGGGATCCTTGTCTCGCCCTCCTTGCCGTAGCCCGAATTCTCGCGCCGATCCGCAAATCTCTATTTCGAATCTCTGGTACCAGACAGAAAATCATCGCGGTCAACACCACTAAGATCAAGCGCAACCAGATCAGATACCGGTGAAATATATCATTGCATGCTGAGGGCAGCAAGAAACCGGCGCACAAAAAATCCTGAATCTTCAAACAAAATCTATGGGAAACGGCGCCTTTTCTCCTTTTGCGGATCGCTCACGAATCCTTTTTCTTCCGCCGCTGCAGCCAAAAATACCGAAACAGATGCCCCGATCCGAGCAGCGCAGCCAGTGCGATCAAGGGCCAGAGCGTCTCCAGTCTCATGAGATCCGCCGCTTCATCGGCCTTCCCCGCCTCATAGATGGCCGCCGCATAGAGGTAGCTCTTGACAAAAAACCCCACCATCGTCGACAACACAAAAGCCGGCAGCGGCACCCTCAGCAAACCGCAGCCGGTATTAATCACCGAGTGGGGAAACCCCGGCAGAATTCGCACCAGACACAGGGTCAGCAGGCCGCTGTGCCGTTCCAGAAGCCGGTAGGTGGGGCTGTGGTCGGCCTTGCGGCTCCAGTCATGGCCGATCTTCAGGGCCATGTGGCGGGCGATCAGCGCCCCGGCCAGCCCGCCGGCGACGCTGATCAGGGTCGCCGGCAGCGGCGGATACAAAAGTGCGATCAGCAGAATCATCGCCGACCCCGGCATGGCCAGGGCATAAAGCAGGGTCTGAGCCGACACAATCAACGGCGGCAGCCACCACTGGCCGGCCACCGGCTCGAGTTGGGACCGAATGGCGTGCCAGTCGAGCACTCCCGTCTG
>SLLR01000085.1 GCA_007134025.1 Desulfuromonadaceae bacterium | reverse complement strand
TACCGCTTCCCTTTTCGGGAACGCACGGAAAAGTCAGTATCTCACAAAGCGCCCCGAGGATGTACTCTCCGGGGCGCTTTGTCGTTTACGATTTTTGAACCGGTTGTTTTTTCCGGGGAAAGTGCGCAGATCGCGAAAGGCTTGAACAACAATTTCCCCCTTCCAATCATCTACCCACTTATCCTGCAGCTGACGCCGGCTTTTTGGCAAGAATATCGAGAACCGGGGAACGAAATTTGGCTACCGATCAAAGGAGAAACAATCATGAATCAGAAAAAACGGCTTTTCGGTGTCGTGAGCCTGGTTGCGGTGCTGGGTGTCGCCGGATTGTTGCTGTTACGGACCCTGGCTTTCGACGGGGCGGAGCAGAGTTACCGGGAGGATTTCAGCCCGGATCGGGACCCGGCTCGGATTTTTGGCGGACATCTGTTGCTGGGGACTGACAACGGCTGGTCCGGGAGACTTGCGGAAGGTCGCTATGTGCTGGAAAACCAGGGCCATCCGGGGGATGTGCGATATTTTTATCTGCGGCCGGAAGGGCTGGATATTGTGCAGGATGGATCGCGGGCGATGCTGGAGGTTGACGGCGAGTTTTCGGCGGGAGAGGGGCCTTCGGGGGCCGGACTGCTCTACGGTTTTGACCCGGGTACAGGCCACTATCTGGCCTTTGTCATCATGGCGCAGGGACAGTACGCGGTTCTACAGCGGGATGAGGACGGTGTGCAGATGCGCATGAGCGGCACTCACGGGACCGTGCGCAGGACCGGTCGCAATCGCCTCGCTATAGATCGCAGTGGCCGCAGACTGCGTTTTGCGATCAACGGCAGGGAAGTCGCCAGCCTCGGCATGGAGAACGTGGAAGGACGGGGCGTTGGGCTGCTGGCGCTGGGAAACGGGCGTTTCGCTTTTGACAATTTTGTCGTAACCGGCAAGGCTCTGTCGCCGGAGTTGAAGGCTGATGGCACTGCAGGTGTTGTCCGTGGGGCACAGGCCATGAGCATTCCGGACCCCCCGCGGGGGTTCCGAAGCATACGGCATGAGGCCGGCAGCGGCGAACTCTGGCTGAGCGACAGTCTCGGCGGAAACTCGGCCCGGCGGGCGATGGTGGAGATGATCGGGCGCCTGGGCAACTCTTTTCAGGGGCCGCCGGCATTGCATGCAGTGATCGGTGACGGCGAGGACCGGGAACTTCGCGCTTTGTTCAGTGCCCGGCACAAAGAGAGGGAACTGCGAGGGCTGTTGGTGACGGCCCGTACCGACAAGGGGGTGGTCGCACTCTGCCTGTTCGATGCACCGGGAGCCCTTGCTCGAAGCTTCGGGCCTCTGGTGCAAACCGCGTCGGCGCACCTGCCGGCCATCGCCGCGCCTCCCCGGTCCCGGCCTCGGGCGGTGGCCTGGCAGCAGGTTCGGTTGCCCGATGGCAGCGGCACCATGAAGTTGCCCACGGACTGGAAAATTGTCGGTGCCAGTCAGGGCATGGTGGACGCGGCAGGGGCCGACGGCAGCATGGTCAGCCTGGGAATCCATGGTCCGGTTCTCACTCCGGAGGCCGGCGCCGGCTATTACCAGATGCCCGGTGCCACGGTTCGAGTGCCCGTAGCACCCTACAGCGATCCGGTCACCGCGCTGGGCAACCTGTTTCCCCAGTTCGGCTATCAGGCCCCGCAACGGATTGTGCGCCTGATCGATACCGCGGCTACGCCCTGGCCTCATAACGGTCAGGCGGCCTACGTCCATTTTGACTGGCAGCAGGGTGAGGGGGCGCAGGCCAGAAACTACACCAGCCTGGCACTGTTCGGGGTGATGCCGGGCTACGGGCAGTGGACCTTTTACCTGTCCATTGTTTCAGCGCCGAAGCCGCTTTTTTCGCAAAATCTGCCGATGTTGATGGAGATCTGGCAGAACTGGCAGGTTGCCGATCATGTCCACCGCCAGCGTCTGGATCAGGCGGCCGGTTCCATGCGGGAAATCAGCAATATCATCGACCAGACCCATGCCCGCCGTCAGCAGGCCCAGGACCGCGCGGCGGCCAACTGGACGGAGGTGTTTCGCGATCAGACCTACTTGGGCGACACCCGCCTGGGAGAACGCTACAGCGTGCCTCTGACCCAGGTAGAGGATTGGACCCGGGAGCTGAACCGGGCCGCGGGATACGAACGCTACCGGCACATTCCGCTGCGGGATCTGCAATAGAGCGCTGCGTCGAATGTGAGTATTCAGTATCGTAGAGCAGGGGCTCGCGCCGCCCACTCCGAGGGCCGCATGACCCATCCCTGGGGCTTGACTGGCGCCATCCGGGCGCCAGACACCCTCGGCGAGGGCGGCGCGAGACCCTGTGCTGAATAGTTGCCGTCGAACTATTTTTTGCGTTGATCCATGATTTTGTAGGCGCAGAATTCGCCGCACATGCTACAGGCCCCGTGCTCCTCGTCTACTCCTGATTCGCTGCGCCGTTTGCGGGCCAGCGCCGGGTCGATGGCCAGGCAGTACTGGGTTTCCCAGTCCAGGGCCTTACGCGCCCGGCTCATGGCGAGATCCTTTTCCAAGGCGCCGGGCAGCCCCTTGACGATGTCGGCGGCGTGGGCGGCGATGCGGGTCGCCATCACCCCGTCGTGGACGTCCTGCACGCCGGGCAGGCACAGATGCTCGCTGGGCGTGACGTAGCAGAGAAAGTCAGCGCCGGCGCCGGCGGCCACCGCGCCGCCGATGGCGCAGGTGATGTGGTCGTAGCCCGGGGCGATGTCGGTGACCAGGGGGCCGAGAACGTAAAAGGGGGCGCCGTGGCAAAGGCGCTTCTGCAGCTGAATATTGGCCTCGATCTGGTTGAGAGGCACGTGGCCCGGTCCTTCGATCATCACCTGAATGCCGGCATCCCAGGCGCGCTGGGTCAGCTCTCCGAGCAGGATCAGTTCGTGGATCTGGGCCCGGTCGGTGGCGTCGGCCAGACAGCCGGGGCGGAAACCGTCACCCAGGGAGAGGGTGGCGTCGTAGGGCCGGACCAGTTCCAGCAGCCGGTCGAAATGTTCGTAAAGGGGGTTTTCCGCCTCATTGTGGGCCATCCAGGCCACGGTGAAGGAGCCGCCCCGGGAAACCACTTCCATGACCCGTCCTTCCCGATCCATGCGCTCGACGGTCGCTTGAGTGACACCGCAGTGGACGGTGATGAAGTCCACGCCGTCCTCGAGATGCTTTTGAATGCCGTCGAAGATTTCGTCGACGCTCATGTCGACAATGGCCTTGCCCTTTTTCACCACCGTGTCGCAGGCCGCCTGATACAAGGGAACGCTGCCGATGCAGACATCGGTTTCGGCGATGATGGCCCGGCGGATTTCGTCGATGGGGCCGCCGGTGGAGAGATCCATAATGGCGTCGGCGCCGGCGGCCACCGCCACCCGGGCTTTTTCCAGTTCCTTGTCGATACTGGTGTCGTCCTTGCTGGTGCCGATGTTGGCGTTGACCCGGGTCGGCAACCCTTTGCCCACGGCCAGGGGCCGGCCGTTTTGATGTCGGTTGTTGTGGCAGACGATGGCGGTGCCTTCGGCAATGCGAAGGCGCAGGGTCTCCGGGTCGATTCCGGCCGCTGCGGCGGCGCGGGTCATTTTCTCGGAGACGATGCCCTGGCGGGCCAGTTCAAGCTGGGTCATGGAGTTACCTTTTAAGGGTTCGTCGGGTTCCAAGGGTTCTGGTCCCCGAACAGTCGATGGCGGTTCAGCAAACGCTGCGCGGCGATGAAGTGGTTGACCGGGCCGTGCCCGGCGCCGAGGTCGGTTGCGGTGCGAATGGCTTCGGTAATAAATTCCTTGGCCAGGGCGACGGCCCTTGGCAGAGGCTGGCCCCCGGCCAGCAGTACGGCGATGGCGGAAGCGCTGCTGCAGCCGGTGCCGTGAGTGTTGCGACCGGCAATCCGGGGAGCCGGCAACCGGTGCAGGGTGCCGCCGTCGAACAGCAGGTCGACGGCTTCCCCGTCGAGGTGCCCGCCCTTGAGCAGCACGTTCCGTGCCCCCATCTGCTGCAGCCGTCTTCCTGCCCGTTCCATATCCCCTTCACTGACAACAGGCATGCCGGTGAGTTCGGCCGCTTCCGGCAGATTGGGTGTCAAAAGGTAGCAGCAGGGGAGCAGCTCTTCGCGACAGGCGGCAACGGCCTCCCGGCGCAGCAGAGGCGCTCCGCCCTTGGCGATCATTACCGGGTCGACCACCGCCGGCAGACCGTGCTGCTTGAGGCAGCGGGCCACCAGCCGAACCTTTTCGGCGTCGAGCAGCATACCGGTTTTAATGACCTCCGGGGCCAGGTCTTCGAGCACCGCGTCCAGTTGTTGTTGGACAAAGGCCGACGGGACCGGGTGGATATCCCGCACCCCGCAGGTGTTTTGCGCGGTCAGGGCGGTGATCACGCTCATGCCGTAGCCGCCCAGCAGGGTAATGGTTTTCAGGTCGGCCTGAATGCCGGCCCCGCCGCCACTGTCGGAACCGGCGATGGTTAGCACCCGACCACGAGGCACGGCACAGCGACGGTTGAACTGCAGGGTAATTTCCCGTGCCGCCAGAGTGGGGTCGGAGTCGGCCATGACCGCCGAGATGAGGGCGACGGCATCGGCACCGGCGTCGATCACCGCGCCGGCCCGGTCCCGGTCGATGCCGCCGATGGCCACCAGCGGCAGTGAAAGCTGCCGGCGAATCCTTCGCAGGGTTTCCAGGCCCACCTGCACGGCATCCCCCTTGGTAGTAGTGGGGTAAATGCTGCCGACGGCGATATAGTCGGCACCGGCGGCCGCGGATGCCAGGGCCTCTTCCAGGGTACGATTGGAGGTTCCGATGATCTTGCCGGGACCCAGCAGGGAGCGGGCTGCGGCGATGCTGCCGTCCTGTTGGCCGAGATGAACGCCGTCGGCTCCGCAGGAGGCCGCCAGTTGCGGATCGTCGTTGACGATAAACAGGGCGCCGGCCTGGCGGCAGAGGCGAACGACCATTTCGGCTTCCTGGCTTCGCAGGGCGCCGGAAAGATGCTTGCCCCGGTACTGAACCATTCGTGCGCCGCCCTTCAGAGCAGCCTCGACTCGGGCGCTCAGAGCCGCTCCCTGTGCATCGTCGGTAATCAGATACAGACCCTGTATGCGCGGATCGTTCATCACGGCTCCTGCTTTTGTCCTCTGGACAAGGTTTTGCGGAACATTGGATAAAAAAAATCGCCACGGCCGAAAAGCGCGTGACGAAGATCACGATTGCCTTGCGACACCGCTTCCCTACGCCGGTATGATCCGGGTCAGGTTCCAAGGGTTATTCCGCCTGCCGCGGAATTCTCAGTACAGTGACGCCCCTAGCGGTTATGTTGTTGGAAATGAACCTTCGGCCCCAATCCCCTGAAGGTTTGCGGGCACCGCCGCTTGCGGGGCAAAGAGGCCTTTGCCGGTCAATTCGCCTACGCCCTTCGATTCATTTCAGCCGTTACTCTAAACAATGCCCCAAAGACTGTCAAGCGGCCCCGCCCGATGCTTTGCTGCCGGGTGGTTTTGCCCTTTACAGAGCCGGGGTGGCGTGCTAAATGTTGGGCACGGAATGGCCTTGCCACGGCCCGCATCAGCGACTCCCGCCAGCGGGTCCGGTTCCATTTCCGACTCCCCCTGATGACTTTCCCATGACACGCAAGGGCCTCGACCCCGGTGGCCGGTGGCCCTGGTGCCCTTCAGGAACAAAGGTCCCATGCACGATCCCCACGGACATCGTCCCACCCGGGTCGAAATCGATCTCGAAGCTGTTCAGCACAATTTTCGTCAGATACAGCGCCTGGCCGGTCCGCAACAGGCGGTTCTGGCCATTGTCAAAGCCGATGCCTACGGGCATGGTGCAAGACGGATCGCCCTGTCCCTGCAGGAGGCTGGTGTCGGCATGTTTGGCGTGGCCATGGTCGAAGAAGGTGCCGCTCTGCGGGAAGCGGGTATTGTCCGGCCGATTCTGATCCTGGGCGGTCTCTATCCTGACCAGGAGCAGGAGTTGTTGCAATGGGACCTGATGCCGACCCTGTTCGATATGGAAACGGCCCTGCGCCTGAATCGCTGCGCCCTCCTGCGCGGGGTTCCGCAACCCTACCACCTGAAGCTCGATACGGGAATGACCCGGGTCGGCTTCGACGGCGGCGATCTGGCGGCGGTTCTGCAGCACCTCGGCAGCCTGAAAGGATTGCGCATGGATGGGATTTTTTCCCATCTGGCCCGGGCGGACGAACCGGAACATGAAACCAATCACCGGCAACGGGAGTGCTTTCGCGCAGCTCTGGCGCAGGTACGCCAGGCCGGCTTCGCGCCGCGCCACGTGCATCTGAGCAACAGCGCCGCGCTGTTCAGCGGTTCGATGGCGGAATGCAATCTGGTGCGTCCCGGTATTCTGCTTTACGGCGGCCTGCCCGGTCCGGCCTTCGCCGGACGCCTCGATTTGCGCCCGGTGATGAGTTTTCGCACCTGTGTGGCCCAGATCCGTCACGTGCCGACGGGCATCGGCGTCTCCTACGGGCACCGCTTCGTGACCCGTCGACCGACAGTGCTGGCCGTTATTCCGGCCGGTTACGCCGACGGTTTCAATCGCCACCTGTCCCAGGTCGGCGAGGTTCTGATTCGCGGCCGCCGGGCTCCGGTGGCGGGAACCGTCTGCATGGACTGGACCATGATCGACGTCACGGAGATTCCCGATGTCCGGGTCGGTGATGCGGTGACCCTGCTGGGGCGGGACGGCGCCGAGCAGGTGACCGCCGAAGAGTGGGCCGATCGCATCGGTACGATCAACTACGAGGTGTTCTGCCAGTTCAGTAAACGGGTGCCGAGGTTTTACCTCGGTTCCTGAACCGTTCCCCCGCTGAAGAGGAGACGCCATGGGCGCTGTAAAGCCTCTGCTGGCTCTGGATCTGGGCACCACGACCCTGGCCGGCCGTCTCGTGGACGAGCGGGGTTGCCTGCTGGCCGAAGCGACTCTGCGAAATCCCCAGGCGGAATGGGGGGCGGATATTGTGCGTCGCCTGGAGCTGGCCCGCCAGGGCCGGTCCCGGGAACTGCAACAGCGGCTGGTTGCTGGGATCAACGACCTGACCGCCGAGTTGTTGCGGCAGGGCGGAGTCAGTCCCCGACAACTGGTCACGGCGGCGGCGGCAGGCAACTCGGGAATCAGTGCCCTGCTGCGGCGTCAGCCGGTGGAGCGCATTCTGTTTCCACCGCACCGGGCGGCGGACTCCAGGGGGTGTCATCTCAACGCCTCGGAGTTGGGCCTGAAGTTTTCGATCCCTCTCTATCTGTTTCCTCAGGTGACCGGTTATGTCGGCGGTGACCTGGTGGCATTTCTGTTGTCCCAGGGGACGCCCCGGGCCTGCACCCTGTTTATGGATATCGGTACCAACGGCGAGTTGGCGCTGTTTTTTGAGGGCCGCTGGCGGGTCACTTCGGTGGCGGCCGGTCCCGCCTTTGAGGGCGAGGGCGTCGGCTGCGGCATGGCGGCCTCGGTGGGGGCGGTGCGGGGCGTGACCCTGGACGGGGACCGCCTGCGCCTGCGGGTGATTGGCGGCGGTTCGCCTCAGGGGCTGTGCGGTAGCGGCCTGGCTGAGGCGGTGGCGGCCGCTGTCGAAGCCGGCCTGATCGACCGCCATGGAACTCTTGTGGATCCCCTGCAGGTGCCCGGCCCCCTGTCCCGCTACCTTGCCAGGGGTGCCGAAGGTCCCTGCCTGCGGCTCTATCGGGATGCGGCGGTGGAGCTATCCCTGAGCCAGCAGGACATTCGTGCTTTTCAGCTGGCCAAAGGTGCCCTGCGCGCCGGCGTCGACTGTCTGCTGCGCCGGGTCGGGGTGTCCGCCGATGCCGTGGAACATGTGGTGGTGACCGGCGGATTCGGCTTTTCCCTCACGGCCCGGGTTCTGAAAAAAGTTGCCATACTGCCGGAAAACATGATAGAGAGGGTGCGTTTTTCCGAGGCCGGCGTCCTCTGCGGCTGTGTTCGTCTGCTCCTCGATAGTAACGGACCTGAACGGGCCCAGCGACTGGCCGATAGGCTTCGCCCTTATCCCCTGTCCGGCACTCCAGATTTTGAACAGGCCTTTTTAGGCGCTCTGGATTTTTGAAAAACCGCCTGCGGACGGTTTTTTGTCGTTTTTACTCGATTGTGCGGCCTTTTAGGTGCTCTGCTCTGAAAGCCGCAAACAATTTTTTTACGTATTAAAGCAGGAAAGGATTTTGCCATGGCCCTTATCAAGCGAGCCCTCATCAGCGTCTCGGACAAGACCGGGATTGTCGATTTTGCCAGGAAACTAAGTGCCTTCGGGGTTGCCATTCTCTCCACCGGCGGCACGGCCGCGCTGCTCCGCAAGGAGGGGCTGCAGGTGCAGGACGTTTCCGATTACACCGGTTTTCCGGAGATGCTCGACGGCCGGGTCAAGACCCTGCATCCGAAAGTACACGGCGGTCTGCTGGGCCTGCGGGACAATCCCGCCCACGTAGCCAAAATGGCCGAGCACGGTATCGAGCCCATCGATATGGTGGTGGTCAATCTCTATCCCTTTGAAGCGACGGTGGCCAGGCCGGAATGCACCCTGGAAGACGCCATCGAGAACATTGATATCGGCGGTCCGACCATGCTTCGCAGCGCGGCCAAGAATCATCGGGACGTGACCGTGCTGGTCGATCCGTCCGATTATTCCCCGGTCCTTAAGGAGATGGCCGCAAACGGCGGCTGTGTCTTGCCCCGCACCAACTTCGGTCTGACGGTCAAGGTATATCAACGTACGGCGGCTTACGACGCCGCCATCAGCAACTGGCTGGGACGGCGTACCGGCGACACGCAAGCGGCTTTTCCCGAGACCCTGACGATGCAGTTCAGAAAGGCCCAGGAGATGCGTTACGGGGAAAACCCCCACCAGCAGGCGGCTTTTTTTGTCGAAGCAGGGCAGCCGGAGGCTTCCGTCGCCACCGCCCGGCAGCTGCAGGGCAAGGCCCTTTCCTACAACAATATCGCCGATACCGATGCGGCTCTGGAGTGCGTCAAGCAGTTCGACGAGGGGCCGGCCTGTGTTATTGTTAAGCACGCCAACCCCTGTGGCGTGGCTTTCGGCGATACACTGCTAGAGGCTTATCAGCGGGCCTTTGCCACCGATCCCGAATCGGCCTTTGGCGGTATTATCGCGGTGAACCGCGAACTGGACCAGGTCACGGCGCAGGCCATTGTCGACCGTCAGTTCGTCGAAGTGATTGTCGCTCCGGCGGTCACTGAACAAGCGGCCGCCGTGATTGCGGCGAAAAAGAACGTGCGATTGCTGGAATGCGGCTTCTGGCCCGCCGAGCCGACCGGCCGTCAGGATTACAAGCGGGTTCATGGCGGGCTGCTGGTGCAGGACGCGGACCTGCCGTTGTACAAGGATCTGCAGGTGGTTACCCGGCGGAAGCCGACGGAGACGGAAATGCGGGATCTGCTGTTTGCCTGGCGGGTCGCCAAATTTGTCAAGTCCAACGCCATTGTCTACGGCAAGGACGGCATGACCATCGGGGTCGGTGCCGGCCAGATGAGCCGGGTCAACTCGGCGCGGATCGCGGTCATCAAGGCCGAACACGCCGGACTGGCGGTCCAGGGTTCGGCCATGGCCTCTGATGCTTTTTTCCCCTTTCGGGATGGAATCGACAACGCTGCCGCCGCCGGGGTCACAGCGGTTATTCAGCCGGGAGGTTCCATTCGCGACGAGGAGGTCATCGCCGCGGCGGATCAACACGGCATCGCCATGGTGTTTACCGGAATGCGTCATTTCAGGCATTAAGCGGTTGCGATTCCCGGCCCGAGGTGCTGAGTTCGACCTTCAGGGTCATTGGTGGTGCCTTCAGTGTTTGCAAGAAAGGATTCTGCAATGAAAATTCTGGTCATCGGCGGCGGCGGGCGGGAGCACGCCCTGATCTGGAAAATCCGCCAGTCCCCCCTGGTAAAACAAATCTTTTGCGCGCCGGGTAATGCCGGTATCGCTCAGCAGGCAGAGTGTGTTGCCATTGCTGCGGACGATGTGGAAAAACTGCTCGATTTCGCCCGCCAGCAGCAGATTGATCTGACCGTGGTGGGGCCTGAGCTGCCTCTGACCCTGGGCATCGTCGATCGTTTTCGTGCGGCGGGCCTGACCATTTTTGGTGCCGGGCAGAAAGCCGCGCTCATTGAAGGCAGCAAAAGTTTTTCCAAGGACCTGATGGCCAAGTACGGAGTGCCCACCGCGGCCTACGGCACCTTCACCGATGCAGCCGAGGCCATAGCCTTTATTCGCAGGCAGGGGGCACCCATTGTGGTCAAGGCCGACGGGCTGGCCGCCGGCAAGGGCGTCATCATTGCCCGCAGCGAGGATGAAGCGATCACTGCTGTTGAAGACATTCTTTGCGGCGGTGCCTTTGGCGACGCAGGCAGCCGGGTAGTGATCGAGGAGTTTCTGGAAGGTGAGGAAGCCTCCTTCCTGGCCTTTACCGACGGCCGGCTTATCCTGCCCCTGGCTTCGTCTCAGGACCACAAGGCGGTATACGACGGGGACAGTGGCCCCAATACGGGCGGTATGGGAGCTTATTCGCCGGCACCGGTAGTCACCCCGGACATCCACGACAAGATCCTCGAGCAGGTGCTTAAACCCACCATTGCCGGGATGGCCGCCGAGGGCCGTCCATACAGCAGCATCCTGTATGCGGGGGTGATGATTCGGGACGGGGAGATCAAGGTTCTCGAATTCAACGCCCGCTTCGGCGATCCCGAGACCCAGCCGCTGCTGGTGCGCCTCAAGTCGGACATTGTGCCGGTGTTGCTGGCCTGTGCCCGGAGCGATCTGTCCGGCATCGAGCTGGAATGGCACGACAAGGCGGCGGTCTGCGTGGTGATGGCGGCCGGGGGGTATCCCGGAGCTTATCAAAAGGGCCTGCCCATCGAAGGACTGGAAGCCGCCGCGAAGCTGGAAGATCTTGTGGTTTTTCATGCCGGTACCAGCGAAAAAGACGGCCGGGTGGTGACCTCCGGAGGGCGGGTGCTGGGGGTGACCGGATTGGGAGCCACGGTAGCCGAGGCCATCGACAGGGCCTACCGGGGAGTGAAGAAAATCCATTGGCCCGAGGCTCATTTCCGCAGCGACATCGGCCGCAAGGCGCTCAATCGTTAAAGCGCCGACGCCGTTGTGCGGGCTTTTTTAGCACCCACCCGGGCGGTTAATCGATAGGAAGACCTTTCATACATTGTTAAAACAGGAGCGATCTGGCGATGACGGACAAACCACTGGTCGGTATTTTGATGGGTAGCGACAACGACTACGAGGTCATGGTTGAAGCGGCCCGGGCACTGAGAGGGTTCGGTATCCCCTACGAAATGAAGGTGTCGAGCGCTCACCGTTCGCCCGAGCGTACCGCCGGCTATGCCCGCATGGCCCGCCAGCGGGGCATCAGGGCATTGATCGTCGGTGCCGGCGCGGCGGCGCATCTGGCGGGTGTGGTCGCTGCCGAAACGACCCTGCCGGTAATCGGCGTGCCCATCGATTCGTCGGCCCTCAAAGGGTTGGACGCGCTGCTGTCCACGGTGCAGATGCCCGCCGGCATTCCGGTGGCGACCATGGCCATCGGCAAGGCCGGGGCCCGCAACGCCGGAATTTTGGCCGTCCAGTTGCTGGCTTCCGGCGACGAGGCGCTGGCCTCACGCCTGAGTGATTTCAAGGCGGATATGGCTAAAAAGGTGGCCGAAAAATCTTCGACGGTTCAGGAGCGGCTTGCTGCCGACGGCCTGTAGAGCGTCGGCATGGCGAGAACCGCGAATGGGATTCCGGCCCTTTCCAGGGCGGAGTGCGGGATCATGACCGAGACTGGCCTTGCCCGGGAAGAACAGCAACTTCGTCCGGGAGAGACCCTCGACGAACTGGGCTCGGGTGATCTGAAGATCATTCAGCAGCGGGACGGCTACCGCTTTTCCCTCGACCCGGTGCTGCTGTGCGCCTTCGCCCGCATCGCTTGCGGCGACACCGTGGTGGATCTCGGCAGCGGTAGCGGCATCATTCCCCTGTTGCTGGCCCGGCGCAGTCCGGCTTCACGGATTATCGGCATAGAACGGCAGCCGGAACTTGCGGAGCGCTCCCGGCGCAGCGTGGCCTGGAACGATCTCGCGGCAAGGATCGACATTCATCGGGCCGATCTGCGCGAGATTCGCCGGCTTCTGGGGGCGGAGAGTGCCCAGGTGGTGGTTTCCAATCCGCCCTACCGGCCTATGGACAGCGGCCGGATTTCCCCCGCTTCGGAGCGGGCTCAAGCCCGCCACGAAGTGGCTGGCGACCTGAGGGATTTTATTGCTGCCGCCGCTTATCTGCTCGGCACCGGCGGTCGTTTTTACCTGGTCTACCTTGCCGAGCGCCTTGCCGAGCTGCTCAGTTGTTTGAGGCAGGCCGGACTGGAGCCGAAACGGCTGCGCTGCGTTCATTCCCGCCCCGAAGCCGAGGCCCGTCTGGTGCTGGTGGAAAGCCGAAGAGGAGGACAGTGCGGAATGGCTCTGGACCCTCCCCTGTACATTCGGCAGGGCGGCGAGTACAGCGCCGAGGTGCTGGGTTTTTATGGCGAGCCGCCGGGTGGCGGCCATAAGCCCGGCCCGGCCGGCTGAGAGATTAGTTCTCAGAGCATTCCCGGCGCGCCTTGTTGACCTGCGCCTGGCGGCGAAACAGCTCTGTCAGGCGTTGGCGCAGCTGCGGATCTGCCAGAGGCGCGACGGTGCGGGCGATCTGATGCTCTTCATCGGCCGAGAGTTGTGCCTGTTGCCAGCCCAGTGTCGGTAGTTCGGAAACGGCGGGCGGCGGGGCCTGGCGGGGACGGCCGTGACGCAGGTAGATGTCGCGGATCAAGCTCTCGCCGAGGGCGCTGTTGAGCCGTTGCAGAATACGTGGCTTCATAAGCTGTAGCTGCTGCATCCAGACCGGATGGTCCACTCGGATCTCCAGCACGTTGTCCCGCAACTTGAAAGGCCGGGCCCGGGCGGCGATCTGCGGTCCCACCACCCGATCCCAGAGTTGCCAGGCCCGGTAGCGGCGCAACTTTTCCTCCATGCCCCGTTGTTCGAGCAGGCTGTTAAGAACGCTGCCGATGCCGATGACCTGGCGATGGCGATGGGACGGATCCATAAGGTTACGACCTTTTCAGGCGGGATCTGGGTCAACTCGCGGTTCTCCGCAAGATTCCGCATAGGGCCGGGAGTGCTTTGCGAGCTATGGTGCCAGGCTTTCCGGCGGATTGGGCAGGAAGCCGTGCCGGCGGTTGAAGCCGAGACTCTAGCGGTTTTTTACCCCTGCTGTCAATCGCCAGCACGCCGTTT
>SLLR01000081.1 GCA_007134025.1 Desulfuromonadaceae bacterium | reverse complement strand
GGCGCCTGAAAGGGCCGCAGGCCGAATTCGGGCAGCACCGCAAAGAGGTGGTCAAAAATATCCGCCTGGGTCGCCTCGTAAACCGGCCAGGCCGTGCTGTTGGTAAAAACGTAGATCTGCAGCGGCAGGCCCTCGGCGGACGGGGCCAGCTGACGCATGAGAAACATCATCCGCTGATTGATACCGGGGTGGTTGCGCAGATAGGCCGAGCAGTAAGCGCGAAAGGTGCCGATGTTGGTCAGGCGGCGGCCGTTGGCCAGCACCTCAAGTTCCTCGGCACGGATATGCTGTCGGTTGTGAGCTTCGATTTCCCGCACCTTTTCATCGAGGTAGGGACGCAGCAGGCAGATGCCCTTGAGGTGCTCCAGCATCTCTTCGTCGACAAAGCGGATGGTATTGACGTCCAGGGAGATGGCCCGCATGATGCGGCGGCCGCCGCTCTCGCTCATGCCCCGCCAGTTGCGAAAGGACGACGCCACCATCTCGTAGGCCGGAATCGTGGTGATGGTCTTGTCAAAATTCTGTACCCGCACCGTGGTCAGGGACACATCGATCACATCACCGTCGGCGCCGTGCTTGGGCATCTCGATCCAGTCCCCCTGCCGGACCAGGTCCATGGTGGTGATCTGAATGCCCGCCACCAACCCCAGGATCGAGTCTTTGAAGATCAGCAGCAGGATGGCCGTCACCGCACCCAGTCCGGAGATGAAAAACAGGGGACTGCGATCAGCCAGTTGGGCCATAATCAGAATCAGGCTGAGCAGGAAAGCGATCAATTTGACCGCCTGCACCACACCGCGAATGGGCAGCGCCTGCCGGGCCGGATCGGCCCGGTAGATGTCCATGCCCACGTTCAGCAGGGATTCGAAGACCAGGAACCCGGCCAGAATGAAATAGACGTTATTGAGCCTTGTCAGCAGCAGATACAGCTCCTGGTCCGGCTCCAGCACCAGCGGCAGCCCAAAGGCAAACAGCACCGCCGGCAGCAGATGAGCCAAACGATCCACCAGCTTGCGCTCGACCAGCAGATTGTCCCAGCGCACCGAGCTCTTTTCCGCCCCCCGCTTGATCAGCGGCACCACCAGCCGGCGGGCGACGGCATAGGAAACCAGGGCGATGACCAGCAGAATCCCCAGAGGTATAAGCTGCTCAAAAGCGAGGGCCATAACCGCTTCTCCTTCGGTGAGTATTTGATGTTTTTGAAAGTCGCCTGCTTGTGTTCCGGAGCCTTCCATTAAAACCGCGCCTTGTCAACCCTTCGCCGAATGAGCTATAACCGGGGCCGGCACCACCCCCACCACTTTCGAAGGATTGTACATGCCATGCAAGAGCATCGTTTTGAACGCTTCGAACGGCTGGTTGGCCGTCAGGGACTTCAACGCCTGGGCGCCGCTTCGGTGGCCGTGGTGGGAGTCGGCGGGGTCGGCAGCTACGCCGCCGAGGCCCTGGTTCGGGCGGGCCTCGGCCGGCTGACCCTCATCGACTTCGACCGCATCGTGCCCAGCAACATCAACCGCCAGGTTCACGCCCTCGAACAGACCGTCGGCCAGCTCAAGGTAGAGGCCATGGCGGCCCGCTGCCGGGACATCCACCCCGCCATTCAGGTTTTTCCGCGAGCCGTCCCCTACGATGCCGGCACCGCCGCCGAGCTTCTGGAGGGCGGTTTTGACTATCTGTGCGACTGCATCGACGGCATCACCGCCAAACTGCATCTCATCGAAAGCTGCCGGCGGCGCCGGATTCCGATCATCTCCTCCATGGGTGCCGCCAACAAGCTCGATCCGACCCTGATTCGGGTCGGCGACCTGGCTGAAACCCGCCACTGCCGCATGGCCCGGGTCATGCGCCGGGAGCTGGGTCGACGGGGCATTCGCACGGGCGTCAAAGTGGTGTACTCGCTGGAAGAATTCCATTCCCTAGACGACAACCGGCCGCACCGGGAAACAGCTCCCGGCCGGCGGCCCCGCATCACCCTCGGCAGCAGCTCCTACATTCCGCCTCTCTTCGGCCTGACCCTGGCAGGAGCAGTGATCAGGGAGCTTCTCAAGCCGATGGATTGACCGTGGCACTCCTCTTTTCAGAACAAATTTTCCGTTGACTTCGCGTCTTGAATCGGCGAGCATGAACTGTTTTATGTGATTTAGTGGCTGAGGTCGTCTCCCTTCGACACATCTAGTCTTTCTTGTCCTGTCAAGCTGAAATCCTTGTTGCGGAATTCGCTTTTCGGGATGGCCCTGAAAACTCGACGGATTCTGCCTGTCCCTGTTGTTGCTGGTGAACAGCAGGTTTCTTTTTTATTTTCTTTTTTGGTGGAGGTAATATGCGTAAGTTTCTTTGCGGCATCGTGGTGATGTCCCTGGTGCTCGGCACCGCTTTCCAGGCCCTGGCCTGGAGCCCCAAACTGGAAGTCAGCGAAGACGTATGGATGCAGGTCGGCTTCATGGGCCAGATTCAGTTTGAGGCCATCGAAAAAGGCAGCGGCAACAACAAGCGCTGGAGCAATGACTTCTTCGCCCGCCGCGCCCGCATCCTGGGTATGGGCTCGGTGCACAAGAACGTCAAGTTTTTCTTCGACACCGACGTGCCCAACGCCGGCAAACGCGGTTCCGACAACAGCCTGGTCTGGAACGACGGCTTTGTCGACCTGCAGTTCCTGCCCCAGTTCAAAATCTCCCTGGGCCGCATCCTGGTGCCCTTCTCGGTGGAAAACCAGGGTTCGGCCGCCCAGCTGCTCGGTATCGACTACAATCTCAACGCGACCAAGGTGCCCACCGTGATCAATCGTGCCTTCTGGCGGGACGACGGCATCGAAGTCCGGGGCCTGCTGCTGGACGGCATGATCGACTACCGCATCGGCCTGTTCCGCGGAGAACGTGATGACGTTAAAATTATGGTTGATGATGAAATCGTAAACTTTAACCGTAATCCCAACGACAACCTGCGCACCGCCGGCATGGTCATGATCAACTTCGCCGATTCCCAGTCCGGCTGGTTTTACAACATGAACAGCCTCGGCGCCCTCAACATCCTCTCCTACAGCGTCGGCTACGACTACATCAGCCTCAGCGGCGCCGGCATCAAGGACCAGTTCAACTGGAACGTGGGCGCCCATATCGACCAGCCCCTGGGCGCAGGGCGCATTGTCGGCTCGGCCACCTACTATAATTGGGACGGCCCCTACTACGACGGCAAGACCGCCTCAATTCAGGCTGGCTACCTCATGGACTGCCCCTTCCGGGCCGGCGCCCACCTGCAGCCGGTACTGCGCTGGCAGTATCAGGACGAGAGCCAGGGCAGCAAGCTCAACACCTTCAACATCGGCCTCAACTACTTTCTCAAGGGCCACAACATCAACTTCAAGGCCGACTACGCCATCAACGACCGCAAGATCGACGGCAAGCGCGTCGACGCCTTCCGTTTCCAGACCCAGCTGCTGTTCTGATCAGCACCTGACCCGTCAATTTCAGCGGGGGCCTTTTTCGGCCCCCGCTGTCGGTATTCTGCCACGGAATTCAAACCGCCCCGCCTGAGTGTG
>SLLR01000072.1 GCA_007134025.1 Desulfuromonadaceae bacterium | reverse complement strand
TCAGGGGAGACGCTCATGATTCGAAGAATATGCGGCGAGTGCGGTTCCGAAATGACCAAGGAGCTCACTCCGGAAGGCCCCAGGTTTTTCTGCGACAGGTGTGACGACTACACCCCCTATAAGGAATTTGACATGGACCCGTGTTGTCCCGAGTGTGAAGGAAAGCTCCAGATCAGTTCGAAATGCACTCAGGGATTTTTTTGCAGTCAGTGCAGGGCTCTGTCATCGCGGAAAAAGATTGTCTGGAAGGAAAAGTAAAAGAAGCACGGGGCATTGCAGGCAATACAGGATGGTCATAGGAATCTGGAACGATGTGACATGAAATATCCTGCATTTTCCGTTAACTGGTATCCATCCGGAAACTCGGGATGGATACAGGGCCTTTTCCGGATGGAAACTATCTGAAAAAATTGGTCTTGCGTCACTTCCTGCATGACGGCAGTTCGGTTCCGCAACCTTGCTTGGTCATGAGGATTTGCCATACTTGTATATTTCTGGCTCGAAACGCCCCGGCGCAGGACAACAGGTAGTATTCCCACATGCGTTTGAAGCGGGAATCATATTTTTCACGCAGGCGAGGCCAAGCCGCCTGAAATTTGTGATTCCATGCCATAAGCGTTTTGTCATAATTCGGCCCGATGTTGTGTACATCCTCGATGACAAAAAGGTTTTCTGCAGCCTTGACAATCTGCCCCAGGCTGGGAAGCATGCCGTTGGGAAAGATGTACTTGTTGATCCAGGGATCGCAATTTGTCCTTGAAACATTACCACCAATGGTGTGCAGCAGAAAAATCCCATCATCTTTCAGGCTGCGATGAACAACTTCCATAAAAGTCCGGTAGTTCTTTCGACCCACATGTTCAAACATGCCCACGGAAACAATTTTATCAAAGCGGCCATCGATCTCCCGGTAGTCACGGTCATGGAAAGATACCGGCAGGCCCTGGCATATTTTTCTGGCGTGTTGTAATTGCTCCCGCGAGATATTCACCGCCGTGACCTTGCAGCCATGCTCCGCGGCGGCATAACGTGCCAGTCCACCCCATCCGCAGCCAATATCGAGAAGATGATCGTTTTCTGAAAGATGTAACTTGTGCGCGACAAGGTCCAGTTTGCGCCTTTGCGCCTCATAGAGATCGTCGGTGTCGTCGAAATACGCGCAACTGTACTGCAGATTGGGGTCAAGGAAGGACAGAAAGAGTTCGTTGTCCAGATCGTAGTGGCGTTCTGCGATTGTGCGGCTGCGGGCTCTGGATTGAAGATTGAGGAGCAAACCAGGCAAGTAATGCAGAAGATAGCGTAAACCGCCCTTCACATCGTCTTCAATCCCACCGCGCAGAATACGAGAAATCGCTTCATCAATACGTCCGCAGTCCCACCAGCCGTCCATGTAGGACTCGCCCAGACCAAGATTTTTTTCAAGCAAAACCCGGCGGTACCATCTTTTATCATGCACCTGGATATCCCATGGCTGCCGGCCGTTTATGGCTATTCCGACATTCTCCAGCTTTTTTTCAAAAGCCCTCACAACCATTGCACCCCCTTTACGCCCCAGGGCGAACTTTTTGCGACGCCATCAGGCATTCCGCCGCGACAAAACGCTCCTTATCCCATTTCCCGAGTAAAAAATGCTAGCATACAGTAGCTCATGTGGCAAACCTGACTTAAAAAACCTGACTTAAAAAAGTCACTATGGTCCTTGCCAGCGATAGAGCAGGAAGCAGGTTTTACCAATGGCGATCCTTTTCCATTGTTAACCCATGCCACGCAGAACTCGACTTCATTATCCCGGTGCCTTTTACCAGAGTATTCTTCGTGGCAATAGTGGAAGGCAAGACGCCGACAATCCGCAATTCGGAGTCGAGAAACGGGTGGGCTGGGTGGTGCGTTGCGCGGAAAGCTGGAGAGCGTGTCAGAAAAACCACGAATCTCCGATGGTTGGTTTGCTTCTAAGCCTCAGGGGGGGTGGCGCATGATTCGAGGAATATGCCGCGAGTGGGGCTCAGAAATGGCCAAGGAACTTACTCAGGAAGGCCCCAGGTTTTTCTGCGAGAGCCGTGACGACTACACCCTCTGTAGGGAATTCGATCTGGACCCGAGTTGTTCCGAGTGTGAGGGAAAACTCCAGTATACTACATTAAGGGATTTTTCTGCACTTACTGCAGGGCTCTCGCAACGCGCAACGCGGAAGAGGATTATCTGGAAGGAAAATAAAAGAAGAACGGGTCATTCCAGCCAATACGGGATGACCCTGGTCCACAGGCAAGCGCCGCATGGCTTCCTCTGCAGGTAGCAGTTCTGCTGAAAGTTTTCCGTCTTGGCCTGGGCCCAGTGCCTATGCTGCTGCCGAAATGCTGTCGGTGCATCCAAGACCGTGTGTCTCTAGCGGGGCATAGGAACCAGCATTACCGAGATCCGTGCGTGACGCGCCACATTGTGGCTGATGCTGCCCAGAAAAATTTCGTCAAAATACCCCAAACCTTGACTGCCCATAACCACCAAAGAAAACTTCTCATCCTTGACTCGTGCCAGTATTTCCCTGGCCGGCAAACCGAAGGGCAACTCAATGTTAACCCTGGGACCTGCGTCCTTTTCAAGTTCCACTTTCAATGTTTCAAGCCGCAGTTTGTGGAGAGGCTGAATTTCCTCCAATCGGTTCTTGTCGATACGGGTCTGGTCATGGACATGAAGCAGGGTTATTTCCTTGGCACCGGATGCGGCCAGGCGCCGCAGATAACCGGTAGCCTGGTCGGCGTTAGCGGAAAAATCGGTGGGAAAAAGAATGTGATTCAAAGGATCAAACCGGGCCAGAGAGCACATCTTCGGACCCTTTTCCTCAGCCAGACGCACTCGAAGAATCAGCACGGGCTTAACAGCACGGTGGATAAGTTCGCTGGCCACACCCCCGAGAAGTATCTGTCCGGACATGCTTTGACCTTGAGAACCGACGACAATCATGGAACAGTTTTTTTCCTTGGCAAGCCGGTTAATTTCCAGATGAGACGTTCCCGGAGCCACGATTGCTTCGGTTTTAAAGCCCTGTTTTTCCAGGGCGGCGCACTGCGCATCCAGAGCGGGCCGGTAAAAATCCTGGAGTTCGGCCACCATGGCCGGCTTGTCCATATTGAGGCAGTGCACCAAAATAAACTCTTTGCTGCCAAGTTTCTTCAACTCCTGCATTGCCCCCACAACACAAGAGGAAGCTTCCGAAAGATCCGTAGCCACCAGGATTCGAGAAAACACGGTAAAAACCTCCTTTTGAACGTTTGGCGTTCCCGTTAAAAGCCCCGATAATCAATGCCTGTCAGTACCGCTTGAAGCAAGATAGAGGCAAGAGGAGAGGCAAAAACGCGCCTCCCCTCTTGAGAATAAAACCTGAATTATTTCGGGCATCCGCAGTTGACGTTGCCGGCGACGATCTCCTTCCAGTCGTCCAGCACCCAATGGGTCCAGCAGTCGTCAGCTCCTGCGGCTTCGCGCATCACCAGGGCGAAGATGTAAGACAGCTCTTTCACCGTCGCGCCAGCCTCCAGAGCCTCTTTGAAGTGTTTCAGCACGCAGGGCTTGGAGCGGGCCTTGATGGATACCGCAAAGCAGATGAATTGATAGGTTTTCTCGTCGATGGTCCGTTTTTCCTTGTACAGCTCGTCCATCTGATCGAGCAGGCTGGTGAATTCCGGAAAAAATTCCGCGAGCATGCGCATGTCGTTTTCCTCCTTGAAAGGGTTTTGTTAAAGGCTGGAAGGATCAGGCCAGAATGGTTTTCAGTTCTTCGGCGCTCGGCACCTTGCCGACCAGCTTGACATCACCGTCAATGGCCAGAGCCGGGGTCATCATCACTCCGAAGGCGGCAATGTCGCCGATATTATCGACCTTGACCAGTTCGTAGTCGATACCGAGAGCGTCTGCAGCTTCCTTGGCGTTGTTCAGCAGCTTCTTGCATTTGGGACAGCCGGTGCCCAGAATCTGGATTTTTTTCATGACATTTCCTTTCAAAATAGTTGTGCGGAGCCATATCGGCCGCTGGTGGCCGGACCGGATTTGAAAAAAACCGGTAAACGTTTATTATCGGCAGAACCATCCTTTCCTGTCACCACAGATTGCCGTAAATCAGGCCGCTGGTGGTGGCCATGACCACCACCAGGGCGACAAACACCGCGGTTTTTTTGGTGCCCATGACGCTGCGGATGACCAGCATGTTGGGCAGACTCAGGGCCGGGCCGGCGAGCAACAGGGCCAGGGCCGGCCCCTTGCCCATGCCGGCGCCGAGCAGACCCTGCAGGATCGGAACTTCGGTGAGGGTAGCGAAATACATGAAGGCACCGGCCACGGAGGCAAACAGGTTGGCACTCAGGGAATTGCCACCGACGGCGTTGGCGACCCAGTGGGAGGGAATCAGGCCTTCCGAACCCGGTTGGCCGAGCAGTACACCGGCGATAATCACGCCGATGAGCAGCAGCGGCAGGATCTGCTTGGCGAATCCCCAGGAAGTGGAAAACCATTCCTGCATCTCATCCTGTTGGGTATTGAGCACCCAGGTCAGGCCGATCACACCCACGACAAAGGCGACCTGGGGTGCCTGGGGCAGCAGCAGGGCCAGAACCAGAACCGGCAGGCCGACCACGGCAATCTTCCACCAGACAACCTGGAACCAGCGCACCAGAATCACTCCCAGCAGCAGGGCGAAAAGACCGGTGGCCGGCCATTTGGCAGCGTAAATGGCGTGCCACAGGCCGACATCAGTATCCGGTCTTCCCCAGTTGGCAAACACCAGAATGCCGACCATGGAAGCGAAGTATAGAGCGTTCTGCCAAAGGGGGCGGGAGACTTCCGGTTCCGCCTGCATGGCCTGGGCCTTGACCTTTTCCTGTTCTTCCTTGCGGTAAAAGAAGTGCATGCAGAGACCGATGACGATACTGAAGACGATGGCGCCCAGGGCCCGGGCGATACCCATTTCCGGCCCGAGAATCCGCGCGGTCAGGACGATGGCCAGAATATTAATCGCCGGTCCCGAATAGAGGAAGGCGCAGGCAGGTCCCAGTCCGGCACCCATGCGGTAGATACCCGCGAAGAGCGGCAGGATGGTGCAGGAACAGACCGCCAGAATGGAGCCGGACACCGCCGCCACCCCGTAGGCCAGGACTTTTTTCGCCCCGGCTCCCAGGTATTTCATCACCGCCGCCTGGCTGACGAAGACTCCCACCGCACCGGCGATGAAAAAAGCCGGCACCAGACACAGCAGCACATGCTCCCGGGCATACCACTTCACCAGGTAGAGGGACTCCCAGAGGGCGTACTGGAGCCGCTCATAGCCTCTCAACCAGTCCACCGGCAGATAGTAGCAGAACACAAAGCCGGCCACGATGATGGCCAGCGGCTTCCATTCCTTTTTCCAGTTCATGATCAACTCCTGTTTTTCAAAAGCGTTAATGGCTTCACAAAGGCCGATTTTACTTCGGATCACTCCCATAGGCTCGAGCCAGCACTTCCACAGGGTGATATACCGGATAAGGCAGACAATGATTGAATTGCAGCCGGCAACTCATACAGTCGGTGACAATGGCCTCGGGAGCATGGGCGCGGAATTTCTCCATCAACGACTGTCCCAGAGCCAGGGATTTGGGATGAAAATGCTCTTTGAAGCCAAACACGCCGCCCATTCCGCAACAGTCATAGTCGCTGCCGATCTGTTCCAGGTCCAGTTCCGGAATGCGTTTCATCAGCTTCAGATAGGGACTGCCCATTTTCTGTTCCCGCTGGTGACAGGGGGCGAAATAGGCCATGCGTTCGGGCAGGGGGGAAAATCGGTCGTTCAATTGCCCCTGTTCGAGCAGGCGGGTCAGGTAGGAGCCGAAATCGAACAGATGGTCGGCCAGGGCGACCCGCCGCAGCGGGTCGATGCCGGAGAAATAACCGTCATCCTTGAGAATCTGGCGGTACATGGATTTTTTCAGATGCCAGAAATGGCCTTTGCCTTTTTCCGGCGCCGGGATTTTCAGTTCAGTCGGGTCGGCCTCGACCTCCTGCTGGTAGCTGTCGGAATAATAGGCACGCTCCTTAAGCAGCTTCTTGAGAAAGTAACCGCAGGTCGGGCAGGAATAGACCAGGTCGTAGCCCGCCCCCTGCGCTTCCAACAGCCGCTCCATGTTGTCCCGGGCCAGGTTGAGGGTGCGGTCCCGATCCCCTTCCACGAGAAAAGGCATGCCGTAGCATTCCTGTTGTGGAACGGTGACCGCAATGTTGTTGTTGCGCAGGATCGCCACAACGCTGATGCCGATTTCTGGAAACAGGTAGCCGGCGGTACAACCGGCAAAATAGGCGACCCGTCGGGAGCCCTTGGCCGGCTTGTCCAGTCCCTGGGCGGCGGCCCACTGAAAAAAATTCTGTTTGGGAAAAACCGGAAGCTGACGATCCGGATGAATGCGCATCCCTTTGCGCAGCAGTGGCCCGGTGACAACGTTGGATTGCAGGGCCTTGGTAACCCGAGGCATCAGACTGCAGAGTTTGGCCATTCGGGGGACATCGTTGATCAGGCGGGTGGCCAGAGGCAGGCCTTCCCTTGCGATGTAGCGGCTTTTGGCTTCCATGATGTCCATGGGAACCTTGGGGCAGGGGCAGAGCCCGCAGAAGGTGCAGAGTTCCGTCAGCTGGCGCAGCTGTTCATCACTGACGGGAATTCCCTGTTCTTTTTCCTGATCCTGCAAACGATACAGTTCAAGAAAAAAGGCGCAGTCTTCCTCCATCATGGTGCGGCAGGTGTCGCAGTCGGCGCAGAGCTCCATGACCTCCCGCATAATCTGCCGGGGCGACCGAGGGTCTTTGTGTTCGGGATTGTTCATAGTGGTCTACTCATTGAAGGAACAAGCTTAATCCTGAAAAGCGGATATTTGAAGTATAGCAACACTTCAAAGTTTGGTGATACGCCGAAAAAACTGCCAGGCCTAAACCCGGTTCACCCTCAGCGGCAGCTAAGCTTCAGTAAAAATCAGGCGCAGTTCTTTTTGTCCAGGGCGGCGGCCAGCATCTTACGGTTCCGGTTGCCTTCCCGGGTTTGGGGAAGATGGTGTTGTAGCAGTTCCACAAGCTGGTCGGACAGCTCGCTCTGCCCCAGAGCCAGGGAATAATGAGACCAGGTGCCGTCTTTTCGGTCCCGCACCAGACCGGCATTTTTCAGTATCCCCAAATGGCGTGAAGCCGTCGACTGGGGCAGGTCGAGTATGGACATGATCTGGCAGACGCAGATCTCGCCGTCAAGCAGCAGACTGAGGATCTGCAAGCGGGTCTGGTGCGCCAGGGCTTTAAAGAGAAGGGTTGTGGTTTTCATAGATTCAAGGTTAATCCGGTTTTCCGGATGATGCAAGTATTTTTTTAGAAGTGTGGACTCTCTGTCGGAAAAAAATGAAGTCGGTGTCAGTCAAAAGGCGGCCCCTGCGGCTGAGCATAAGGAAATAAACAAGGGCAAGCAGTGGCCCGGACCGCCCTGTGGCGATCAGAAACGGCCGGCAAGCAAAAGGGAAGCACCGAGGAGCAGGATCAGCAGGGATCCGCACAGCGCCAGTGCCGCATAGGTTCGCCGGTACAGCACCGGCGAGGCCTGCGTCCAGTGAAGAAGGGTGCGGCGCGAACCCAGGGCCGTCAGCCCGACCAAGGCGTTGGTGAAGCCCATGCCGGCCGCCAAAACCGGCATGGCCAGCAGGCCAAGCCAGAGGATCTGCAGGCGCAGACTGAAAAGCAGAATCAAAGCGGCGGCGGGGCAGGGAATCAGACCGGCGGAGAGGGACAGGGCGGTCAGGCTGCCACGCCGCTTCGGCGCCGGCTGTTGGGTGTCGGACGGGGGTTCAGCGGAAACAGTTTCGCGCAGGGCGCGGAACAACAGCAGGGAGCCGATGGCAAGGATCAGAAGGGCGCTGAAGCTTTGAAAGCCGCCTTCCAGTTGCTGAAAGGCGAAAATATCGGTCCGCCTGCCGAGCAGGGCGAGGCTGAACACCAGCACGGTAGCCGAGAGCACGTGCATGAAGGTGATGAGGTTGCTGAAAGCCAGAGCCTGCAACAGTGTTCCTCGTCGGGCAAGAAAGTAGGAACAGACAATAGCTTTGCCGTGTCCGGGACCGAGAGCGTGCAGTACCCCGAACACAAAGGTCAAGGCCAGAAATCGCAGGGTTGTGCCGCCGGCAGGGTCTTCCTCAACCTGGCGGGCGTAGGCAGTGATGCGCTCCCGGATGGCTCGCTGCCAATAATGGACCCGTTCAAAAACGGCGGAAAAAACCGGTTTTGGTTTTACGGTTTCTTCGCTTTTCACAGCCGAGGGTCGGGAGCCGGAACCGAAAGGGCTCTGTGCCTGGCCCGGTGACGCCGCTACGGTGCCGGCAAGCAGCACCAGTAGCAGGATTTTCACTATCATGGGCTCTTCCTGAAGCGAACATGCAGTATGCGGGGGGCGATAATGCCGCCAAAAAAACCGCGGGATCGGTCGATGCGCAGTTCATGATCGGTCGCCAGTGTTGCCGGTTGCTCGAAAAGAATTGGTTGATGCCTGTCCCAGGTGAAGTCCACAAAAATTTCGGGATCCTGCACCAGCAACCGGACCTCTTTTGCCGAGTCCGTGGCCGTCACCGTACAGGGCACGAAAAACTCATAAATGACCCGCCTGTTTTCAGTACGCGGGGCAAAATCTCGTACAAAATTTACCGTAAACTCCCGGCCGTCAATCCAGATCCGGGTGAAATAATTGAAATGACGCAGATTGTCAAAAAACTCCCGCTTTATGAGGCTTATCTGGGAGTCGGTGAATTGTGTGCCGTCGGCACCGGCCAGATCCAGAATCTCCTCACTGAAGATTTCGTCAAAGGTCCAGCGCATGACGAATCCCTGCATGCCCTGCTCCCCGAAAACCACCGTCACGCCCTTGTCCACCCAGACGTGGGGATGGCAGAGCCCCGCAGAGGGCAGCAGGACCAGCAACAGACACAGCAGGTAGTGGCGCAACTGGCAGAAGGTTGGCATGGGGGATTTGTAGCACAGGGTTCCCCGGCGGGCAATAGTTGACACAGGGTGGCGAAATCGGATTTCGGCGTATCAGGAAGGGCCTTTATCGCCGGGCGGAGTTTGGTCGGGCGGGGAGCAGGCTGTACGGTTGGCGCAGCCCTCCGAAGAACACTGGCAATTCCGCTTTTTGACCAGTCTCCGATAGAGGTAGTAAATGGCCAGCACAAACAGGCCGAGAATAATAAGCTCTTGCATGAAGGCTCCCGGTCAGAAAGTGAAACTTGGAGCAGAATTACGGTTCCCCGCCGCGGTTTTCCGAGACGGGGAACCGTGAGATGTGATCGTGCAAAGGGTTATTTCATGTCCCGAACCTGGACCCAGATCACGGCGTCCTGGCTCAGCTCCTTGCCCTTGAATTCGTCATCGGGACCGACGCCCAGAGCGGCAAATCCCCACCAGCCGGCTTTGGGCAGGCCAAAGGTAAAGGTGCCGTTGGCGTCGGCGATCAGGTTCAGGGTGACAAAGCTGTCCTGCGGTGCTTCGACCCTGGGCGGACCCATGGCGTTGGCGGCCAGGTCGATGTCATGGTTGAGGTATTCGATTTCAATCTCGGCAAAAGGAACGGGCTGACCTTCGCTCATGACCACGCCGGTAAAGGTGGAGCCGGTCCAGATGGCGTAAGGCGGAGTCAGAGGCACGATCTCGGCCTTGAGTCCCAGGGTGCTGTTCCAGTCCGTGGGCAGACCGGCGACGTTGACCACCATTTTGGTGATCTGCTGAATGTAGGCGTCTTCGCTGGCTTCGAAATAGGGCGCCGGCTGAAGTACGAAGAGGTGGTCCCCCATGCGTCGGGCGGCGTATTGGGAGGCAAAACCGACCCCGGCATTCTCGTTGCCTTTAAAACTGATCTGCTTCAGGGATTTGCGCAGGTCGGTCTTTTCGCCCCGGTGCACCACAAAAAAATCTTCGACGGCGCTGAGTTTTTTGCTGTCGTGCTGCTTGCCCATGTCCATGGTGTGCTCATCCTCAAAGGGATGGGTGAAGACATGGCGCAGTTCAATGGTCTGGCCCCGCTCCAGGGCCGATTCGGGCGTGTAGAGCAGTTGGAAATGGGCCAGAGCGCTGGAAGCGAAAAGCAGGCTCAGGGTCAGTACGGAGATGATCATTTTCATCGGACGGGCTCCTTCTAGCGGAAAGAAAGTTTTCAGGTGGAAAAGATCGTATGCCGGGTGCATACAACCCTCGCGGCGATATGCAAGCTGTTATCAGAAGATGTCCTTGCCGTTGATGGTGACGACATGCCCCTCGCCCGCATTGAAAACGGCCTGGTAGTCGCCCTCCGGCTTTTCAAAATTGATTTCGCTGAACTCGTTCAGCCGGGTCTGCAGCACAACCTTGTCCCCTTGCTTCACCAGAAACTCGACGCCGCTGGCGCTGCTGCCGTCGCTGAAGCCCCCCTCGCAGGTCACGGTTCCGTCTCCTTCGTCGAAACAGGCCATCAGCGGGGTGTGGGCATAGACGGCGATAGTGAATACCATTATCAGTAGTGGGGTAAAAAACAGGGTTTTCATGGGCTTTCTCCTTTAACGAGTCAGTGGGTTTTTCCGACCTGCCAGCCGGAATAGGGGTTCTTTTTGATGCCCAGGATCAGGGCCAGGGCGGCGACACAGATGTAAAAATTGCGCATCAGTTCCACGCCACTCCAGTTGAGGTAAAGGGCGAGATTGAAAAAAATCAACGACAGCACGATGCCCAGTGCGGTAGGAAACAAGACTGCAAACAGCATCCAGCGGTAGGAATTGCTCTGCAGTTTGACCACCACCATGGTAGCGATGCAGGGCGGGGTCAGCAGCATGAACAGCAGCATGGTGGCCGCATGAATGGGCGTGTAGGCCCCGTCCCGAGCCATTACCTCTTCAGGGCTGGCGTCGGTGGCGCCCTGTTCGTAGATGGAACCAAGGGTGGCCACGGCGCTTTCCCGGGCTGCGAAGGAACTCAGGAAGGCGACATTGATGCGCCAGTCGAAGCCGGCGTGACGGGTGACGGGCTCAATGGCGCGGCCCAGGGTGCCGAGATAGGAATTGACGATTTTTTCGTTGCGGATTTCCAACTGCAGACTTCGGCCCGCATTGGACAGGGTGCGCAGGGCCCGGTTGATCTGCCGGGCGTCCGGGTCGGCAGCCAGCAAGATCGGAAACAGTTCGGGATGACGTTCCAGATAGGTTGCATTGAGCTGTTCGACGGCCGCCTGACTGCGGGCGAGTAAACGGTCAGCCCGGTAGCTGTCGTTCAGGGCGAGCAACTGGTAAATCTTTTCCGGAGTGTCAAGATGGTGCTGGTAGGTTGTATTTTCCACTGCGGCACTGAAGCGGGTCATGGCGCTGTCCGCCTGTTGCCGGAATTCGGCCATTTTTTCCTGGGGAACGCCCGGATACTGGAGCAACACAAAAAGCACTACTGCCACCGCCACCACGATGGTCACCACCTTCTTGATGTAGAGCCACAGGCGCTGAAAAGCTCTCAGCATCACGCCCTTGATGGTGGGCAGGTGGTAGGTGGGCATTTCCATGACAAAGGGGGCGGTTTCCCGGCTTTTCAGAACCGTCGAGGTCAGCAGCCGCGCCAGGATCAGAGCGATAAAAAGGGTAACGGTGGAAATGAAGAACATCATGATTCCCATGTGCGGCTTGAAAAAAGCGCCCAGCAGCAGGGTATAGAAGGGAACCTTGGCCAGACAGTTCATGTACGGAACCGTCAGTATTGTGGCCAGCCGTGCCCGCTCGTCGGCAATTCCCTTGGTGGCCATGATCCCGGGAACGGCGCAGCCGCCGACAAAGGCCCCGCCGAGCACCAGGGGCAGGGTAGACTGCCCGTGCAGGCCGTATTTGCGGAAAATCCGGTCCAGAATAAAGGCCATGCGCGGCATGTAGCCGATATCCTCGAGGATCGCGATCACCGCAAAGAGGATAAAGAAGATGGGAATATAGTTGAGCAGGGCGAGAACGCTGTTGGTCATCCAGACGCCGAATTCGGTCACCAGCGGCGTGTGGATGAATCGGGACTGGGGCAGCACAGCGAAGATCTGGTTACGCAGCGCCGCCAGCAGCGGCCAGGTATGATCGGTGAGCTTGTAGCCCCAGACGATGGACAGCTGGTAGACCAGGTAGATCACCAGCCCCAGAATGGGAAAGGCCAGCCAGCGATTGAGAACCACCCGGTCGGCTTTGGCGGTAAAGGTCTCGCCGGGAACCGACTTCTCGGTAACGCACTTGTGGTAGAGGCGGTCGGCGCTGGCGTAGCGAAGGCCGGCAATCATCTGATCCACGTCGATGTCGTGGCGGCTGTGAATGTCGGCGGTCAGATTCGTGATGGATTCCCGATCCAGGCCGACCTTATCCAGAATTACCTCGTCTCCCTCGAGGGCCTTGATGGCCAGCCAGCGCTTGTCCAGAACGGTCTTCCCGGAAATTTTATTCTCGATGCGGGCAATGTAGATCTCCAGTTCAGCGTATTCAACCCGAAACGGTTCGTCAATCTCGGTTCGGCTTGCAGCCTGCATGGCCTGCAGTAGATCGCTCTTGCCACGGCCTCGAGCACCGACGGTCTTAACCACCCGGACGTTGAGCATCTCCGCCAGCTTGTCCATGGCGATGTCCAGCCCCCGGCGTTCGGCGACATCCATCATGTTGAGGGCCAGCACCATGGGGCGGCCCAGTTCCAGCAACTGGAAAGTCAGATAGAGGCTGCGGCGCAGGTTGGAGGCATCGATGACATTGACAATCACATCGGGATTTTCTTCCAGCAGGAAGGTCTTGGCGACCCGTTCCTCAAGAGAGAAGGTGCTGAAGGAATAGGTGCCGGGCAGGTCGACCAGTTCATAGGAGTCGCCACCAAAATTCAGGTTCGCCGTTTTCTTGTCGACGGTGACTCCGGGATAGTTGGCGACATGCTGGTTGACTCCCGCCAGCATGTTAAAAATGGTCGATTTGCCGCTATTGGGCTGTCCTGCCAGGGCTACCCGAATCATATCTTGTCCACCTCGACCAGCAGGGCTTCGCTGCGACGCAGGGCAACCTGGTAATTTTGAACCGCAATTTCAATGGGATCCAGCAGGGGAGCGCTACGCAGTACGGTCACTTCAACACCGGGAATCAGGCCCATGCTGATCAGTTTCTGCTTCATCAGGCCGCCGGCACGGCACAGGCGGATTCGACCCCGTTCATTGGTCTTGAGATCCGAAAGGGATAGAGCAATTGTCATTGGTTGTTCCACGATACCTCTCTTTTCTGGTCAGGCTCCACTCCGGGCGTTCCGTTGCCGCTACTGCTGTTGGTAATTTGCGGAGCCTGGTCTGCTCAACGGGCTACTTCTAACATAAATGAAACCCCTTTTCAAAATCAATAACAGCCTGAAAAGATTTTTTTATTTTCATGAGCTCTTGGTGCAGTGGGCAATTGCTGATCACGGTCGTCAAGAGGCATTCAGTCTGTTGCCCCTTCTGCCATCAGGGCTGACAGCTTCGATGAGC
>SLLR01000028.1 GCA_007134025.1 Desulfuromonadaceae bacterium | reverse complement strand
TACGGGATGACCCTGCAGGGAAGGAATGGTAAGAACCACGATCTGGGTCGAATCGCTGTCCTCAAAAGCCCGCAGCGAGCGTTCCAGCTGTTGTCGGGTGGCGGGACTGATAAGGCCGGCCCGATCCGTCACATAGCCCTCGGCGCGAGGAATCTCCAGGGCGATGGCGGTGCAGGCCAGGCCAAGCCACAAACACAGTGCGATGCCGAGTCGCTTCATCTCAGAAGGTCACCCTGGGCGCCTGCTCGGCACCGGCCGCCGCCCGAAAAGGTTCTTTGCGCTCCAGTTGCAGCAGAAACCGATTGGTCAGGTTGCCTGGAAAGGTGCGGATCGAACTGTTGAAGGTCTGTACAGCCTGGTTGTAGCGCTGCCGGGCCACGTTGATGCGGTTTTCCGTGCCTTCCAGCTGGTGCTGAAGGTCACGAAAATTCTGGTTGGCTTTCAGGTCGGGATACTGCTCGGCCACCACCAGCAGCCGGGACAGAGCCCCCGACATGCCCTGCTGGGCTTCCTGGAACCGGGCCATGCTGGCCGCGTCGCCAAGCTGGTCGGGGGCGATGTTGATCTGTCCCACCCGGGCCCGGGCTTCAGTAACCGCCTCCAGGGTTTCCCGCTCATGGGCGGCGTACGCCTTGACCGTCTCCACCAGATTGGGGATCAGATCCGCCCGTCGCTGGTAGGTCGCCTCCACATCGGCCCAGGCGGCGAAGACCGCTTCTTCGTTCTGCTGAATGCGATTGTAGCCACAACCGGACAGGGCCAGCAGGCCGAGCAGCAGCAACGGCCACAGCAGGAATGTTTTTTTCATCGGGAAATCTCCTTGGAACAGGTTGGCAGGTTTTGGCCAATATAGTGAAGGCGGGGGCGAAAGTAAAGGCGGAGGCGCTGCTTTGGTGATTGCCGTCCCATTTTATCAGAGGCCCAGAAAAAGGATTGCAATCGCCACAAAATTGCTTCATTAGCCTGAACGTGGCGGGTGTGGACATTCTGCAATCCCGGCGGGGCCCCGTGGTGATGGAGGTCAATTCCTCGCCGGGGCTCAAAGGCATCGAACTGGCTACCGGCAAGGACGTGGCCGGGCAGATCATCCATTTTATCGAAAGCCACCGGCGGCCGGGCCGCACCCGGACCCGGGGCAAAGGCTGACGCCGGGTACAAAAAAGCAGGAGCTTGGAAGGCTCCTGCTTTTTTGTACCCGGCGTCGGTTGCAAGCCTCCCGCAGCGCAAGTTTCGGAAGGCGTCAGATATTTTCTCAAGCTTGCTTGACGTAGCTGCCGGACGCGTTGCAGGTCGGACATTTGCGGGGCTTGCAACGTCCCTCTTTCTGGTGTCCACACTTCTCGCAGATAAACATCGCCATGGGCTTCCTCCGTGAAAACTTTTGCAATTATAGATGACCTTTTGGGTTTTATTTTTTTATGGAACAGTTCCGGTTGTCAAGAGGAAAAGTTTTGCTGGCAAGGTATTTCAATCCGGCGAGAACCGGATGAGGGAGGGAAAGGTGTCCGGATGAGAGGGCCAACCGGCGACGCCGTCTTGCAGGACCGCCACATTGCGCCATCCGGCGGCCCGGACCCGTTGCGCCGCCTGGGTGGCGCGGTTGGTCGTCCGGCAGACAAACACCAGGGCCGCGTCGCGGTCCTGAGGAAGTTCGTGCAGGCGATACGGCAGCGTATCCAGAGTGATGAGCCGCTCACCCAGGTCCAGGCGGCGCTGGGCAAATTCCTGCGGGGTGCGAACGTCAATGAGCTGAATGGCCTGGTCGGCCACAAGCTTCTGCAGGGATTCCGCAGCAATGTGTCTGACGTCCTGTGCCCCTGCTGGTTCCGTTGCCGGGAACAGGCCGGTGGACAGCACCGTGACCGACAAGAGCAACAGTAACACCAACACCGGTCTCATCTTTGCCATCTTTTTCTCAACAAACCGATTGGTCATGTCTTTTCCCTGTCCCGGAACTGAAACATATTTTGTGCCGTACCGATGAATAGTACGGGCGGCAGGGAAGAAAGACAACCCCCGGTTTTTATACAGGCCGCATCGGTTGTGGCGACCCCCGGGTTAATCTGCTGCCGGGAGGTTCACCTGTGAGCGCTGAGGCGTTCACAGGCTCCCGCCTGCAGAAAGTGAAAATTAATTTCAAGGTTGTTGACAGGCGATGTTCCTTCAAAGAAAATAATATCCGATATCATTGGCGGGTTTTTGGATTTGAGTGCCGGTATGTCGTTGTTTTGAAAACGGTGGAAGGATTTGTCCTCGATCACCGAACGGGAAAATACCGACGACGGGTTCCTTGTACCAACACAGGCATTGAAGATGTTCAACTTTCCTTGCAGAGGAGATTGCCATGAGGTTGAAAACGTACACTTTCTGCGTAGCTTTGAGCGCCATGGTCGCGGCTGCCGCGCCGGCCTGGGCCCATATTCCACTGGTGCTCTGCATGGACAATGGCGACAATTCCATTACCTGCGAGGGCGGTTTTTCCGACGGATCGGCGGCGGCCGGCGTCAACATGCGGATTGAATCACCGGATGGTCGCGTATTGCTGGCGGGGCGCATGGACGACGCCTCGGAATTTACTTTTACAAAGCCGCGCACGGATTTCGTGGTGATCTTTGATGCCGGTCCCGAACATCAACTCCGGGTTCCCGGGCGACGGATCACCCAGTGAGCCACGCCATCGAGGTCCGGCATCTTTGCCACCGTTATAACGGCCGGTCCGTTTATGAGGATCTCAACTTCGCGGTTCCGAGCGGTTCGGTGTGCGGCCTGCTGGGTAAAAACGGCCAGGGAAAAACCACTCTGGTGAACATTCTGATGGGCTTTCTCGAACCCGCATCCGGTCGTTGTCTGGTTCTGGGTGAGGACTCCCACGCTCTTTCACCGGCGGTGCGATCCCGGGTCGGGCTGCTCCACGAGGGGCATCTGGCCTACGAGTTCATGACCATTGCCCAGACCGAGCGGTTCTACAGCAGGTTTTATCCCGGTTGGCAACCGGACCTGTTCTACGGGCTGGTAGAAAAAATGGGGCTTGCCGCGCATCACAAAGTGGGTCATATGTCCTGCGGACAGCGTTCCCAGGTGGTCCTTGGCGTGATCATGGCTCAGGATCCCGATCTGCTGATTCTGGATGATTATTCCATGGGTCTGGATGCCGGATACCGGCGCCTGTTTCTTGATGTCCTGCACGATTTTGCGTCCCGCGCGAACAAAACCATCTTTGTCACCAGCCACATCGTTCAGGATCTGGAACAGCTGGTGGATACCATCCTGTTCATTGATCGGGGCACGATCACGCGGATGGGGCTGCAGGAATTTCTGGCCGCTTTTCGCAAGTATGTTTTCCATTGCGACCATCTGCCGGAACTGGCCCGGGACGAGATCGTCTACGGCTTCGAACGCCGTGGCCGTCAGGTGTCGGTCTACTCCTATTCCGATCTGCCCGTGGTGAAACAGCATCTCGCCGGACTGGGTGTCGACGCCGGGGATCTCTGCCAGGCTCCCATGAGCCTGGAAGACGGATTTATCGGTTTGATGGGAAAATACTGAGGCGTTGCCGATCCGGGAGGAGGCGCCCATGTGGCGATCCATAATGCTCAAGGAATGGTTGAAGCTGCGCTGGGCGTTCAGTGCCGCCCTGGTGCTGAATGCGGCCTTTTGCCTGCAGATCCTGCTGGATCTTCGGCAGCAGCTGGCGGCCGAGCACGCCGAAATGGTCTGGTATCAGATGATTCACCTGCACACCCTGGCCCAGCACGGAATGCGTTACGCGCCGCTGCTGACGGGGATCGCTCTGGCGGCGGCCCAGTTCGTGCCGGAATTGCTGGGACGGCGCATGCGCCTGTCCCTGCATCTGCCTGTTTCGCGTAACAGGATGCTGCTGTACAGCCTGCTCGCCGGGCTGCTTCTCCTGGTCTCTGTAATCGCCCTGATTGCGCTGTTGAGCGCCGCGACCATGCGGTATTTTTTCCCTGTGGAAGCGGTCTGGGCGGTGCAGCGTTCCATGCTGCCCTGGTTTCTGGCCGGTCTGCTGGCTTATCTGGGAGGAGCCACGGTGCTGCTCGAGCCCGCCTGGACCCGGCGCGCGATACTGGTGGTTGTTTTCGGGGTGTTGATCCGGGTTTTGCTTGGCGGGCGGGGCTATGACTGGTTTACGGCTTTTTGGCCCTGGCTGCTTCTGCCGGCGCCCTTGGCCCTGACGGGCGTTTTCGAGTCCGCGCGACGTTTTCAGCGAGGTGGGATCTGATGCGTGACCTGATGCCGGAGTTGACCAACGGCTGCCTGGTGGCCTTGACCGTTGCGGCGCTGCTTTTCGCTCTTCCCGCGCTGTTTGACAAAGTCGCCGGACCGCCGGGAGAAGAACCGCTGGTATTCTACAGTCCGGTCCTGGGTCAGTTCATCTATCAACGGTCGCCGGGCAGCCACCGTTTTGAGTATCGCGACGAAGAGGGCCGGGAATACAGCCGCCAGGAATTTGAAGAGTTGTTGCCCTTTGTTTACTTTCGCAACCTGGAGCGGCGCAATCTTCTGCCTGTGACCGTGGCCGGCCGCCGGTTTCAGCTGGAGGATATCGCCGCTGAGCGACAGGGGCTGGAGATCAGAGCGCGCCATCTGCGGGGACATTTTCCGCAAATCCCCCTTTATCCCCTGTTCAATACCGATCCGGAAACGGCCATGATGCCCTTTCCCGAGAAGTTGTTCCGGTTTACGGATCGGGGCATGGAATTCGTCAACGCGGACTTCAACCGGGTGAACCCGGAGCTGTCGCTGCGCTTTACCAGGGCTCTTGAAGGAGCAGGATTCGTTTTTCCCGCGACCCTGATAGCGGGCCGGCCCACCAACCTCAAACCCTTTGATGACGGTTACTTTATTCGCGATGCTGCAGGTCAGGTTTTTCACCTGCGTCGGGTGGTCAACCAGCCCGTGGTGCACAACCTGGGACTGGACCGGACGCTGGACATTGCGGATATCGTTGTGTCCGAGCATGAACGCCGGGAGTTTCGTGGCCTGATCATCACCCGACAAGGGCAGATCCTGCTTATTTCCTGGGACGATTACCGGCTCATACCCCTGCCGGTGGAAGGCTATGATCCGGCGCGCATGGACATCAGGCTGCTTATCGATCCTTTGTATCGAACCCTGACCGTCAGTTCTTCGGACGTTGTTTTTGGTGTGGCCATGGACGCCGCCTACCTGCCTCTACACCGCTTCTCCCTGCCCCGACCCCGCGACGAAGAGTCCGCCTTGAAACGCCTTCGTGACGTCTTTTTCCCCCTGGTGCTGACCGTGGAAAGCCCCTGGCGGGGCCAGGCGGACCTGCAATTGCGCTATGGAGGAGTCTGGTCCACGGGAGGCGTCGGGGCCGCCCTGCTCCTGCTGGTGTTGCTGAATCTGGGCAGAAAAAGACCCCTGCTGCCCTTGTCTCAATTGGTCCCCGTGGCCCTGGCCGGTTTGCCGGGCCTGATCGCTGTGCTTCTTGTCGGCCGGGCTGCCGGTGATTCTCAATGAAACAGCTTTTTGCCATCTGCGGTCGAACGAACCAGAATCGAACCGAGTTGGCGTTGGTAATTAGTGCTTGTTGACATGGCCATCGCGATGACATCCTTGCCATTAAGGAGTGAAGACGGTTCTGGCTCCCAATTGGGTTCCCCGCAAACCGCTGTATTTTCATGTCGTTGTCGGTCGCGGTGTGGTGGCAGAGACCGCAGGCGGCAAAATTCTCATTGGCAACCAGAGTTTTTTAGGGGATCATGACGCCGCGATGGATCTTTACATTGTCGGCCTGGTAGAGCAAAAAAGTCATTCCGGCCGCAGCACGCTGTAAGCAGGGCTCGCAAATCCGTCAGCGTTCCGACTCTGGCGGGCAGTCCGCACGTCGATTCCACAATTGATCAACGTCATTCTGGTTAGGGAAAAACTTTCCAAACGACAATGCAGTTTTGGAAACCAAGACCACAGTTTTTTCGGGAGCAGTGACAATGCAGAAGCTCAGTTTGCGGCAAATGAAGGAAAATCAACGAGGAGTTATTGCGGCGGTTCGCGCCGGTGGTGAACTCGGCAAGAGGATTCGCGACATGGGTCTGGTGCCCGGCACCGAAATCAAGATCCAGGGGCGGGCTCCTCTGTACGATCCGGTGGCGATTCGGCTGATGGGATTTACCCTGACTCTGCGCAACAACGAAGCCGACTATATCGAAGTTATGGTGGAGGATTGAGCATGAGTACGACCATTGCACTGGCTGGAAACCCCAACTCCGGCAAGACCACACTGTTCAATGCCCTGACCGGTGCGCGGCAGCATGTTGGCAACTACCCAGGGGTCACCGTGGAGCGCAAGGAGGGTTTCTATGTCGAAAACGGGCTGAGATTCAAGGTTATTGATCTTCCCGGCATGTACTCTCTTACCGCCTATTCCCTCGAGGAGGTGGTGGCCAGGAACTTTCTTGTTCAGGAAAAGCCGGCGGTTATCGTCAACATTCTCGATGCTTCCAACCTGGAACGCAATCTTTACCTGACCGTGCAGTTCATGGAGCTTGGCATTCCGGTCTGTATCGCCCTGAACATGATTGATGCAGCCCAAAAACGCGGTATTCAGATTGATGCCGACAAGCTTGCCGGATTGATGGGAGTGCCGGTGGTAGCGACGGTGGCCCGGAGTGGTCAGGGAACGGCCGAACTCATGCAGGCCACGGGAAGAATGATCGAGACCGGGGAGCCAAAGGCTCCTCTCGTCATATCCTATGGAGAAGATATTGACGAAGCTCTGGCTGAGATGGAGCAGGAAATCAGCGCCCTTGCCGTTGACAGCGAATTTCCCGCCCGCTGGCTGGCCCTGAAGTTCCTGGAGAATGACGAGCAGATTCTGGAAATGTGCAAAACGGCGGATCCTGCCCTGTCTGTTAAATTGGAAAAAATTAAGGAAAGGTTGGCCCGGCACATCGCCGGTACCATGGACACCTGCACCGAGGCGGTGATTGCCGACCATCGGTATGGTTACATCAAGGCTCTTGTCAGGCAGGGAGTCGTGAGCCATCATCAGGATCAGGATCGCCTGTTCATTTCCGACCGGATCGACCGGGTGGTGACCAACCGGTTTGCCGGGCCGCTGATCATGATCGCCGTGATCATGGGCCTGTACCACTTCACTTTTACCTACAGTGGCTTGCCCGTAGCCTGGCTGGAAGGGTTGTTTGGCTGGTTGGGAGGCCTGACCGAAGCCGCTCTTCCCGACGGTTTGCTCAAGTCGTTGATCGTCTCCGGTGTCATCGACGGCGCGGGGGGCGTGCTTGGTTTTACTCCGATCATCATGTTCATGTTTTTCGGTATTGCGATTCTGGAAGATTCGGGCTACCTGGCGCGGGTCGCCTTCATGCTCGACCGGGTGTTTCGCAGTTTCGGTCTGCACGGCAGTTCGGTCATGCCCTTCATTATTTCCGGCGGCATCGCCGGTGGCTGCGTGGTCCCCGGGGTGATGGCCACCCGCACCATCAAGTCGCCCCGCGAACGATTGGCGACGCTGTTGACCGCACCCTTCATGAATTGCGGGGCCAAACTGCCGGTCTTTGCCCTGCTGGTGGGAGCTTTTTTTGCGGAGAACGAGGCCCGGGTTATGCTCCTTATCACCCTGATCGCCTGGAGCGGCGCCCTGTTGTCCGCCAAATTGTTGCGATCCACGGTCATCAGAGGAGAGTCCACCCCTTTCGTTATGGAACTGCCTCCTTACCGTCTGCCCACCTTTCGCGGTTTGCTGATCCACACCTGGGAAAGAACCTGGCAATACGTCAAGAAAGCCGGCACCATCATTCTCGCCATTTCCATTGTCCTCTGGGCGCTGATGACCTTTCCGGGATTGCCGGACAGCCAGTTGGAGGCTTTTGAGCAGCAGCGGGAGAGCCTTCATGCTGCCGCCGTCGATGCCGTGGAAGCAGAGCTGTTGCTGATCGACGCCAAAGAGGCCGAAGCGGCCCTGCGCCATTCCATCGCCGGCCGAATCGGCACTGCGATGGAAAGGGTCAGTTATCTGGCCGGCTTCGACTGGCGCACCAACATCGCCCTGGTGGGTGGGTTCGCCGCCAAGGAGGTGGTGGTCTCCACGCTGGGTACCGCTTACTCTCTGGGTGAGGTTGACCCCGAACAAACCGGCTCGCTATCCGCTACGCTGGCCAGTGACCCCAACTGGAACCCGGTGGTTGCTTTTGCCCTGATCGTCTTTACCATTTTTTACGCCCCCTGCTTCGTTGCGGTGGTTTGTATCGCTCGTGAGGCCGGATCGTGGAAATGGGGCGCTTTTTCAATCATTTTCAATACCGTCATCGCCTTTGGGCTGGCCGTGCTGGTATACCAGCTTGGTTCCAGCGGAATCTTCGGAGCCTGAAAATGACCCTGGAAACCCTCCTCGTTGCCGTGATCGTGCTGATTGCGCTGCTGGTTGTCCTGAGGCATTTGAAGAAAAAATTCAGTGCTCGGGGCAGTAAGCCCTGCAATGAAGGTTGCGGCGAGTGTGTTAAGGAGTTCAAGAATTCAAGGGGACGTCGTTGAAAAATATAAATTTGTGCCCAGCGTGACCTGAAAATTTGTCTCTTGCCAAAGAATCTGTTCCCCCGTCGGGCGGCGTGTGAAACAGCGTCGGGTGTGCAGGCAAGAACTGGCGCGACGTCGACCCCTCTGAAACCTGACCCTCGAACCGCAATGTAATAGATTACCGCTTTGTTCCGAACAATAATCCGTTCTTTCTCCAGCTTATAGTGCCATTCGTTTCAGAGCTGCACATTGACAAATTCAGTACGTCGACCAGATAAAGGCTGAGCGGAGTCTTTCCGTATTGCGTGATACACGCGGGAAGACAGGAGCGGATCAGAAAACGAAAGCGGGTTCGCTTTTTTGAAAGCCAACCCGCTTTGAATTTTGACTGGCGCGCGATGCAGGATTCGAACCTGCGACCTCTGCCTCCGGAGGGCAGCGCTCTATCCAGCTGAGCTAATCGCGCTCGGACTCGATGATATAACGTATGTTGTGCGGAATTGCAACGAATAATTTCTCCTTGCGGGGTCTCCGGCGGGCTTTTGAAAGCCCCTGGAAAGAGCGTTTTCAACAACTGGTTCGGGGCCGAACAAAGTATGCCGGGAAGCTGTAACCCCCGGCCACAGCATTCGGGCATTGACCAGGGCTGGAAGTGGGCGCTGCGGGTGTGCGCCGCTACCGACAGTGGGCGTAGATTTTAGGGAAAGTCGCGTTTCGCGAGGAAGTTGGGCCGAAATCACCCATAACAGAGCCAGAATAAAGACCCCGACCAGCGTCGGGGTGAAAGCGGAGCGTTTTCCCAAAGGGTGTGCCTTGAGGGTCAGCATGGCCAGGATCACGCTGCCGGCGCCGGCCAGCAGCAGGGTTCGATAGAGCCCAAGGGAGCGGGCCGCTTCCGGAATCAGTTGCCATTCGAGGACCTGCGTAGCCGGCCACAGCAGGGCCATGCTCAGGATCAATCGGCGGCGATAGCGTCGCCCGTCGAGAGCGGCCAGCATCAGAGCCAGAAGCACGAACTGAGTAAAGCGAAGCGAGCCGTGCCAGGAGATCATCTGGCGGGGTCGGGGCAGCAGCGGCCAGTTCTCCGGAACCAGCAGCAGGCTTTCGATGTTGAGCAGAAAAAAACAACAGGCCAGCAGCAGCAGATCGCCAAACAGGGCCAGAACCAGGGAAGCGCGATCGGCCTGCTGAGTTTTTTGAAGATGTCGGCGGGTGGCGAGGATCAGGCCCGGGCCGAGAATGAACAGTGCCGTCAGCCCCCACCAGAAGGCTCCGGTGAACAGTGTGGGGCTGTAAGCGATTTGCAGCAGGATCAGGTTGCAGGCCATCACTAGAACCAGAAGCAGGCTCAGACGATGGCTGGTAAAGAGTCTGGGGCGCGGGGCTGCGCCATTCGGCGAAGGTTGTGGCGGGTCCGGCAGCAGCAGTTGGCGGCTGGGCAGGGACAGCAGGATCTCCCCCGCAAGGTAGCCGAGGGACAGGCAGAGAAACAACTGGCAAAGCCCCTGCAGTACCTTGATCAGCCACAGATGTTCCTGAAGGACAGAAAGCATGGTTCCTACCTGAAGTTTGAGGTAAAGTTTTCCGCCGGCCGGTTTTGCCGGACACTGGAAGGGTTACTCCGTTGACCACCGGTCCACCCGGCTCATCGCCCATCCAGCCACAGGTTCTCGAATGGCAAGCGCCCTCCCTTATGCCAGTTTGAAAACAGATTCTTTTGTTTTGATTACGATAGCAGGGACAGGCTGAAAAAGCCCTGATTTTTTGAGTCTGTCCCGCGGCGCTGATCCCCACTGTTAATAATTTGACACCCGGTTTGAGGGTTTGCTATAAGATGAAGTTCTTCTGACCGCAATGCGAGCGCAAGCCCCTGACTTCAGGCATGGGGAAAAGGGAGCGGTTTTGGTGTTGATTATCTTGTCGCACCCTGTATTATGTTTCCATGGCTGAATACAAGATCACATACAAGTCGAACAGCAACATCGTTTACTCCTGCAAATATCAAGTCGTCTGGTGTCCGAAGTACCGCCGGGACGTCTTGGTGGACGGTGCCGACTCCCGGCTCAAGGAGATTATACAGGACGTTTGCAATGAAACGTCCAGCGAAATTCTGGAGCTGGAAATTATGCCGGATCATGTCCACCTCTTGGTGGAGGTGGATCCGCAGTTCGGCATTCACACCGTGATCAAACGGATCAAGGGGCGCTCCTCCCGGATTCTGCGTCAGGAGTTTCGCTGGTGCCGAACGCGCCTGCCGTCTCTTTGGACCAATAGCTATTTCGTCTCCACGGTCGGAGGCGCACCGCTCGAAGTGATCAAGCAGTACATCGAACAACAAAAGAGCGTCTGATGAAGCGATCCACCACTCCAAGTTTCGTGCTCGAACTCCCGCTGGCGGTTGCGCCGGGGCAGGAGCGTATCCTGCTCGGCCGGTTCGAGGCGGCGCGGCGGCTCTACAACGCTGTGCTCGGTGAAGCGCTGCGCCGCCAGCGTTTCATGCGCGAAGCGAGGGCGTGGCACAAGGCGCGAGCGCTCAAGGACAAAAAAGAGCGCTCGGCGACGTTTCGCAAGCTCGGAGCCGACTACGGCTTCACCAGTGCGTCCCTCTCTTCGTTCGGGACCGAGTGCAAGAACGCCGCCGGATGGAAAGGGCGGCTCGGGGCGCACGAGACGCAGAAAATCTCCGAGAGAGCCTTCGCCGCGGTCGAAGCGTTCGGCTTCGGCCTGCGGGGCAAGCCCCGCTTCAAGGGGAGAGGTCGCCCTTTGCACTCGGTTGAGGCCAAGGCCAATGCGGCCGGCATCCGCTGGAAGGCCGGGATCGGCTGCGTTGAATGGAGCGGATTGACCTTCCCGGCGCAGCTCGCCCCCGAAGGCAAAGACCGCTGGCAGCAAGAGTCTCTGGCCCGAAAGACCAAGCTCTGCCGTCTTGTCTGGAGGAACCTGCGCGGAAGGCGCCGCTGGTATATCCAACTTCTGCAGGAGGGAACCTCTCCGCGCAAGCAGGAGATCGGAACGGGAACGGTCGGGCTCGACGTCGGACCATCCACCGTGGCGATGGTGGCAGAAGGGGCCGCCGATCTGGTCGGCTTCTGCCCCACCATCAAACAGCCGTGGCAGGAGGTGCGCCGCCTGCAAAGGGCGCTTGATCGCTCCCGCCGCGCCACCAACCCTCACTGCTTTGGCCCGGACGGGACATGGAAGAAAGGAGCTCGCCAGAGCGTTTTTTCTTCCAGATACCGGAAACTGAAAACCCGAATCGCCGAGGCCGAACGCCGCCTCGCCTCCGAGCGCAAGCGTAGCCACGGCGAGATTTCTAACACGATCCTGTCGCACGGCACCGTCGTTCATAGCGAAACCCTTTCCTACAAGGCATTCCAGAAGCGCTTTGGTCGAAGCGTCAAGGTCAAAGCGCCGGGCATGTTCATGCAAACCCTTCGTCGCAAGGCTGAGAGCGCCGGCGGCGAAGTGCGCGATCTGAACACCCGGATGTTGAAAATGTCTCAGTACGACCACCCCACCGGGCAATATCGCAAAAAGCCGCTGTCTCAGCGCTGGCATCTTCTCGGAGACGATAGCGCCATCGTGCAACGAGACATCTACTCGGCCTTTTTGGCCCGGTGCGTCATCGACAACCGGCACCATCCATCCCACATCGCTTCGATGTGGGCGGCTGCGGAACCGCTGCTGCGGCAGGCGGGATGGTGCCGAACCCAACCTGCGAGCGCGAAGGCGAAAGCCTTCCCCACGGTGAAACCGTCAGAGCGGGTCGCCTGCCGAAGAAAGCCCACCATTGGCCACAGCCCGGATGCTGTAGCGGTAACGCGAGAGCCGGGAAACCCCGATGGATCCGCTTTCAGAACCCCCGGTCTTTAGACCTGGGGAGGTTCAGGTGCTCGCTAGTTCGTTTCCAATATAAAAACTGCACTGTATCCATCCGGAGTTTCCGGATGGATACAGTGCAGCCCGACTGTTTAATTATGGCGACGAAGCCTCGGGGCTGCTGCTTTCAACAACCGGGGACAGGTTGTCTTTGGGGTTTTTCTCCAGCAGTATTTTCTTTTCGAATAACACGAAATTCATTGCAAGTCATCCAGTCGACCGGAGAAACCTTTTTGCTGCAGGGAATGGAAAAACTCTACGACCACAATTTCATCGCCCGGCAGGTGCGGCGTCTCGGAGAAGAGATCGATCGCGATTTTGCGGGACGGGATCTTTTGCTGGTCGGGGTGCTCAAGGGCGCGTTTATTTTTTTTGCCGATCTGGTAAGAGCGGTCTCGGTGCCGATGCAGGTCGATTTTGTTCGACTGGCCAGTTATGGACTCCATACGCAGAGTTCCGGGCTGGTGGAATTTCGCAAAGACATGGAACTGTCCGTTGCCGGTCGTCACTTGCTGATCGTGGACGATATACTGGACAGCGGCTACACCCTCGAAGCACTTTGCGAACATCTTGGCGGCCGTGGACCGGCAAGCCTCAAAACCTGCGTACTGCTGGACAAGCGCGAAGGTCGACAAACGGCCTTCGAGGCGGATTATGTGGGTATTTCCCTGGAAAGAGGTTTCGTCGTCGGCTACGGGTTGGATTTTCAGGAATCCTGTCGGAACCTGGCGGATATCTATTTGTGCGATCCGGAGCGGTCGATTTAGGGGGGCAGTATGGTCATACAGTGTCCCCATTGCCGGGCACAGTTCAAGCTGCCGACCCACAAGGTCAAGCCCGGTGGCACCAAGGTGCGCTGCACTAAGTGCAAAATGCTGTTTATCGTTACGCCTCCGCAAGGGAATGCCGCCGATAAGGCGCCGATCGTCAACGCTGCGCCGGAGTCCGGAACTCTGGACGATTTTGGCGCCGACGAGTTTTTTTCCGACAGCAACGAGGGTGATGAATTCCTGCTTGCCGAAGCGGCCGACGATGAGGATGTGGAGGCTTTTTTTGCTCTGGCCGATGGCGACGGGGAAACCGGGGAGCTTCAATGGCAGGAGGACGCCGAAGGCGAACTTTTCGAGCCGCTGGAGGAACCGCTGGAGGAACCGCTGGAGGAACCGCTGGAGGAACCGCT
>SLLR01000042.1 GCA_007134025.1 Desulfuromonadaceae bacterium | reverse complement strand
TAGGCCTGACCCTTTGCTCTTGATTTTCCGCACTAATCGGCAGAACTCAGGACAAGTATAATCTACCCCGTCATACAAAGAGGCACGCGTAGCATTATGATTGGCGGGCAAAGGGCGGAGCCCCGTCCCGCCCGCAGTCAGATTGCCGAGCTTGTCGATGCTATCAGAACAGGCAACCCGGCATCCCCGATACTGCAGTGAATCTTTATCACACTCATCCAACAGGCCTACCTGGTTCGCTCTGAATAAAGTCAATCAAAGGAAGGTTATTATTCTGTGCAGGATGCCTTTAATGTGCCTGCGGATTGGGGGCGTCTTGCTGCAGGCCGTTGAGTCGATCCAGGTCGGCCTTGAAGCGCCTGACGGCGAGCACAAAGGTTTCCAGGCGCGCTTCGACGATTTGGGAAAAAGGCGTGCCGTCGGTTTCGATGGCCAGAAACGGCAGCGCCAGATGCTCCTGATGGATTTGCCAGAAGTTCCTGTGGTGCCGTGAAAAATTAGCTTTTTCCGCCGGTAGGCTATAAGTCAGGATCGATTCCGCCAGGCGGTTCGGCATGCAACCGAAGGGGCCGATGGAGAGGACGCCGTGAGTCTCGTCTCCCAGTTCCGCAAGGGTTGAACTGACCGTGAGAATGGCTTCTCCCATCAAGCGGGGATGCACCAGGCTCGCACCTTTCTTCATCAAAAAGTTTATATCCAGTTCGTTACCGCAGAAAAATCCTGAGCGGCGCAGGCTTTTTTTAACCGCCTTTTCTGTTCGTCGCATGATCAGGGACTTTGGCCCGGCCAGCAGGCGCTGGAGAAAATTGCTGCGATAGGTGAGGTTGCGGCCGATGCAGTAGTTAACATAATAGAGCCATTCTGCCACCGGAGCTGTCTGCACCACGATGCCCTGGCCGGCCAGACGCCGTACCAGATGTCGTCGCGAAAAATTATCCCGCCTTACGTAGATCTCGCCGTTCAGTGCTACCTTGGGCGCTTGTTCCAGAGACATGCTTCGGGGGCAGTCGGCCAGTCGCTCCATTTCCTCCTCGAGTATCGCCAGTACCCGGTCCTGAGAATCCCCCTCCAAAGCCTGCAGTATGCGCCGGCGGGCATCGCTGAAAACCTGCAGGGCCTGCTCTCGGTCCCGAGCCAAGGCCAAAATGGCGGCCTCTACGTCTTCCAGGCCGTCGCTGATGTTGATCGCCAGCCAGCTGCGCAGGATGAAGGACTGGGGCATGCCGGCGTAGCCGTCTTTATCCGACAGGGCCAGTATCGCTACCTGCGGCAGGCGCTGCTTGCGAACCAGGTGTTCCATGAATACACTGTACTGTCCGAAACGACAGGGACCCTGGGCACGGGGCATGAAAAAAACCAGCAGTTGGTCGTCCTCGGCGTGTTCTTCCAGATATTTGAGGAGGGTGCCGGTGGTCAGGTGCAGCGGCAGACACTCCTTGCAGGTCGCCACCGCGCGGCCGCGCAGCATTTCCTCCCGCCCCGGCGGCGGGGCCGCCACGGCATCAATGCCATAATAGCGCATGGCCGCCGCCAGGCAGTCGGTACCGTGTTCGCCCATGGAGGGTAGCAGTAGCCGCACGTCCGGGTCGGTCAGGCGACGGGAAACGCCCCGCTCATCGACGATCCGCAGTCCATCGCGACCGCTGGTGACGCGCAGGGCCGCGAAAGAAGATGGTGCCTCGCGGTCGCCGGCCAGGGCACGATAACCGTTGACCACATCGATAAAGGCTTCAATACGGGTATTGATGCCGGTGTCGGCGGTGTGAGCGTCGAGTTCCAGCAGCAGCGACGGCTTGCTGCCCATGATGTCACGAAAATTGCCGATCAAAAAAGAATCGGGGCCGCAACTGAAGTTGCTGATGTACACGGCAAACAACTTGGGGTGCCCAGCGACGATGCGCGCCGCCTGCAGGATGGTCTGCCCCGACGCCCAGTACATGCTGGCTTCGGTAACGGCCCCGAGGTCCGCCAGGGGCAGACAGTCGTGAGCCAGCACCTTGAAGCCGCGACTGGCAAACTTGTGTGGAATGCCCAGATTCCCCAATTCGCTGAAGGCATTGTAGGATCGGCCGAAGACCACCACGCCAATCTCTTCGGGCTGCAGTTCGGCAAGAAACCGGCGACCCATATCCGCCTGCTGACGCCTTGTTTCCAGCAGGGCGTCATGGGCCGCATCGAGTGCCGCTAAAGCCATGGAACGGCTGCGGCCGAGGCGACGGGCGACAGTGATCAGGTTGTTTTGCAAGTCCCGGGAATCCGCAAAATCCAGCACCGGGCTGAGAACCCGGCCCTCAAGTTCCTCCTTGAATGCGGCCTGCAGATAATAGGGTTCGCCCTGGGCCAAAGGACAGATGCAGTGGACCTCGGTGCTGGTGGCCACCGGTAGACGCACTACCTGGGGAAGAAAAACGAAATCGAAGGTTTCGGCCAACAGCCCCTGCAACAGGCCGTGAGACTGTTCTACCGGATAACAGAAGGCCGCGCCCATGCGTTCGCGGCCCTGCCAGTCTGGTTTTCGGCTGCACTTAACGCGGACGCCAAGGGCGTCGAAAAAACGAGCGTAAAACGGGAACAGACTGTGGGTCAGCAGCGAGGACAGAATGCCGACAACCGGCGACCGGCCTGGATTCTCTAACAGCGTCGATGCTGCGAAAACCAGTTTTTCACGCTTTCGTACCAGATTGTTGCCCCGATCCCGGTCCTGTTGATCCTGCAGCACATCTTCAAAACGGCTGCAGGCCCCGCCGAAGGGATAGGTTCTGCCGTTGACGACGATGCGTGAGATGCTGCAGCGCCGGTCGCAGCCGTCGCCGCTCCCTCCCCGGCAAATGAAGGGTTCTCCATAACTCACGGTGCGCTCTGCCAGTTCCTGCAGGTCGAAGTTTCGGGCGGAAAGCACTCCCTGCTCGATTTTTTCCAGCAGATCCAGAGCGACGCCAAAGGCCCCCATCAGGCCGGGCTCCGGAGGCACCACAATGTCACGCTGGCAAAGAGCGGCCATAGCCACCGGGACCGCGCGATTGTAGCAGACGCCTCCCTGCATGAAGATCTTCCCGCCGACGGAGCGGTTGCCCTTGACCCGAACCAGATAATTCTGGCAGATGGCATAGACCAGGCCGGCGGCGATATCCGCCCGGCTGACTCCTTCCTGAACCGCAGTCTTGATGTCGCTGGAGATGAAGGCAGCGCACTGGTCGCTGAAATCGGGAGGCATCCCGGCGGTCATGGCGAGATCCGCAATATCCTCGGTGGCAATGCCCAGAGATTCGCGGCAGGCCTCTTCGAGAAACGACCCGGTACCGGCGGAACAGGCTTCGTTCATGGCATAGTCGCAGGCTACGCGGTTGTTCAGCAGGGTATATTTGGCATCCTGCCCGCCGATTTCGAAAATGGTGTCGACCTGCGGATCGAAATGCACCGCAGCGGTGGCGTGGGCGACGATTTCGTTGATCACTGCCGGGGTCAGGGCATGCAGGCCGGCAATCCGGCGTCCGCTGCCGGTCACCCCGAGGCCGACGATGTGGGCCGGGACGTCAGGGGGCAATTGTTGCAACAGCTGCTCATAGCAACGGCGGCTGGCCGCCACAGGATCGCCATGGGTACGCAGATAGCAACTGGCGATCAGCGCCTTGTCGGCCCTGCGCAACAGCACCGCCTTGGTGGTTGTGCTGCCCACGTCGAGACC
>SLLR01000141.1 GCA_007134025.1 Desulfuromonadaceae bacterium | reverse complement strand
AGAGAGCTTTTCGTCGGGACATGGAAGATCATCGCGGTGGAGGGGCAGGAATGCCTGGCCCGTGCAGGTGCCGGGGGCAGACCGGCGCGAAAGGGATGGAAAGCAGTTATCCGTCCGAAAAAACATGATCATATTTTTCAGGAGACAGCTCACGGAGGGCCTGCTGATTCACCAAAAGACACCGCGCTTGAGTCGTCAGGGGGACTTTTCGGCAGGAGCGGTGTGGATCTCCAGAATCTGTCCTTTGATCAATTTCTCAAAAGTCTTGAAACGGATTCTCCGACCGGGGAAAGTCAGCGCACCTTGCCCAGCGTAAAGTCTGACGCCGATTCAGGCGGTGTGGAATCCACCATGAAATAGTGGCTGGGATTGCAGTTTGATACTAATAACATGACCTCTGGATCCCCGCACAGCGTGTCCAAAGGGGTAAGGGTTGCAGCAGTTTTTGCAGGATCCCCGGCCATGGAAGCCGGATTTGAGGCAGGGGATATTATTTTTTCTGTTGATGGGGTTGAAACAAACATTCCTCAGGAATTTGATCGGGAGATCAACACGTCCCGTAGCGGTCGGCCGGTTTTTGCTGTTGACCGAAACGGCATACGCATGAAAATCAGGGCCACACTGCAAAGAGTCCGTTAAGCAAAGTCGCCTTGTTTTTTATCGGCAGGTCGGTGGACGGAAGTTTGGCTCAAAGGAGACACCACGTGCAGTCCGCTTCTGCGTTCAAAATGAGCATGACAACGATTTTTCTTCTGCTTCTGGTTTTGGCGGGGCTGCTCGTAATGAACAGGGACAGATCCGAGTTCCCCTCTTCCACTTCCAGCGAGGCGTCAAAAATGGAAGCCGTTTCTGTTGTTTTTCTGGAGGCGGTGCAGGAGGGACGTCTGGATGAGGTACGGGAATATCTGGACGGCGGGGTGGATGTGAACACGCGCAACAGTCTCGGTGAGGGCGCCTTGCATCTTGTCCGGGACGCGCGGATCGCGGCGTTGCTTATTGAAGGCGGGGCGGATCTTGAGATGCGGGACGCGCAGACAGGGATGACCCCGTTGTTTTTTCAGGATGGAGAGATCATGCGGCTTCTGATCAAGGCCGGCGCCAATGTGGACGCCCGCAGTGATCATGGGAATACGCCGCTGATGTGGTACGCCTACAGCGGATATAAGGAGGGGATAACTCTGTTGCTTCATCACGGGGCGGATATTGAGGCACGTAACGCGGACGGGCAGACGGCTCTGGACATCGCTGAGCGTTTTGCGGATCCCGAGGTTTCAGCCTTTCTTCTTTCTGCCGGGGCGGCCCGGAAGGACTGATTGAAAAGGGTCCGGCAGGCATGCCTTGATCGGCCGTTCGTCATCAGGAGCAGGAAAGAGTTGCATATAGCTGAGGGTTCGCATCCACAGTTTTCATTTTTTGAAATCTGTGGACGCGAACCCTTATGACAACCTTTGGTCAGAGAATAGAAGGCGAATTTATATTTTTCAACAACGTCCCCTTAGGGTGCGCAACCTGCCAGAAAAGCCTTTTAGCCTTGATTTTTTTACAGTGCGTCAGCAACTCCTGCATCTTCTTCGAGCGTAGCGATTGAAGCCCTTCCATGATCTGCCTGGCTTCTTCAAGGGTCTGTTGCTTCGGAACAAGATCCAGCATTTCCAGAACAGCGCGCTCAGGCTCGGAAACGAAGGGAGCATCTGGTGTCTGACTCAAACGTGAAACGCAATACCGCTCGGCGGGTTCTTCTGGCTCATCGAACAGGAGACTGTTCGATAAGACAACTCTGAATTGTTGCTGAAACCATTTGGGCAGATTTCTCACCCCGCGCCCGTACAGAGTCAGGGTTGCCTCACTCATGCTCAGGTAATGAGTAAAGCCTTTGAGGGACAAGGCACTTTTCCCGCCGATATGAACAGCCACACCGTTGGCTTGAAGAGAGGCAACCGACCCTGTTTCGGTCAGTTTGTCGCCGGGGCGGAGATAATAACCATAGCCCAGTTGCATCAGCCAGCCGTGCTGAACATAGTGGTGGACAAGTTGACGGGATATCCCAAACCCTTTTAGATGGCTCATCGTCACCGGCAGGCCCGGGGGTAAGCCAAATAGCGTTTTTTTTAACATTTCACTGGAATGTAAAGCTTTACTTGACATGTCTACGCTTTTCTAAATAGAGATCGCTTCCCAAGCAACCAATATTGGATTGTCGTAAAAAAGTAAAGCATTACTTTACATTTTTACAATTTCTAAATAATGGTGCCCAGTCTCATTGCATTTTATATCAAAGGTGTTGGGGATGGACGACTCGGATCATTCACCCGTGTAACCACAGACTCCGGCGCGTGGCGAGTTGGGGATCGGCAGATAATCGACTTCATCGCCGCAACTGTGCCGGGTTGCGCACTTTCGGCAAAGCCAGCCTTCGCCCTCCCAATTGCATTCGGGGCAGATACACACAGCGGGACGCTGATCGCAGTCATCGCAGGGTATTTCCGGGGGATGATTGCGGGCCAGGATTGTTATCGACTTTCCTTTGGGCGCCAGGCCCTGATATGCACCGAGAACCTTGATCCGCAGCTCCGTGGTGTCGCCCATATCGTAGTCATAATCAATTTCATCACCCGACCTCAGCGACGTGGTCAGCCGTCCCCGCATGCCGATGGTCTGCCGCCCGACGAAAAACTGGCTCATATGGCCGCAGCATTCCAGCCAGAGCTTGCGCAAAAACGTATCCAGCGTCTTGAAGGTTGCCCGCTCATCCACGTGCAGATGTAGCCAATAGCCCGAGGGATAACGGGTCATGATCTGCAGGTGCAGGCTGAAACGCTCATCATCCACAATGGATTCATCGGGTCGTTTCGTCAGGCAGCCGGCCAGGTGTTTGCCCATGCCCGAACGGGTATATTCTTTGCCGCAGAGTGTGCAGGCTCCCTTGGTGGCCTTGGGTGTCATGCAATGCACTCCTTCATGGTTTGAGGTGTTTGTATCTCCGCCTGCTCGTCCATGGCCCACCCTGTCTGTTTCAGCGTTCATACCGGCTCCAGAAACTGGTTTTGCGGCCGTGCTGCCGGCGCAGTTGTTCGACATAGACAGTGTGTGGCTCAATGTCGCGCCAGTCGTTGATGGTTTGGGCCAGCAGGTCGAGTTTGCACAGGTAGCGCACGCCATGGCCGTAGGTTGTAGTTCGCGCCCGACGCAGGATTGAATCGAGCAGGGCGCGGTAGAGCAGGCTGGCGGTCAGCGGGCGTGCCAAGGATTCGAAGGTTTCCGCCAGTGGCAGCAGGGCATCGTAATGATCACCGTTCAACTGTTCGGCGCGGGCCTGCAGATAGCTTTCGGCGGCGTCCCACTGTTCCATGGCGGTCAGAAAGGCGGCATCGGTCAGGGAGAGGAGAGGGGAGTCGAGAATGTTCCGCACCTCCTGGTCGAGCAGGTCGGTACGCTGATCGTCGCCGACGATCGAGATCCAGCGCTCAAAGCCTGAGCGGCTGCGTTGCCGACAAAAGCTGCGCCAGGCGACTTCGGCCTGCCGCTGTTTGTCTCCCTGCCGGTCGTAGATGGCGAGCAGCAGTTCATCCCGCTCCTGCTGCTGAAAACTATCACCGGCCGGAATCCGTCCCAGCCAGTCGAGGGCGGTCTGCTCCTCGCCGCACTCCAGATAGACCCGGGCGATATCGACGCAGGCGGCGGTGCCGGGAACATCGCCCCAGGCAGCGCGGCGGGTCT
>SLLR01000031.1 GCA_007134025.1 Desulfuromonadaceae bacterium | reverse complement strand
CGGAGAGAGGGAACCCGCCAGGGGCGGGCCAACGGTGGGGCGACCTTCTTTTGGTTCCTTTTCTTGGTCGTCAAGAAAAGGTACTCGCCTGGCCGGGCGAGACCGGCCGATATGAAAGTTTGTCTAACAGAGACCTTTCTGGTCAAATTAGAACCTCAAGACCGCAGGGTTGCGCCCCCGCGCGACGCCTTACTCTTTTACTGCGCGGCAAAAGAGTAAGCAGAAAAGGGCGCTCCGGCTGCGTCACAGGGGAGGGCGGTTACGCCTCACCCTTCACCCTTCACCCCCCCCTGAATCACCCTTTAACCGATTAAAACTGGACATTAGTCCAACGATATGCTATAGATTTCAGCCGATTTGGCGCGCCTTTCCTCGACCCGGCCCGGAACCAGTGCCGGAGCCGTAGTGGTCGGGGAAGCGAATGCCCCAGACATGACCGCCTGGATCCATCGGACCGGGACGGAAGACGACGGCAATGGGACCGGTGGATTTATTCCATCAGGGCGACGAGCGTGTGTCTTTCGGACAGGATCCGAAGGGCATTTTTTTTGCCCGACCCTTTTGAGGCGGCGAGGAGTCCTTATGCTGAAACGCAAAACGATACTCGACCTGCAGCGCATGAAAGCCGAGGGCGAGAAGATTACGGTGCTCACCGCCTACGATTATCCTTTTGCCCGGCTCATGGATCAGGCCGGCATCGATATGATACTGGTCGGCGACTCCGTCGGTTGCGTGGTCTCGGGCTACGACAATACCCTGCCGGTCACCATGGAGGACATGGTCTATCACACTCGGGCGGTGGTGAGAGGAGCGCAGCAGGCCTTCATCGTTGCCGACCTGCCTTTTCTTTCTTACCAGATTGACCTGGCAGATGCCCGCCGTAACGCCGGGCGGCTGATGCAGGAGGGCGGCGCCCACGCGGTCAAGCTTGAAGGGGGACGCAATGTGGCTGCGACCCTGGAGGCTATCGTCGCCATGGATATTCCGGTGATCGGGCACATCGGCCTGACGCCCCAGTCCATTCACCGCATGGGCGGCTACCGGGTTCAGGGCAAACGGGACGAACAGGCTCGCAAACTGCTCGAAGATGCCCGCGCCGTCGAGGCGGCAGGGGCCTTCGCGATGGTACTGGAAGGAATTCCCGCGGCTCTTGCCGCTGAGATCACCGCCGCCGTCTCCATCCCGACCATCGGCATCGGCGCCGGACCGCAATGTGACGGCCAGGTGCTGGTGATTCACGACATCCTGGGCCTGTGCGACAAGTTTTCCCCCAAGTTCGTCAAGCGTTATGCCGAATTGGGGGAGCGGGTTCGTGACGGTGTGTCCGATTATATTCGCGAGGTTCGGGAGGGTGTCTTTCCCGGGCCGGAGCACAGCTTCAAGTAAACGGTGATGGAACGTATCGAATCGGTTGCACAAATGCAGCGTCACTGTCTGGAGGCGCGGGCCGGCGGGCGGCGCATCGCTCTGGTACCGACCATGGGCTGTCTCCACGAAGGCCACCTTTCTCTGCTCCGTGAAGGCCGCCGGCGGGGCGATCTGCTGGTTTTGTCCCTGTTTGTCAATCCCACCCAGTTCGGTGCCGGAGAAGACCTGGACCGCTATCCGCGTGATCTTGCCGGCGATTCCGAGCAGGCTCGCCGGGTCGGGGTCGATGTGCTGTTTGCTCCTTCGGTTTCCCAGATGTATCCCTCAGGCTACGCCAGTTACGTGAACGTCGAAGGGCTCACCGAGGTGCTCTGCGGCGCCAACCGTCCCGGACACTTTCGCGGCGTGACCACGGTGGTCTGCAAGCTGTTCACGATTGTGCAACCCCATGTGGCTCTGTTTGGGCTCAAGGATTTCCAGCAACTGGCGGTGATTCAGCGCATGACCGCGGACCTCAATCTGCCCGTTGAGATCGTTGGCCTGCCCATTGTCCGCGAGGCCGATGGCCTGGCCATGAGCTCCCGCAACAGCTATCTTTCGCCCGCAGAGCGTCGACAGGCCGTCAGCCTGAGTGACGCTATCGCCCTGGCCCGAGGTGCCGTCGCCGGTGGAGAAACCCGCCCTGATGCCTTGCTGCAGATGGTCCGCCGACGCATCGAAACAGAGCCGGACGCCGTCATTGATTATGTTCGAATTTGTGACGCCGGCAATCTGCAGGATGTCCCGTATGTAGATCGCAAGGCCGTACTGCTGCTGGCGGTCCATATGGGCAAGACCCGTTTAATCGACAACAGTTATCTCTTTGAGGAGGACTGCTTATCATGACTCGTAAAATGCTTAAATCGAAAATTCATCGCGCCACCGTCACCGGAGCCGATCTCGAGTATGAGGGAAGCGTCACCATCGACCCTCTGCTGCTGGAGGCGGCCGATATCCTGCCCTACGAGGCGGTGGATATCTGGAACGTCACCTACGGCACCCGGTTTCAGACCTACGCTATCGCCGGACAGGCCGGCAGCGGCACCATCTGTATCAACGGCGCCGCCGCCCGGCTGGTTTCCCGGGGCGACAAGGTCATCATCGCCAGCTGGCTCGATATGGATCAGGAAAAGGCCGCCGCCTACGAGCCCAAGCTGATCTTTGTCGATAACCACAACGTCGCCACCGAGCTGCGCGAGGAAAATCCCGGGCAGGGCGATCTGCGCAAGGCCATCTGACGGCCGGCCGGATGAATCAGCCGCCAACGCTATATCTGGCGCGCTATCTGCTGCCGATCCATCGCCCTCCTGTCGAGGACGGGGCGCTGCTGGTGGTAAACGGGCGGATCGCCGCCCTGGGCCAACGGGCCGCCCTCAGTTCGGGGCACAGCGGCGCGATCGTCGATTTCGGCGAAGCGGTACTGCTGCCACCGATGGCCAATGCCCACACCCACCTGGAGCTGAGCCATTTCCCTCGCTGGAGCGGGGAGCTGCGCCCACCCCCATGCGGCGCTGACTTTATCGACTGGCTGTTGTACCTGATCGCCGTCAAGAAGGGGCTTTCCCTGCCCGAACTGGACGCCTCCCTGGCGGACGGGCTGGAGTGGTGTCTGCGCCTGGGGACCGGGGCGGTCGGCGACATATTGAGTGCCCCGGCGCTTGTTCCTCGATACCGTCGCAGCTCTTTGTACGGTCGCTGCCATCTGGAAGTCCTCGGTGTCGATCAGTACGCCTGGCGCAAAGCCCTCGCCGAGGTTGTTGCCTGCCTGGAAAAAGAGTCTTTTGGCAGCTTGCAGCCTGGAATCGCCCCGCACAGCCCCTACACCCTGTCCGCTGAAGCCCTGGAGACCCTCTTTGAACTGATTGGGCGACGGCACTGGCCGGCCATGACCCATCTGGCGGAATCGGCGGCCGAATGGCAACTGGTCAGGCATGGAGACGGCGACCTTGTGCGGCGTTTCTATCCTGCCGTGGGGTGGGGCCGCCACCGCTTCCACTCCCCTCACTGCAGCCCCGTGGAATATCTTCGACGCTGCGGTGGCCTGCGCTCCTGGAATCTGCTGGTGCACGGGGTTCAGGTTACACTCGACGACTGCCGGCAGATGGCGGAGCGGCGTGTCGCGGTGGTGCTTTGCCCGCGTTCCAATGAGCGGTTGGGCGTCGGATTGCCGCCTCTGGCCGATTATCAATCCGCCGGGGTGAAGTTGGCCCTGGGCACCGACAGTCTGGCCAGCAGCGATTCTCTCTCCTTATGGGAGGAGCTGGCCGCCGCCCGCCGCTGTTACGGCTTTCGCCTCGCGCCCGAACAACTG
>SLLR01000032.1 GCA_007134025.1 Desulfuromonadaceae bacterium | reverse complement strand
GTCGACCGAATCGTTCACTTATCACCGCACAGGAGGACGGCACCATGACCCGCCAGACAAAGATCCGCATCGGTATCAACGGTTTCGGCCGTATCGGGCGTACGGTATTCAAGCAGCTCTTTCCCCAGTCGGCATTTGAAATCGTCGGCATCAACGATCTGAGCGATCTCGACGACCTGGCCTATCTGCTCAAGTACGACTCGGTGCACCGCTGGTACCCGGAAAAAGTCGCCACCGAACCGGGCGCCCTGCTGGTCAACGGGGCGCGCATTCCTTTCTTTGACCGCTGCGATCCGGCGACCCTGCCCTGGGGCGAACTGGGCGTAGATATCGTCATCGAAAGCAGCGGCGCCCTGCGCAGCCGGGACAAGGCCGCCGGCCATCTGACCGCCGGAGCCCGGCGGGTGATTCTGTCGGCGCCCTCGGACGACGCCGACGCCATGATCGTCATGGGGATCAATCAGGACAGCTACGATCCGCAGCGCCATCACATCCTGTCCATGGCCTCCTGTACCACCAACTGCCTGGCGCCGGTGGCCAAAGTGCTGCAGCAGCAGTTCGGCATCGCTTCGCTGATGTTCACTACGGTGCACGCCTACACGTCCAGCCAGTCCCTCATGGACACGCCGGCCCGCCACCGCCGCCGCGGCCGGGCCGCGGCCCTGTCCATCATTCCCACCACCACCGGCGCCGCCAAAGCCGCCGAACAGGTACTGCCCGAACTGCAGGGGCGCATCACCGGCATGGCCATGCGGGTACCGGTGCCCGACGGCTCCATCACCGACATGGTCTTCAACCTGGAACGGGACGCCGACCGGGAACAGATCAACAGGGCTCTTTCAGAGGCCGCCGACAGCGCCGAGCTGCGAGGCATTCTTCGCGTGACCGAAGAGGCCCTGGTGTCTCAGGACATCGTCGGCGATCCCCATTCGTCCATCGTCGATGCCCCTTCAACCATGATGCTCGGTTCCCGAGTCGCCAAGGTACTGGCCTGGTACGACAACGAATGGGGCTATTCGGCCCGGCTGGTGGATATGGCCCGGTTTCTGGCCGAACGGGAGTCCTGACAAGTCCCCGCATGACCTGCGCGCCATCCTGGCCCCCCCTGTGGCGGGCCTTTTTCAATGGTTCAGGCGACCATCGGAGGCGACGGCCTGCCCGGCAAGAGAGAGCCGGCGACGGGGAAACCGGGGGCAGACGGACCCGGCACACTCCCGGTTCAGACCCAGCTGATTGCAGGGGGTCTGCTGCTTTGCCGTGAGGGCAACCGGCAGCAGACCCACGGAGAGCCGGGCCGCCTCTTTCAGGGCCAACCAGCAATCCCGGTGACAGCAGCGGGCCACAGGCAGGGCGCTGATTTCGGCCAACACCTTGCCGCTGACCTCCTGCACCGCCTGACGGGAAGGCCCGTCCAGGGGAGTGGCCCTGAGGATCAGGCTGAAGGCGATGCCGACCCCGGCGGCGGCGCCGCAGACGCCCCAGAAGGCGCAGCTGCCGCCGGTCACCTGGGTACCCCGCCGAATTCCTTCCAGCAACTCCTCATCGCTTAGACTCCCGCCGCTGTTGCGGTAACAGGCCAGAATCACCGCCGGGACCAGGGCGTGGTATTCCGGGCCGTTGACGGGGATGGCCGGGTGACGGCAAACGTCCTCAAACAACTGCAGCATATCGGTCTCGACGCTTTCAAGGGTCAAGCGCTCGATGACCTGCAGGGCATCGGCGGCATGACAGGTGTCACAGACGAAATGTCCCTGCTCACAGACCGCGCGGGCGGGCAGATGCTGGTGGCAGAAACTGCACTGGCGCTGCTCCGCTCCCTCAAGGTAGCGCAATGCGTCGCCGCACACCATGCAACCGGCTCCGAAACGCTCCTTTTGATCCGGGACCGGGGCTCCCGGCGACCCGGCAGGCAGCCCGCAACAGGAGGCCCCCATCTCGAGATTGGTGACGGCACCCTGCCCGTCCACTTGAAACAGGCTGTCCCCGGCCAGATCGGCGAGCTGGCGATCGAGACGGGCCACCTGCCCCGGAATGAGCCGTTGCCCGTCGGCGGTAGCGACGGTGGCAAAAGGCCCCCGATAAATCACCGTCACCGGCTCACCCGGGTTGGGCTTGCAGGCCGCAAAGGTGAGGGAAAAGAAGGGGTGCCCCTGCACCATCCGGTAAGGGAAGCGCTTGACCAAGCGGATGGCGATAAATCCTGCTTCTTCAAGCATCCCGACCAGATCTTTCTGGGTCAGGGCCCCGGCGATACATTCGCCCCGGAGCTTTTGGTCATTGCGCAACACCGCCGGGGGCTCTTGCTCGCACACCACATCGGAAATCACCAGCCGCCCGCCGTTTTTGAGCACCCGGAAAATCTCGCTGAAGGCCTGGCGTTTATGGGCGGACAGGTTCATGACGCAGTTGGACAGCACCACATCGACGGTCCCCGCCTCCAGGGGCAGACTCTCCAGATAGCCCTTGTGGAATTCCAGGTTCTGATAACCGAGCCGCTGTTCCACCGCCGCGGCCCCCTGTCCGGCCAGAGCCAGCATGTTATCCAGCATATCGACCCCGATGGCCCGCCCCCCGGGCCCGACCTGGCGGGCCGCGATAAAACATTCCACCCCGCGACCGCAGCCGAGATCGACCACCCGCTCACCCGCTTGCAGCGCGGCATCGAGCACCGGACTGCCGCAGCCGTAGCCGCGAAAACGAAACTCCTCGGGGATATGCTCGATAAGAGCCGGCTCGTAGCAGGCTGGATTGAGGATATCCTCTTTGGTCTCCTCGGCGGCCTCCCGGTAAAATTCCTGGACCACGCTGCGAGTGTCTTTCTGGGCCAGGGACAGCAGACAGTTGGAATGGACCAGAGCCACTGCCCCGTGAGCACCGCAGGCTTCCAGCACATCCCCCATTTTCAGCCGCAAGCGCGGCGGCCCTTCGGCGCTCTGGAAGCGGGCCTGGCGCACAATCTGCCAGAGGGCCAGCCGTTCCTGGAGGGGGGAATAGGGATCGGCGCCGGTGAAGGAACCGTCGTGGAGGTAGCTGTGATCCAGGTCGCCGCCACCGAGCAGCAGGCGCCAGGGGGATTCGAGGCCCGCGGCGGTGGTCTGGCGAATCCTCTTCAGTACCGGGCTTTGCCGCCAGGCGGACTCGAGGCCTGTGTCCAGATCGGTGGCCAGTTCGGCGACCCCGACCAGCGCCGCCGACGGATATAGCCGGCCGTCGACACCAACGGCAGCCGACTCCCAGCCGCTGCCGCTGCCATCATGCACGGTTCCGGCGGGAGCGAAAATCTGGCCACGCAGGGCGCTGAGATTGTCGATGACCACGCCCCGCTCCTCGGCCCGCTCAGCGGCCCGTCGCAGCTCGTTGAAAATCTCCAGAGGCTGAGGAAAACCGGCGGCGGCGCCCCGGCCGCGCATGAAATACCACATGAAATGAACGCCGCTGGCCCCCATCTCGGCGGCCAGATCCACCAGCCCCGGCATGTCCCTGAGGTTGTCGGCTGTTACGCACATGGACAGGGTAAAGGGGATGCGCTGCTCCCCGAGCCACCTTAATTCCTGGCATAGCCGGTCAAAAGCACCTCGCCCCCGCAGCCGGTCGTGGGCCGCCTGTAGCCCATCGACGCTGATCTGCAGGTGCAGCCGCTCGAAATCCCACCCCCCTCCCGCCAGATGTCGTCGCAGCTCAAGTCCGTTGCTCAGCACCGCCACATGGGTGTGACCCGGCTTCAGCAGCAGGCCCAGAATCTCTTTGAACGCCGGATGTACCGTCGGTTCGCCGCCGGTCAGGGCAAAGATCCGGCAGCCTGCAGCCAGAGCCTG
>SLLR01000044.1 GCA_007134025.1 Desulfuromonadaceae bacterium | reverse complement strand
TCACCTAACACCAGCACCCGCACCTCACGGGCATCCAGAGTCTCTTTTTCCAGCAGGGCCTCTGCCAGCCGGTCCATACCTTCGCGGTGATCGCTGAGAATTTTGCGGGTCCGTTGGTAGCACTCCTGCACAATACGCCGAATCTCGCCGTCGATCTCCACAGCCGTCGCTTCGCTATAGTTTTTCATGTGGCCCAGATCCCGTCCCAGAAAAACTTCTCCTTCCTTTTCGCCGTAAGCCAGGGGACCGACCTTTTCACTCATTCCCCATTCGCAGACCATCTTCCGGGCGATACCCGTCACCCGTTCGATATCGTTGCTGGCGCCGCTGGTAATTTCGCCGAACACCACATCTTCGGCCACCCTGCCACCCAGCAGGGTGCAGATCGCCGTCATCAGACCGGTACGGGTCTCGTTGTATTTTTCCTCGGCCGGCAGATACATGGTCACGCCCAGCGCCCGACCTCGAGGAATGATGCTGACCTTGTGTACCGGATCGGCATCCGGTATGAAATAGGACACCACCGCGTGACCCGCTTCATGGTAGGCGGTCACCCTCTTTTCTTTTTCAGTGATCACCAGCGAACGCCGTTCCGCCCCCATCAGGACCTTGTCCTTGGCCGCCTCCAGATCCACCATTTCAACCTGCTGCTTGTTGGCCCGGGCTGCCAGCAGGGCCGCTTCGTTGATCAAATTGGCCAGATCGGCCCCGGAAAAGCCCGGCGTGCCCTTCGCCACCACGTCCATATCGGCGTCGGGAGCCAGAGGCACCTTGCGGGAATGAACGTTGAGAATTCGGGAACGCCCCTTGATATCGGGACGGGGAACCACTACCTGACGGTCAAAACGGCCGGGACGCAGCAAAGCCGGATCCAGCACGTCGGGCCGGTTGGTGGCCGAGATCAGAATGACGCCTTCGTTGGACTCGAAACCGTCCATTTCCACCAACAACTGGTTGAGCGTCTGTTCCCGCTCGTCATGGCCGCCGCCGAGACCGGCACCTCGATGCCGGCCGACGGCATCAATCTCATCGATGAAGATGATGCAGGGGGCGTTTTTCTTGCCCTGCAGAAACAGATCCCGCACCCGGCTGGCACCGACGCCGACAAACATTTCGACAAAGTCGGAACCGGAGATGGAAAAAAACGGCACGTCCGCCTCGCCGGCGATGGCCCGGGCGAGAAGGGTCTTGCCGGTTCCGGGGGAGCCGACCAGCAGCACGCCCTTGGGAATCCTTCCGCCCAGGCGGGAAAACTTCTTGGGATCCCGCAGATAGGAGACGATCTCCTCCAGTTCTTCTTTGGCTTCGTCGACCCCGGCCACATCCTGAAAGGTGACCCTGTCACCGGTGTCGGACATGAGCTTGGCCCGGCTCTTGCCGAAATTCATGGCCTTGCCACCGCCGGACTGCATCTGTCGAATAAAGAAAATCCACACGCCGATAAGCAGCAGAATCGGTCCCCAGGAAATCAGCATGGTTATCCAGAAGCTGCCGTCGTCTTCGGGCTTGGCCTGAATCTCCACCCCTTTGGAGCGCAACTCCTGGACCAGACCGGGATCCTCCGGAGCAAAGGAGGTGAATCTTCTGTCGTCCTGGTAAATCCCCTCGATGTTCCGCCCCTGCAAGGTTACACTGCGAACATCGCCGGCCTCGACAGCAATCAGAAAATCGCTGTAGGTCAGCGCCGTCAGTTCCTGCTGGCGACCGGTCATCATATTGTAGAGCATGATCATTACCAGCAGAATAACCAGCCAGAGCGCCAGATTTTTATGTAATTGGCTCACAATACCCCCTGAAAATCGTTGTCACGGCGACCGCGCCGAATCGCGGGACGCGGCCTACAGCCGCTGAAAGACTACCGAAAACTATCATACCGGACTCGGATGCACAAGAGCCAACTGGGCTCTCAATCGGCCTCCAGAGTCACGCGAAGCACCGGACCGTCCGACTCCTGGCAGGGCCACTCATGGCAGCGGACCAATCCGGCCAGCCACAGGATTCGTTCCCCGACCAGCAGGGGCATTTCCTGACGCTGTTCCCGTTCGATTCGTTCATCGATGAAATACTTTTTCAGCTTACGACTGCCGATGGCTCCCTGAGGCCGAAACCGGTCTCCGGGACGAAAAGACCGCACCTGCAAAGGAAAGCCGATGGCCTCGACGGGAAACTCCACCGCCAGTCGACTTTCGCCCTGCGGACGCTCCCGATAGTCAAAGCGCATCTGCCGGCCGTCGGGCAGACTCACTGCTCCCGGGCCACTGACAGTGATATGGAAAGGAGCGGGACGTGGCGGAGGGGTCTTTCGCAGCCACAGGGTCTCGTAGCGGCGGCCCACCCACAGGTTCGGCAAATGGCTCTCGGCCTGGGGGGCGTCACCCTGAAGCATCCTTTCCAGGGCTTCAATATGCCCGCCCTCGATACCCCGCAGGTCTCCCCGCAGTGTCTGCAGGGCCTCGCGCAGCACCCGGGATCGCAGCGCCGAATGCAGACGAAGCAGTCCCGATCGATCAAGGCGCAGACCCTCCGAATCCTGTTTGACCACAAGACCGGCAAGAGCTTTCGTCACCTGCTCCTGCCAGAAGTCCTCTTCGTCGGCAATACGCCGGCACAAGGCTGCCAGATGTTCCTCCACGCGCGGATTCAAAATCTTCAATTCAGGTAGCAGGCGGTGGCGCAGCCAATTTCGAGTATAGTACAGATCTTTATTGCTGGAGTCCTGCAGGTAGGGCTGTTGCATCTCCCCCAGGGCGGCTTCGATCTGTTGCCGTGACACCCCCAGCAGCGGCCGAAGAAACGGGCCGCTGCGAGGGCGCATGGCCGCCAGTCCGGTTAGACCCGTGCCTCGGGCCAGGCGCATCAGAAAGGTTTCCGCCTGGTCACCCCGGTGGTGGCCGAGGGCAATGAAACGGCAGTCCGCTTCTCCGGCTACCCGGCGCAAAAACTCCCGGCGCACCTGGCGACCGGTTTCTTCCAGCCCCTTCCCCTGTTGCTGGGCCAGCAAAGGCACGGCGACACGCTCCACATATAGAGGTATCCGTGCCTCTCTGCAGAGTTGACGAACGAATTCCACATCCGCAGTACTTTCCGGGCGAATGGCATGATCAAGATGGGCGGCCTGCAGCCTCAGAGAGCGCAACGCTGCCAGCTGCCCCAGCAGCCGCAAAAGCGCCACCGAATCGGCACCGCCCGACAGGCCCACCAGAACGCCGACCCCGTCGGGCAGGGCCTGATCGATCCAGAAATGATTCAAATTCCGCAACAGCTGCGCCGTGATACGCACCGAAAAAACTCCGAAAACGACAAGACCCCCACCGTCAACCGGAGGGGGCCTTGCCTATCAAATGGTGGCGGTGCAGAGATTCGAACTCCGGACACTGCGGATATGAGCCGCATGCTCTAACCAACTGAGCTACACCGCCTTGAAAATCGGGTAAATAAAAACGTTTCCTGCCATCCCCTTTTAAGAGGCCACTTTATAACCCAAGCCTTTTTGCATGTCAAGCAGAAAGCAAGCCCTTTCTGCTTGCCGAAAAAACGGCCCTTTCGCTTTTAAAACACTCTGCCGGATCGCCCTTTTCTTGACCGGGATCAATGTCGCCGGCCTGCGCCACGGAGATACTGGAATCGTACGAGGCTACCGCCCCCCATTCACGTGGGGACGAACCCCTGACTCATAACGGAGGCCACCATGACCATCAAAAAATCAGCCGCCAACATGCCCCCTGCCACTCCCCTGGAGCTGACTTCGCTGGTCGACTACCAGCAGGATGCCGTCGTCAGCCGCACTCTGCTTCAGGATGAAATCGGCACCTACACCGTTTTCAGCTTTGATCAGGGGCAGGGCCTGTCAGAACATACCTCGCCCTTTGACGCCTTTGTGCAGATTCTGGAGGGGCAGGCCGAGATCACCATCGGCGGCCAGACGGTCACCGCAGAAGCGGGACAGCTGATTCTTATGCCCGGTGGCGTTCCGCACAAACTGCACGCCGTCCAATCTTTCAAAATGCTGTTGACTCTGTTCCGCACCCAGGTCAAAGCCTCCTGAGGAATCAGCACCAGCCTGGTTTTATGCGCCCGGCACGATGTCAGTGCGGAGGCATGAGGGAACCTTATTTCTTCCCCGGTAACAGGTCGGTGATGGAACCGTGCACCACTTCCGCGGCCAAAGCGAAGGTCTCCGCCAGGGTAGGATGGGCGTGAACCGTCAGGCTGATGTCCTCTGCGTCGGCGCCCATTTCCATCGCCAGTAGCGCTTCGTGGATCAGTTCTCCGGCGCTCTCTCCGCAGATGCCGGCGCCGATGATCCGGCCGGTTTTCCTGTCGAACAGCGCTTTGCTGACGCCGGCGACGGCCTCGGCGCACAAGGCACGGCCACTGGCTGCCCAGGGGAACCTGCCCTTGTCGTATTCGATCCCCTGTTCGGCGGCGGCCCTCTCGGTAACGCCTATCCAGGCCACTTCCGGGGAGGTATAGGCCACTGCCGGAATGGCCAGCGGGGTAAAGGCGGCCTTCCGGCCGGCAACGACCTCGGCCGCGATCTTTCCCTGATGGCTTGCCTTATGCGCCAGCATCGGCTCTCCGGTCACGTCGCCAATGGCGTAGATGTGCTCCAGAGATGTGCGCAGACGTTCATCGACGGACAGAAAACCCTGCGCATCGGCCTTGAGGCCGGCCGCCTGCAAACCGATGTCGCCCGTGTTGGGCTTCCTGCCGATAGCCACCAGAACGGCATCGAACTGACCGGTTTCTTTTTTGTTCTTTTGCTCGAAGGTTACCCCCAGTCCGCCGTCCCGGGCCAGAATCTCCGAGACCCGGCAACCGGTGAGGATTCGGTATTTTTTCTTCAGCTTCTGCATCAAGGGCTGTACCAGATCCTTATCGGCCGAAGGAATGATCTGGTCGCACATCTCCACCAGAGTGATCTGGGCTCCCAGAGCGCTGAAAATCTGGGCCATCTCCAGGCCGATGATTCCGCCGCCGACGATCAACAGCCGCTCGGGGACGAAAGGCAGGTTCAGGGCTTCGGTGGAGTTCCAGAGGCGGGCATCGTCGGGAGCGTTGGGCAGAGGTATGGGCTCGGAACCGGTGGCAATGATGACATTGTTGAACAGGACCTCTCTTTCCCCCTCTTCACTGCAAACCCGCAGGGTGTTGGCATCCAAAAAAACGCCCCTTCCGGCGAGATGGCTGATCTTGCGGGACTGGCACAACTTGTCGAGGCCGTCGGACAGTTTCCCGACGATGGCATGGATCTTTTGCCGCAGCACCTCCACCTCAATCCGGGGCGGCTCGAACTTCAGGCCGAAGGCCTCCGCTTCCTCGGCCCCTTCCATGACCGCCGCGCAATGAAGGAGTGCTTTGGAAGGAATGCAGCCTACATGCAGACAGACGCCGCCCAGGGCGGAACGCTCCTCGATGAGGCAGACGGAAAGCCCCAGATCGGCCGCCCGAAAAGCCGCCGTGTACCCTCCGGGACCGCCGCCCAGAACCGCAAGCTCGCATTGAAGCTGCTGTACCATTGAGTCCTCCGCTGTTTATAAATCCGTCAATCCGCTTTGTGCCGCTGTGCCAAAACATCGGGACAACCACTTCAATTCTCACCTGCAAGGGCACGAAGAAACAGCAGCAAAACATGGTGAACTTTCGCGTCGTCACCTGAGATGTGGTTATGGTCCATCTAAAGCAACGCCCGGCGCAAATCCTCGATGTCCCCGGCCAGCGCCCGGCAGAAGCGGGCCGCCTCGGCACCGTCGATGACCCGGTGGTCGTAGGAGAGGGAAAACGGCAGGGTCAGGCGCGGGACGAAGGCTTCGCCGTCCCAGACCGGCTTTTTGAAATAGCGGGACAGCCCGAGAATGGCCACCTGCGGCGCGCTGATGATGGGGGTAAAGCCGGTGCCGCCAATGCCGCCCAGGCTGGAAATCGTGAAAGAGGCGCCCTGCAGATCCGAGATGTCGATCTTGCCCGCCCGCGCTGCGCCACTGAGCCGCTTCAGCTCCCGGGCGATTTCCGTTACTCCCTTGCCGTCGGCCTGCTTGATGACCGGCACCACCAACCCCTCCGGCGTATCCACGGCAATGCCGATGTTGTAGAAATGCTTGAGGACTACCTTCTCCCCTCCTGGCATAAGGGAACTGTTGAACAGGGGGAACTCCCTCAGAACAGCCACCACCACCTTGACGATCAGCGCCAATGGACTGAAAGTCAGGCCGGATTCCGACTCTTTGTCGTTAAGCTGCCTGCGGAATTCCTCCAGGTCGGTAGCATCCGCTTCATCGAAATGGGTGACGTGGGGCACGGCGAGCCAGCTTCGGTGCAGGCGAGGACCGGCGACTTTTTTTATGCGGCTCAGAGCCTTTTCCTCGACCTCGCCGTATTGCCCAAAATCCTCCAGCGGAACCTCCGGCAAACCCGCCGCGGCCGGATCGGCGCCGGCCTTCATGGTCTCTTTCACCAGCGCCTGCACGTCCTCTTTGAGGATGCGGCCCTTCGGCCCGGAACCCTCGACCCGCGCCAGATCCACCCCCAGCTCCCGGGCATAGGAACGCACCGAAGGAGTCCCGTGATAAACGGCGCCCGGTTCCTGGCGATTAACCGGCGGATGAGGCTGCTCCGCGTCCTGTTCTGATTTCTGATCGGCTTTTTTCGATGGCTCAGGCTTTGCCCCGGCTTCTACGCTGGCAGGCTCTTTTTGCGGCTTTTCCTCCCTCTCCTCGCCCTGCTGTTGTTGCTCTTCCGACTCCGCCTTTTGTTCCCTTTCCCCGGCCTGTTGCCCTTGTTCCTCTTCCACCTCGATTTGAACGATGAGATCGCCGCTGCGCACCCGGTCATCCTGCGCGACACTCACCTCTTTGATGACGCCGGAGACCGGAGAAGGAAAATCCATTACCGCTTTATCGCTTTCAAGGGCAATCAATGGTTCTTCATTCTCCACCCGGTCTCCGGCGGAAACATAAACCTCGACAACGATGATTTCATCGATATTGCCGAAATCGGGGAGGGTAATTTTCTTGACCGGCATCGGTTATGCCTCCTTATCTGAATCCGTCGGGTAAAACCCCTGAAAACTCCATTATTCATCGAACCACCGAATGCGGCACATCGGGATCGATCCCGTATTTCTCTATCGCCTCGGCTACCGTTGAAAGGGGAAGCTTTTCCTGTTCGGTCAGCGCCTTGAGGGCCGCTACGGCCACATGATAACGATCCACCCGGAAGAAATCCCGCAGCACCTGCCTGGTGTCGCTTCGGCCAAAACCGTCGGTACCGAGCACCGTCAACGGTCTTTTGACCAGGCGACGGATCTGCTCGCCGTAAGCCCGAACATAATCGGTGGCAAGGACCGCCGGCCCCTCCTGTCCGTCCAGCGCCTCTTCGACCCATGATCTGCGGGGCGTCTCCTCGGGATGCAGGCGGTTCCATTCCTCCACCTGCATGCCGTCGCGGTGCAACTGGTTGATGCCGAGCGCCGACCAGACATCGGCCTGCACCCCGTAGTCTTTCCGCAGCAGATCAGCGGCCGCGATCACCTCTTGCAGAATGCTTCCGCTGCCCATCAACTGCACCCTCAAAGCACCATCCCCACCTTTTCGGAACAGGTACAGCCCCCGGTGGATACCGTCCTCGGCCCCGTCGGGCATGCCCGGATGGGTGTAGTTTTCGTTGAGCAGGGTGATGTAATAGAAAACATCCTCGCCCTCGCCGTACATGCATTCGAGACCTTTCTGCACAAGCACCACCACTTCGTAATCAAAAGTCGGATCATAGGCCCGGCAGCAGGGAAAAACCGAAGCGTAGAGCAGCCCCTGGCCGTCCTGGTGCTGCAGCCCCTCGCCATTGAGGGTCGTGCGCCCCGAAGTGGCCCCCAGCAGAAATCCCCGGGCCCGGGAATCCCCCGCCGCCCAGAGCAGATCCGCGATGCGCTGAAAACCGAACATGGAATAGAAGGCATAGAAAGGAATCATCGGCACCTTGTGGTTCCCATGGGACGTCCCGGCGGCAACCCAGGAGGAGATCGCCCCCGCTTCGGTGATCCCCTCTTCAAGAATTTGTCCCCCGGGGTCTTCCCGGTACCAGGCCATGGTCTCGGCATCCTGGGGCTCGTAGAGCTGTCCCTGCGGAGCGTAGATGCCCAGCTGCCGGAACAAACCTTCCATACCGAAGGTCCGCGCCTCATCAGGAATGATGGGCACGATGTACCGGCCGATCTCCTTATCCTTGGCCAGGGCTCCAAGCAGGCGGACGTAGGCCATGGTGGTCGAGAATTCGCGATCCTTCGAAGCCCCGAACAGGCCCTCAAAATCAGAGAGCGGCGGGACCTTCAGAGAAACATGTTCGGTGCGGCGAAAAGGTACCGGTCCGCCCATCGCCTTGCGCTGCCGCTGAATGAATTGTTCCTCGGGGCTGCCTTGCGGCGGCCGGATAAAGGGCAGATCGCCCAGTTCTTCATCCTCCAGAGGCACATGAAAACGGTCCCGGAAAACCTTGAGAGCCTCCAGATCCATTTTCTTTACGTTATGGGCCACCATCACCGATTCCCCGGCCTGTCCCATGCCGAAGCCTTTCACCGTTTTCACCAGAATGACGGTGGGCTGCCCCCTGTGCCGTCGGGCGGCGGAGAAGACGGCGTGAACCTTGCGCGGGTCGTGACCGCCGCGGCTCATCTGCCAGAGATCCCGGTCGCTCAGATCCTCGACCAGGGCCTTCAGCTTGGGGTCGTCTCCAAAAATTTTCTTCCGCAGATAGGCGGGTCCCCGGGCATGGATGGTCTGAAAGTCGCCGTCGACCATGGCGCCGAGCTTTCTCAGCAGCAGCCCCTCGCTGTCCCGCTCCAGGATCGGATCCCATTCACTCCCCCAGATCAGCTTGATCACGTTCCACCCGGCCCCCCGAAAGCGGCCCTCCAGCTCCTGAATGATCTTGCCGTTGCCGCGCACCGGCCCGTCAAGACGCTGCAGGTTGCAGTTGACGACGAAGATCAGGTTATCGAGTTTTTCCCGGGAGGCCAGAGAGAGAGCGCCGAGGGATTCCGGCTCGTCCGTTTCACCATCGCCCAGGAAAACCCAGACCTTGCGGTCCCCGGCTTTTTTGAGTTCACGACCGTCCAGATATTTCATGAACCGGGCCTGGTAGATGGCCAGAATCGGGCCCAGGCCCATGGAAACCGTCGGGAACTCCCAGAAATCCGGCATGAGCCAGGGATGGGGGTAGGAGGAGAGTCCGTGCCCGCCGACCTCCCTGCGGAAATTCACCAGATGCTCCTCGTCGAGACGTCCCTCGACAAAAGCACGGGCATAGACCCCCGGAGAGCTGTGCCCCTGGAAATAGACCAGGTCGGCGCCGTGCTTCGTTTCCGACCCCCGAAAGAACCAGTTGAAGCCGACCTCGTAGATGGCCGAAATGGAGCTGTACGTGGCGATATGCCCGCCGAGCGCGAGACCGTCCTTGTTGGCCCGGGCCACCATGGCCATGGCATTCCAGCGCACATAAGCGGCCACGTTGCGGGCGGTGAGGGAATCACTCGGAAGCTTGTCGTCCTCGCCCGGCAGGAGGGTGTTGCAGTAGGGGCTGATAATGCCCGGGGAAGTGTTCACGCCGAGAGATCGGGCCTTCTCCGTCAACCGGCACAACAGATAATCGGCTTTCTCCTTGCCCTCTGCCGCCACCAGCCCTTCCAGCGATTGCAGCCAGTCGCTGGTCTCGGCGGGATCGGAATCTTTGAAGTAGGAACTCATCTGGCACCTCGTTATGTTTTTGGCTTTGTTCACGCACAAAGAATACCAGTTGTCGGCGGATTTTCAGAAAATACCCGATCAGCCTGCCAATCTTGACGCACCAGAAGCTTGTGCAACAACTTCAGCCCCCTGCCCGGTTGACAAGGCCACAGTCTAACGTATTGTTTTCACAAGAATGGAATGAACCGGCCAAACCGGACTTCGCAGGGAGTAAAAAAACCACGAGATCAATCGCCCAAAACCCCTTTCCCTTCCGGCAACAGGTCAAGGGCACCCTATGCAAACTCTCTACTGCAGCCTCGGCCGCCTCGACTATCAATCCGCCCACAAATTGCAGGCCGAACTCGTGGAGCGTCGCCGTCACCAGTGTCTGGACCGCGATCTGTTCCTGGCCACCGAACATCCGCCGGTGTTCACCCTCGGCCGGCGCGGCGGTCGGGATCATCTGCTGGTTTCCGACGACTTCCTGGCCGACAGGGGCATCGATCTGCTACCGGTCGAAAGGGGCGGCTTCATCACCTACCACGGGCCGGGACAACTGGTGCTCTACCCGATCATCAACCTGCGCCTGGCCAAGCTGACTGCAGGCGACTACGTTTTCTGTCTGGAGGAATGTATGCTGCGCCTGACCAGGGACTGGGGCGTTACGGCCGCAAGAGACCCCCGCAACCGGGGAATATGGGCGGGAGGCCGAAAGCTCGGCAGCATCGGCATCGCCATCCGCCAAGGCATCAGCTTTCACGGCCTGTCCCTCAATGTAAATCTGTCTCTGGAACCCTTCAGCTGGATCAACCCTTGCGGCCTGGCCGGGGTGGAAATGACTTCGATCGCGTCAGAGAGCGGCCGCGACCTGTCACTGTCGCAGCTGACAGCCAACCTGCCGCTACACCTGGCCGAGGTTTTCGGGGGCGATTTCAAAGAGATCACCGGGGCGGAATTGCTTTTGAAACAGTTACCGGGCTGAAATTTTCTGCACGATTCATTTTTTTACTCTGCGAGAAAATCGACCATGTCTCCCCCCGAACGCAACAACCTGCCGACCGCCAAACCCCCATGGCTGAAACGCCGCCTGCCCTCCGGTCCGGGCTACGAAGAAATCCGCCGGCTGCTGGCGGAAAAAAATCTGACCACCGTCTGCCAGCAGGCCCAGTGCCCCAACCGCTTCGAGTGTTTTGCCGAAGGTACCGCCACCTTTATGATTCTCGGTCAGCGGTGCAGCCGGGATTGCGGCTTCTGCGCCGTGGCTTACGGTCCGGCGGAGCGGCCTGACCCGGAAGAACCGGAGCGGGTAGCCGAGGCGGTCGAGCTGTTGCAACTGGATTACGCGGTGGTGACCTCGGTAACCCGGGACGATCTGGGCGACGGCGGGGCGGCCCTGTTCGCCGAGACCATCCGTGCCATCCGCCGGTGGCGGCCTCAAACCCTGGTGGAGGTGCTGATACCCGATCTTGAAGGAAATTGGCAGGCCTTGGCCGCCATCCTCGACGCCGGCCCTCAGGTCCTCAATCACAACATGGAAACCGTGCCCCGCCTCTACCCCAAAGCCCGTTCCCGGGCCACTTACCGGCGTTCTTTAGAGCTGTTGCGGCAGGTCAAAGGGATTGATCCGCAGATGGTGACCAAATCGGGACTCATGCTCGGCCTCGGCGAATCCGCTGCAGAGCTGCAGGAAGTCTTTAGCGACCTGCGAGAGGCGCACTGCAACATTCTGACTCTGGGCCAGTACCTGCGACCCTCCCCCGCTCATCTGCCCGTCATCCGTTACCTGCCCCCGGAAGAATTCGCCGCATTGGAACAACAGGCACTGGCGGGGGGATTTTCCGCCGTCGCAGCGGGTCCCTTTGTCCGCAGTTCCTACCACGCGCAGCGACTTTATGATCGGGCACGGCACAATCCACAACGGGACAAATTTCGATCCGAATGATCCCTACCAGCGAAAGCTGGCCTTAGCCGACCTTAGGAACAAACGGCACAGGCCCACGGCAGATTCGAAATCGATCCATCACGGGTTTTCTTTGGGGTAGCCTTGGCTTGGAAATTTGTAAGGCCGGGTTGAGAATGCAACCTTGACCGTAGGCGGATGGTTGGGAAATTTGAGACTTTCGCATAAATTCGCAAGATGGCTAAGCAAAAATATCGTTTGACAAGGCTTGGTGTTTTTTCAGTGACAAAGGCATACACAGGCTATCTCGAGGTCCAGAGAAAACGCCGTAACGCCCCAGGGCGGACTTTTTGCGACGCCATCAATTTTTTACGGCAAAAAAAGTCGTTGACAGGCTGAAAGCCTCTTTGCTATAAAGTGGCTCTCGCAACGACGGGGCTATAGCTCAGCTGGGAGAGCGCTTGAATGGCATTCAAGAGGTCGGCGGTTCGATCCCGCCTAGCTCCACCAAATAAAAACGAAGGGCTGACCGACTGGTCAGCCTTTTTTTTTCGCATTCCGCATCCCCGTGATGCCCCCGGCCATCGGAAAATTCATCGCCCGCCATGACTCTGCGCCAGCATTCCTTTACCGTCGAACTTTTTGATCCTCTGCGCCTCTACACGCAGCTGGCCACCGAGGGTCCCGGCTTTCTGGAAAGCCCTGAACCGAACCCTCGAACCGGCCGCTACTCCATCGTCGCCCTGCGCAAAACCGAATCCTTTTATCTTGACCAGCGGGGTCTTTGTCACCGGCGCGACAACTGCGACGTGCCGCTGCCGGGTGAGCCTTTGCAAAAACTGGCCGGAATTCTTCAGCAACGGCGCGTCAGCAACAACTCTGACCTGCCTTTCTGCGGCGGTTATTTCGGCTATTTCGGCTACGATCTAGCCCGCTGGATCGAAGAGCTGCCCCTGTTGGCCCGCCGCGACCGCCCCCTGCCGGCCCTGTGGCTCGACTGGGTCGATCTCTGCGCGGTGTACGATTTGCAGCAGCGGCGGCTCACTCTCTGCTCTCTGGCCGACGACGACCTGCAGGCCCTGGAATCCCGGGTTCGTGAAGTTCTGCAAAAACCACTGGCCGTGGGTTGCCGAAACGCCACCGATCCGCCCCGGCCGATCCTTTCCCAACCCGACTTTGAAGCCATGGTGCGACAAGCCAAGGAGTACATCGCCGCCGGCGACATCTATCAGGCCAACCTGTCAGTGCGCTTCGACGGCACCACATCCCTCTCCAGCGCCGACCTCTACGCCCGCCTGCGGCAGATCAATCCCAGTCCCTTTGGCGGCCTGCTGCACACACCGCATGTCGATCTCATCTCCTGTTCACCGGAGCGGCTCGTTTCTCTGCGCGATACCACCGCCGAACTGCGCCCCATCGCCGGCACCCGCCCGCGAGGCTACTCCCCGCCCGAGGATATCCGTCTGGGCGAAGAACTTCTCGGCCATCCCAAGGAACGGGCCGAACACATCATGCTGCTCGACCTGGAACGCAACGACCTGGGCAAGGTCTGCCGACCGGGGACTATCGAAGTCGACGAACTGATGGTGCTGGAACGCTACTCCCACGTGTGCCACATTGTCTCCAATCTCAAAGGTGAACTGCTGCCGGGCACCGGGCCTTTCGACCTGATCCGTGCCACCTTTCCCGGCGGCACCATCACCGGGGTGCCGAAAAAACGCTGCATGGAGATCATCGAAGAACTGGAACCCGTGGGCCGCGGCACCTACACCGGCAGCGCCGGCTACATCAGCGCCTGCGGCAGCATGGACCTCAACATCCTGATTCGCACCTTTCAGAAATTCGGCGATGAACTGACCTATCAGACCGGCGCCGGCATCGTCGCCGACTCGGTGCCGGAGCGGGAATGGCACGAATGCCTGGCCAAGGGTGCGGCCCTGCGCCAGGCCCTGGAGGGAAACTCATGTTCCTGAACCTGAACGGAAACTTCGTCGACCCCCAACAGAACGGATTGCCCTTTAACGATGGCGGAGTCCTTTACGGCGACAGCCTGTTCGAAACCCTGAAAGCCAAGGCCGGACGAATCCGTTTTCTCGACGACCACCTCGACCGGCTCAGGCTTTCGGCAGGCTTGCTCGGCTTACCCCTGAATGCCGACCGCATCCGCCAGGCGCTCTTCGATACCGCCAACCGCCTCGACGCCCCCGTGGCCCGCCTGCGCCTCACCGTCACCCGGGGCAGCCACACCGGCCTCGATTTTCCGCCAGCCGATCAGGGCCGTTTTTTCATCACCGCCGGGGTGTACCAGGAGCCTTCCCAGGAGGATCGGGAAGCGGGCGCCGCCTGCGTCTTCGCCCCCAACCGGCGGGTCAACCCCCTCTCCCACCTGCCGCAGATGAAACGGGGCAATTACGCCGACTGCCTCTATGCCGCCAATGACGCAAAACGCCGCGGCGCCCGCGAAGCCTTGTTTCGCACCGCCGAAAACCAGGTGCTTGAAGGGGCGACCAGCAACCTGTTCCTCTTGCAGAACGGCGTCCTGGTCACACCCCCCGCCGGCGAGCTGGTGCTGGC
>SLLR01000041.1 GCA_007134025.1 Desulfuromonadaceae bacterium | reverse complement strand
GCGACCCCGACCACCAACCCGACCTCAACCGTTATGTTCAAGTCTCTCATCGCCATGAAGACCCGTAACGTGATCATTTTTGCCTGCCACCCCCGCGCCCAGAAGTGCAGTGTTGCAGCCGCTCAAGTCATGTACGATGCCGCCATCTCGGCCGGCGCTCCCAAGAACTGCATCCAGTGGATCGATACCCCTTCCATTGAAGCGACCGGCCTGCTGTTCAACCACCCGGATATCAACCTGGTACTGGCTACCGGCGGCAACGCCATGGTCAAGGCCGCCTACAGCTCCGGTCATCCCGCCATCGGCGTCGGCGCCGGCAATACTCCGGTGTTTGTTTCCAAGTCCGCCAAGCTGTCGGTTGCGGTCAACAACGTCATCGCATCCAAGACCTTTGACAACGGCACCATCTGTTCTTCCGACCAGTCGATGATCTTCGACGACAAGGCCACTGCGGAAAAAGCCGTCAACATGCTCATCGAGCGCGGCGCCTACCTGGTCAAGCCGGAAGAAAAGCCCAAGCTGGAAGCCGTTATGTTCGACAAGGAAAGAGGCGTTCCCGCTATGGCCATTGTCGGCAAGTCGCCCCAGGCCATCGGCAAGCTGGCCGGAATCAATGTCCCTGACGATGCCCAGCTGTTGCTCGTGCCCCTGGACAGCATCGGCCCCGAAGACTGGTTCAGCCATGAGAAGCTGTCCCCGGTTCTCGGCTACATCGCCTACAACAGCACCGACGAAGCTATCGCGGCCGCCAAGAACCAGCTCCTCTGGGGCGGTGCGGGCCACACTGCGGTTATCCATGCCCAGGATGAGGAAGTTCTGGACAAATTCGCCATGGAAATTCCGGCCAACCGTCTGCTGCTGAACCAGCCTGCGGTACATGGCAGCGTCGGTCTCATTTACAACAAGCTGCCGCCTTCACTGACTCTGGGCTGCGGCACCGACGGCGGCAACTATCTGGGCAACAACATCAACTACAAAGACCTGCTCAGCATCAAGACCGTTGCTGCCCGTACCGTTGATTACGAGCGCGACGAATAAACCAAGAACATACAGAGAACGGCCTCCCATGGGAGCTGAAGTTCGGTAATGGAACAAGTAGCGGTGGGGTCTCTTTTAACTGGAGGCCCCACCGTTCATAACAGGTCCCTGCGGCGGTCACAGACTGTGCAGGGGCTTTTTTTTCCGACTTTGTAATACGAGTCGCGGCATCGGCGGGGAGTCGCACCCATGGCAGAAGAAAAGACGGCAGGACCACCCAAAGGCAAACGTCCCGGCTGGTCCCGTGGATTGGATATTCTGCTGCGGTCCGGACACATCGGCGTGGCCGGTATCCTGCTGGGGGGAGCGGTTTTTCAGCAGCCGGTTCCCATCCTTCACTTTTACGGACTGCTGGTGGTCTTGTCGGGTCTCGGTCTGGTCGGAACCGAATTACATCACAGCCTGCGCTGGCCCCATGAAGGTCGGGGGCTGGCGGCGCTGGCTCATATGCTGCCTGTTCTGTTACTGCATCTGTTGCCGGGCACCAGCGTCAGCCTGTTGTGGGTGGCGATGGTTATAGGCGCCATCGGCAGCCACATGCCCCGTACCTGGCGGCACTGGTCCCTGTTGTATGGCAGGGTTGTCCAATAAACCGTCCTGCCGATCAGTTGCTGTGTGTCGATCGCTTGCTTCTGATGCGGCGGCCTCGTTCCTGTCAGGACCTCATGATGTCCGTAGCTGCTTCCCGGGTCATTATCGTTGCCATGACCGACGACCGAGTCATCGGCGACTCTGGTCGCATGCCCTGGAATATTTCCGAGGAACTGAAGCTGTTTGGCCGGCTGACTCGGGGACACACTCTGATCATGGGACGCACAACCTATCTTTCCATTGGACGGCCTCTGCCTGATCGGCAGACTATCGTGGTCAGCCGCTCGCTGAAGCCGGCAGCGGGAATTGCCGTGTGTTCGAGCTTGCCGCAGGCTCTGAAGCTTGCTGAAGGGTATCGGCGCACGATTTTTTTTGCCGGTGGCGTGGCAATTTACCGGGAGGCACTGCCTCTGGCAGATTGCTTGTCCGTTTCCTGGATACGCGAGGAGCATGCCGGCGACAGGTTTTTCCCTGATTTTGACCTCGAAGCGTGGTCGGTGGTTCAGCAGCGGGACTTCGGCCGTTTTCTTCACGTGGTCTATCGTCGCAGGGACAGACTATGGCATGCCTGCCCGGTTGCGTTCACAGAGTGATGAGCTGCTTGACGTTCAATTGCGATTTAAACCCCGGTTGCACCGGGCTGGAGAGGCCATGACGATTGACAAGGCAGGGGTGATGCAGATCGTCGTTACTCTGGCGGCGATCGTACTGATTCTGGCCGGCATGCAGGCCGCCAAGGCTATCGTGGTTCCTTTTTTGCTGTCGGTGTTTATCGCGGTTATCAGCACCACCCCCATGTTCTGGCTGCAGCGGCGGGGTCTGCCCGTCTGGCTGGCGCTTCTGGTGGTGATCCTGGTGGTGATCCTGGTCGGTTTTCTGCTGGCGAGCATGATCCTGACCTCGGTTCGGGACCTGACCGGCAGTCTGCCTGTCTATGAAGCCAAATTGCGGGATTTGACCGTTGCCACGGTGGTCTGGCTGCAAGGTCTTGGAATCAAGGCATCGGTCCCGGTGTTGACCGAAATCCTCGATCCGGGGGCGCTGATCAAACTGGTCACCACCCTGCTCAATGCCCTCGGCAACCTGGTTGCCAACGGATTCCTGGTGATGATGACAGTCATCTTCATGCTGTTGGAGGCAGCGAGCTTTCCCGCCAAGATCGATGCGGTGCTTGGCGGTGAAACAGCCCGTTTTCGGCTCGAAAGGTTTCTTGAAAACCTCAAGCACTACATGCTGATCAAGACTCTGGTGAGCGTGGCTACCGGTGTTCTGGTGACAGTTCTGGTTTCGATTCTCGGTGTCGACCTGCCGCTTTTGTGGGGCTTTCTCGCCTTCGCTCTGAATTATGTCCCCAACATCGGCTCGATTATCGCGGGACTGCCTGCCGTGGTTCTGACCCTGGTGCAGCTCGGCCCGCTGCGAGCGATTATGGTCGCGGGCGGCTATCTGGCCATCAACCTGGTGCTGGGAAATTTTCTGGAACCCCGCTTTCTGGGAAGAGGCCTGGGACTTTCGACGCTGGTCGTGTTTCTCTCCCTGCTGTTCTGGGGATGGCTGCTGGGTCCCGTCGGCATGTTGCTGTCGGTTCCCTTGACCATGACGGTCAAGATTGCCCTTGACAGTCGAGAGGATACCCGCTGGTTGTCGACCCTGCTGGGGGCGGAAGCGCCTCAGAAGGCGGACTGATCAGAGCGGGAAGCCGGTGGGGGGGGTGTTGGAAAAACAGCCCCGGCGTCTGCTGCAAAGCGCTGTCTCAGTGTCGTTTCCAATTCCGCTAATATCTCCGCAAGGGCCTCGCTCCAGGCTTGAACCAGTGATTCGGGACGACGGTCCGTCAGAGCCAATCGACGGTGATAGCTCTGCTGCAGGGGTTCGACAGGCGCTCCCCCCCGCAGGTTCCATAGGCTGAATTCCAGTTCCAGAACCGCCTCGGGCGTCCGCCCCGAGCGGTAATCCCCGTGCAGATTTACAATACGACCTCGCAGCAGATGGCTGGGGGGAGGATAGCCGGTGCCCACTACCTGGTCAAAGAGACCGGACTGTTGCAGCCATTGGCGGCTGATTTCCGTCAGCATTGCCGGAGGCGCGGTAAAAAACTCATGATAATAATCCTGCATCCAGATATGATCGCCGCTTCGATAAACAAAACTGCGACCCAGGCAGCAGGGAGCACTTTCAAAGGGATCGACCTGAAGAACCCTTTTAGACAGGGTTGCGGTGGTTTCGGCGTCCCGCTGTGCGCTCAGCAGGTAAGCGGCTTTTTCAGGATGGGGGGCATCCAGGCGCAGACAGGCGGCGTTCAGCAGGAATATCGCCAACACCCCTGAGGCTGTTGCACAGCGTAACAATGACCATCGGATCATTTTAGGGCTCCAGTGGGGGGGGAGGGGCTCCAAAGAACATGCGGGCGGGATGCCGGCGGCCGTCATCGGTGATCTCCCGAAGATTTTCCGCAACCTGTCGCAGGTCGGCAAGAATAGACCCGATCGTCGGTTGTTCTCGGGCCAGCAGCGCGTTGATCTGTTGCAAGGTGATGCTGAGGGGCGCCGAGGCTTCCGGCAGGTCGCCTGCCAGGGCGTTGAGGCGGACGGCCAACAGTTCATACTGTTGGACTGTTTCCGGAAGTCTCTGAAGAGCCTCTCCCAGAGGTTTTTCAGCGTCCGCCAGCAGGCGATCCAGACGCCGGGTGGTTGCACGCAGATCGGTCATCAGTCCCAGGGCCTGATGACCGATCTGCTGGGCTTGGCCGCTTTCCAGCAGTTCACTCATTGCTGAAAGAACGCGATCCAGGCCGCTGCCAAGGCGCTGAAGATCGACCTGATCGATACTTTTCAGGATGCCGTCAATCGCATCGCTGTAGCGGGCGATGGTACTGGGCATGGCCGGGAGAACGGGATACGCCGGTTGCCAATCGATGACCGGTGTAGCGGGAGGGGGCACCTCTACATAGTCCGCTTCCAGGTAGGCCGTGCCGGTAATGCCCGGAAAAGCCAGGCGAATGCGCAATCCGCTGGCGACTTCCTCTTCGATAAAATGAGCCAGCCTGGTTTGATTGGGAGCTTCGAAAGCATCCCGGTACAGGGAAAAACGGACCAGGACATATCGTTGCCGGGTCGCATATTCGGCGCTGACCAGGCCGATGGATTCGACCCGACCGATCTGCACACCGCGAAACTTGACCGGCGACCCGACGTCAAGCCCTTGAACCGACTGCTCGAAATAGGATTCGGCGTAAATCTTTTCCTGCCAAAACGACCCCACTCCGAAGGCGATCAACCCGGCAATAGCGATGGCGGTTGCGCCCAGCACGAACAGGCCTATTTTCAAATAATTGGCACGACTGCTCATAAACGGTTTCCATCCCTCTCTTTTCGTCGCCGGGTCGCAGGCGCCCGTCAGTCTGGCGCGCCGCGGCTGAAGAATTGCGCTACCGTGCGGTTGTCGGAATGGCGCAACTGCTGCGGCGCACCGGTGGCGATAATCCCCCTGCTGTTCCGGTCCAGCATGATAACCCGGTCGGCGATGGCAAAAATACTGGGAAGCTCATGGCTGACAAGCACACAAGTCACTCCCAGGCTTGCGGCCAGACGCAGGATCAGGTTGTCCATTTCCGCCGAAGTCACCGGGTCGAGACCGGCCGATGGTTCGTCCAGAAACAGAATCCGCGGACCGAGAACCAGGGCGCGGGCAATCGCCGCCCGTTTGCGCATGCCGCCGCTGAGTTCCGCCGGGTAACGGTGCGGGTGGTCGGCAAGTCCCACCAGGGCCAGATTCATGGTCGCAACAAGCCGTCTGGCTGCTTCAGGAAGTTCGGAAAGTTCTTCCAGAGGCAGACAAAGGTTTTCCAGCAGCGTCAGCGAACCGAACAGGGCTCCCTGCTGATACATCACCCCCAGGGTTCGCAAAAGGTGCAGCCGTAAATCGCCTTCTGCGGCATGCAAGTCGACACCGTCGATAAGAACCTGTCCGGCAGCCGGTTTGTAAAGGCCGATCAGATGTTTCAGAAGCGTGCTTTTGCCGCAGCCCGAACCTCCGAGTATGACAAAAATTTCTCCGGAATATACCGAAAAATCCAGGTGTTCGAGAATAACTTCATCGCCGTAGGCGGCGGTTAGACCCGAAACCTGAATCAGGGGCGCCTGCCGAGATTTCATACCGTGCTTCCCCAACCAGTCAGCGGAGTCTTCGCAACTGTACCGGTGTGAAAAAAAAGTTTGTGGCCGGGTTTTTTCCGACCGTCCCCCGGTTATCGGCGTATCACACGCCCAGGTAGTAATAGAGGACGGAAAAGACCCCGTCGCCGATGACGATCAGAACAATGCCGCTGACCACCGCCCGAGTCGCCGCGTGGCCGACAGCGCTGGCTCCTGTCTCGGTTCGCAGGCCCTGAAGGCAGCCCACGGCGGCGATGATAACACCGAAAACCAGCGACTTGATGAGTCCCCCCAGGGCGTCCCCCAGGGTGACTGCCGACTGTACTTGGCGAATGTAGGTCACCAGCGGATAGTTGAGGGAAAGCAGCACCACCGAGCCGCCCAGCAAACCGAACAGGTTGGCGAAAAGGGTCAGAAGCGGTGTGACGAAGAGGGCCGCCAGAACCCGGGTAACGACCAGGAAAGGTACCGGTTCAAGTCCCATGGTCGTCAGGGCGTCAAGCTCTTCGTTAATCTTCATGGTGCCGATTTCGGCGGCAAAGGCTGATGCGGAACGACCGGCCAGAATGATGGCGGTCATCAGCGGAGCGAGTTCCCGCAGGGTTGCCAGACCGATAAGATTGGCTACGTAGATTTCGGTGCCGAACTGGCGCATGGGAATTGCGGCCTGAAAAGCCATGATCAGCCCCACCAGAAAGCTCAGCAGGGCGACAATGGGAAAGCCGTCAACCCCGGCTTTTTCCACGGTCATACTGACGTCCCGCCAGCGAATGCTGCGGGGCCGTCGCAAGGCCCGCAACAGGGCGACGCTCAGTTCGCCGGTAAAGAACACCAGATCCCGCAGGGCCTGCAAGGTCTGAAGAGTTGCCCGGCCGGTGGCTTCGGCAAAACCGCCGGGGCGCGGAGCGAGACTCGGCACACTGGCCAGCTGTGCCAGGTCGAACTGACCGCGCAGCCTGCCAAATTCTTCTCGCAGGCCGAGCAACTCAAAAGTGCCGCCGCTCATTGTGGTGCGGCGCTCGCAGTCAAGGAGCAAACCGATACCGGTGCCGTCGCAGTAATCCACATCCTCTGCGGCCAGACGCAGATGGCGGGGTCGGTGCCGGTCGATGAGATCGCAGACCTGCGGCCAGAGCGCCGTGGTTCCGGCCAGATCAAGCCGGCCGGACAACGTCAGCGTCAGGGTCTCCCCGGCCGTACCGGTGACCCTCATAGTGGCGCCGGCCGCGGCAGACTGATTCGAGTGACGGCTCATGAAAACACTATCGCCCTTCACTGGTTACGGATCCGGGTTCCCCTAAACCACGGAGTCATGGCGCCGTGGGTTTCAGCGGATAATCTTCCAACTGCCGTCAGGCTGTCGGCAGGCGGTACCGTAAGCCTGCTGCTGCTGACCGCCGATGACCACGGTCTGCAGATACTCGCGGCAGTACTGGCCGGTGCTGGTCTGGTAGGTTTCCACCGGCATGACACTGCCGAAGTTACCGGTATCCGGGTTGCGCCAACCGGTAGCCTGGTTGGTTCGTGTATGCTCAAGGGCGTACTGGGCATTCTGCTGCATGGCCAGCTGATCGGCCCGGTCCAGGGTGCGCCCCACTTCCTGGCCTACCAGGGCGCCGGCCAGGGTACCGACGGCAACGGCGACCAGTTGTCCGCGCCCGCCGCCAATCTGAGAGCCGATCAAGGCGCCGGTTCCGGCCCCGATCAAAGCTCCCCCCGTCTCCTTGGGGCCCATGGCCGGAGCGCAGCCGGTTGCCACCAAAACGAACAGAGACACAACAGTCATCATTTTCTTCATAATCAGTCTCCTTCAAAAGATAGGCCAGTTCCGCTAAAAGAACGGCCCGGTAAGTTTTCAGGCCAGGCCGATCCGTTACCAGGGAAGCGTTTCGCCATTGGCATGGCGAAACCTGCCGGTGGTCTCCAGTGTCAGTTCCTCAATGCGCTGAAACAAACCGGCGGCAGACTCGGCAGGGCCGATGTCCCCGTTGAGACCGGTCATTTCGGTACGAACATAGCCCGGATGCAGCAGACCTACGGCGATGGAGCGTTTCTTCAGTTCATGGGCAAGAGACACGCCGCCGGCATTCGCGGCGGCCTTGGACATGCGATAGGCATAATGGCCGCCCGAGGAATTATCACCCATCGAACCCATCCGCGAGGTAATGATGACGACCTTGCCGCCGTCCTTAAGGTGGGGCAGCAATATACTTGTGACGCGCAGAGGAGCCAGCGCGTTGACTTCATATTGCAGCCGAAAATCGTCGAGCTGGCTTTCAATACTATCAAGACTGGACGGACGCAACACGCCGGCGTTGTTGACCAGCAGATCCAGTCGCACCGGGCCGAGACGTTGCGCCAGGTTTTCAAGGCTGGCGCGTTCGGTCAATTCGACATCTTTCTCAATGCGCACGCCCAGTGCCTGCAGCGCCTGAGAAGGTTGTCGGCATACGGCGATAAGGTCATAACCGGCTTCCTTGAACTGGCGAGTCAGCTCAAGGCCGATGCCGCGATTGGCGCCGGTGATCAGTGCTGTTGGCATGTGTTTCCTTTCGCTATAAGAGAAAGAACCAAGAGAGGATACGACAACGATATCCTGTCGGAACGTGCTGTCAAGGCGGCCCCCAGCGCAAACTGCCCAAGGTTTTGACCACCAGGGGGGTCAGTTGCTGAACAATGATCCTGACTCCTTTGGGATTGGGATGAATGCCGTCCTTTTTGTTCAGTTCCGGCCGTCCGGCTACTCCGGACAGAAAGTCGGGGTAAAAAGGCAGCCGGTATTTCTCCGCCAGGCGGTAAAAGACGGCGCTGAAGTCTCTGCGGTAGGCTTCGCCCAAGTCTCGCAGCGGTGCGATACCGGTCAGCAGAAGGGGGATACGGCACTTTTGAAAACCCAGGATGATCGCTTCAAGGTTGGCTTCGAGAACTGCCGGAGAGAGGCCCAGCAGGTTGTCGTTGGCGCCAAATTCGAGCAGCACCAGGTCTGGCTTGAGAGCCATCGCCTGTTCCAGCCTGCGCCGGCCGGCCTCGCTGGTGTCTCCCGGAACGCCGCCGTTGATGACTTCGGCGGGACAACCGGATTCGCTCAGAACTTTTTCCAGTTGCGCGGAAAAACCGTCTTTTTGCGGCAAGGCAAAACCCGCAACCAGGCTGTTGCCAAACGCCAGGATCCGCAAAGGGCGGTCAGTTGGCCGGGAAGAAAGAGAGAGCATGGGCAGACCTTTAACAAGGGCCAGAGATTTGAGTCAATTGCACTCTGCGCGTTGCGGTCATGGAAAGCAATCCCCGCGCCGCCCCTTGTCCGTTGCGCGGCCATCATCGGCGACCACGTCGTGTATTAAAGAAAAAAGCCCGGCCGGCCGATAAGCCGGGTTGGAGCAGCGATTGGTCGTTGCCGTATCGCCATGGTTCTCCAGGGAAGGAGGTCCTGCCGATCAGGGGCTTTTCCATGGAGCAGAACTATTATCGTCTCTTGGGCGTTGGCAGCAAGGCCAGCACTGCTGAAATCCGTGACGCTTTTCGCCGGCAGCTTCGCCAGTGTCACCCCGACACGGCGGAACCTGGCTGGAGCGATCCGGAACGTTTGCAGGCGCTCACAGCCGCCTACCGAATCCTTGGTTCGCCCGGTCCGAGAGCCTGTTATGATCAGCAACTGGCCGCCGGCCGGCCTCGGGTAAGGCTCTGGCGGCAACTTCGCCAGCAATGCCGACGGTGGCTCCGCAAACTCAGCAAGGCCCAATTCGCAAAAGCAAAGGAGCCTTTGGTCTCCGAAGAGTCGAATCGTCCATTGACCGGCAGGCCGTCTCAGGGTTTCGCTTTCAAGCAGGTTCTGGAAGCCCGGTTGCGAGACCGGAACAGCAGCTACGCTGTCTGCGGGGACGGCGTAATCCGCCGCAGGGTCAGGCCGTCCCGGCGGCAGCGGCCGGCACCGGGGACCATGCTGCGCAGCAGTTGGGGAGTCCTGCTGCTGGCGGCCTGGTACGGATGGCGGGCTTTGCAGTGAAGCAACGGACATGAGGATCGACGGCTTTGTCCTGCACAACAAATCAGACCTGCAAATTCGCCGGGACGGCATGTTCAGCACGCAGCGGTCGAGGCGGACAATCCTGTGCGCAAGACATTGGCGTTGTTTCGAAAGCTTCAGCGAAGAAACCGCGCTTCGATGAGATCGCAGAGCCCGACGGCGTCGTTCAGATCAAACACCGGCACGTCCAGTGGAAGAGCCGCGTCAGAAGCGACGGCGATAAGCCGGGGATCGTGGTGATCGCCTCGGTACAGCAGCGGATCACCGCAGGCGCGCCGGTGAACCTCGATCTTGGCAAAGGCGTTTTGCTTGAAGCCTTCGGTAAAGACAATATCCACGTCCTGGAAATAGCGGGCAATGGTCTCTTCCAGGGGCGGTTCCTGCCCCAGAGGGTTTTGCCGGATCATGGCGATCTTGTCCCGGGAAGTGATCAGAACCGTGTCCGAACCGGCTTCGGTAAAGCGCCAGCTGTCCTTGCCTTTTTTGTCCACGGAAAAGCCGTGGCCGTCATGCTTCACCGTGCCGACACGATATCCCCGGGTTTTCAGTTCGCCGATCAATTTTACCAGCAGAGTGGTTTTGCCGGTCCCGCTTCTTGCGGAAACCGAAACGACGACAGGTTTCATGACCAGACGACTCCCTGGCGGAAAGTGTGGGTGAGGCCGCAAACCGAATAACCCGGCACCGCGGTGCGGGCAAGGATAGCAGCGCTCGCCCGGCCTGGCAAGGAGCATCGGCCCGGGTTGACAGCCGTCGTCTGGCGGCGGTCATTCCCTCACATAGGTATCGATGTCGGTCTCATGCACCATACCCATCAGGTGGGCATATTCGGATTCGATGAGTTGGTAATGATGGTTGGTGGACGTGGCGTTCTCCTCGAAGATGGCCCGGACTTCAGGGTTGTCGATTTTTGCCGCCAGTCGACGCAACTGCTCTTCCAGTTTCTGTTCCTTGAGCATGGCCAACTCCATGGCCTTGCGTACGCCCAGTTCGTTTAACACTTCACCTTCCCGGACCGACAGCCATTTTTTTTCCGTCTCGCTGATGCTGTCCATGAAGCTGTCAAAATTCGGAATGTCGTCGCGACGATAGAGGCGGAAAAACTGGCGGGCGTGGTCTCGTTCTTCCCCGGCGAGGATTTCGAACAGGCGGCGGGCTTCCTTTCCGGTCATATTCCGGGCCGCCATAAGATAAAAGTTCATAGCGTTTTTTTCAGTCTGCAGAGAGAGCCGGACCGCTTCCTGAACGTCAAAATTATCCTGCATAAACTACCTCCTGTGTAGAATGCAAGAAAGATTCTGTTTTCTTTTATAGTTAGCCATGGCGGGCCTGTCTGTCAATTTGTCTGTACGCACCGGAAGTCTCCAGGGGACTGAAAGGAAAAATACCCCAGGCATGCCAGGACATGCTGGTCCGCAGATCATCAGGAACCTGCGCCACGGACGGAAGGACCGTGTTATATTAACCGAAATCTCGAAGCCGGTTGTAACGACAGGTTTGCTGCTGTCTGGCCCGGCTTTTTGCGGAACGCCTTTTCAGAGTAAAACGGCTGGAAATTATTGCATTTCTTTTTACTTATGGGATATCTTGTGGAGAATTTTTTTCAAACTTTTAAAGACGGTTTTGCCAGGACCAGGGGGGCCCTTCGGTGATCATCAAGTCGGCCACTTTTGTTAAAAGCGCGACCCGCCCGGGCAACTATCCGCCGACGGATTTCCCGGAGGTGGCCTTTGCCGGTCGCAGCAACGTCGGAAAAAGTTCGCTGATCAATATCCTGGTCAATCGGCGCGGGCTGGTCCGGACTTCCTCTACCCCGGGTCGTACTCAGTTGCTGAATTTTTTTGATATCAACAGCACGTTCTATCTGGTCGATTTGCCCGGATACGGGTTCGCCAAGGTCCCTTTGGCGGTCAAGAAAGAGTGGGGGCCGATGGTTCGCACCTACCTGGAAGGGCGCCAAAATCTGCGGGCCCTGCTGTTGTTGTTCGATATTCGACGCACACCCCGGGAGGAGGATCTGCAGCTTCTCGACTGGCTGGAAGAGCTTGAGGTTCCGACGATTCCGGTGATCACCAAGGTCGACAAGATTTCCCGCAGCCGTCGGGAAACGCAGCTGCGATCGATTCTCGAGGCTACCGGTCTGCCTCGGGACGCCTTTACTCTCTTTTCAGCACTGACCCGCGAGGGCCGGGACGAAATCTGGCAACGGATCGAGGCGGCGCTGGATGAAGAGGTGTCGCCGGTCTATGCCGCTGACGACGCTGCGGACCGGGAACCGGAGGTCTAGCATGAACGCCACCTCTCTCAACGGGCTGCAGGTTTGTCCGCCTGCGGCGACGAGGATTTTTCTGCTGCGTCATGGAGAAGTCGCAGGGCACGGCGAGCCCCGTTATAACGGCCAGCAGGATGTGCCGCTGACCGAGCGTGGCCGGCAACAGTACCGGCAACTGGTCGGTCGTCTGCGCGACCGACCGGTACGGGCTGTTTACAGCAGCGACCTGAGCCGCTGTGCCGAGGGGGCGGCGATGCTGGCAGAGACCTACGGTCTGCAGCCCGTGACCCTGCGCCAATTACGTGAAATTCATGCGGGAGCGTGGGAGGGGCGGCCCTGGCGCGAATTGCAGGAGCGCTATCCCCGCCAGTGGCAGGCACGGCTCGACGACATTGTTCATTACCGAATCCCTGGCGGCGAAACCCTGCTCGAAGCCCTGAACCGGGCTCGCACCGCTCTGGAAGAACTCCTGTTTCGCCACCGGGGGCAGGAAGTGGTGCTGGTGTCCCACGGCGGAATCAATCGCCTGCTGCTGCTTGATGCCCTCGGCGCTTCGCTGGAGCGAGTTTTTTCCCTGTCCCAATTTTACGGCTGTCTCAATATCGTTGATTACCGGTCGTTGAATTCGGCCACCGTGCATTTGTGTAATGGTTGACAACGGAACGGCCGAAAAGAACTGTAAGAAGGTGATGGAAGGCGATGTCGATACCGTCATCCTGTTGATCGGCCACGGTTCGCCCCGGCCGGAAGGCCGAGCGGAGTTTTACGCTCTGGCCGATCTGCTGCGTGCTGAAGCCGGGGGCAGGCCGGTGGAGACGGCCTTTTTGTCCACCGGCTCACCGAATGTTGCCACCGCCATCGACCGCCTGGCAGCTCGCGGCGCGCGCCGGATCGTGTTGTGCCCCTGTCTGCTCTTTGCTGGCAACCATGTGTGTCGGGAGCTGCCCGCTGTCATACGGGATGCCGGCCGCCGGCACTCCGGCGTCGAGTTGCTGCTGGCCGAACCGATGGGCGTCCACGCCAAGCTGGCACAGGTGCTTTTCGAGCGCTGCGCCCCGGCCCTTGGGGACGAACCGAAGTCAGAGGCCTGAGTCCGCTTGACGGTTCAGGTTCCCAACCGGTAGAGTGTTAGCGGCCGGTTGCGGACAGAGTACTCTCGCGCAAGAGGGAAAAAGGGACAGTAATGAAAAAGATCTATGTTGTCGGGGCCGGGGTTCAGGGCCAGGAAGGATTCTGCGGCCGGGCTCTGGAGATCATCGGGGGAAGCCAGGTTCTGATGGGCGCCGCCGAACATCTGGCGCTTTTCCCTGATTTTGTCGGTGAAAAGGTTCTGTTTCAAGACAATTTTGCCGAGATCGCGGAGCGACTCAGGCAGGACGACCGAAGTACGGTGGTTCTGGCCTCGGGTGATCCGCTTTTTTTTGGTGTCGGCCGAAGCTTGCTGCGCAATTTTCCTGCCGAGGAGCTGGAATTCATTCCCAATGTCAGCTCGGTACAGTACGCCTTCGCCAAACTCGGCGAGCCCTGGGATGACGCGGTTTTTCTTTCCGTCAAGGGCCGGGGGATCGCCGAAGCGGTCGATCGCATTGTCGCCAATGACAAAGCGGCGGTTTTGACCGATCCCGTCAACACGCCGGCGGCCATCGCCGCCGAAATGGTCCGGCGGGGCCGGGACGGCTATGCGGCCTACCTGTGCGAGAACCTCGGCAGCGCCGAAGAGCGGATCGTTACCACCGATGTGCGGGGATTGCTGGAGATTTCGGCAGCGCCGCTGAACGTGCTGGTTCTGATCAAGGAGTTTGATGCCGAGGGTGAGGATCAGATGCCGGTTCTGGGCATACCGGACGAGGAGTTTGCCGCCGCCCACAAGCTGATCACCCGACAGGAGATTCGGGTGGTGACGCTGGCCAAGCTTCGGCTGCGGCACGATATGGTGTTGTGGGATGTCGGTTCGGGCTCGGGCTCGGTCAGTGTCGAGGCGGATCGTCTGCTGCCCAACGGGCGGATTTTTGCCATCGAGCGCAACCCTCGCTGTCTCGACTTCATCAAGCAGAATTTCCGCAAGTTCAATGTTCGCCGGGCCTGTCTTGTCGAAGCAGACGCTCCCGCCTGCTTTGCCG
>SLLR01000145.1 GCA_007134025.1 Desulfuromonadaceae bacterium | reverse complement strand
GATAGTTGTCGGTCGGAGCCATAATCTGCGGGAGTCCAGCAACGATCCCACCGGCCATGCCGAGATGATCGCCATTCGGCAGGCGGCTGTGGCCCTCGGTTCCTGGAGGCTGCTCGACTGCACGCTGTACGTCACCCTGGAACCCTGTGTCATGTGTATGGGAGCCATTATACTGGCCCGGATTCCGCGGCTGGTTTTCGGTTGCCGCGACCCCCGCGCCGGTGCGGTGGGTTCCATCTACGATTTTTCCCGGGACGCGCGCTTCAATCACCGCGTCACGGTCACCGAAGGAGTGCTGGCCGCCGAATGCGGCGGCCTGCTCAGCGACTTTTTCCGCCAGTTGCGGGAGCAGCGCAAGCAGGGTCCAGGGCAGGGCGAAGCATAAAGACCAAAAGATAACGGAGGGGTGTCCGAGAGGTCGAAGGTGACAGACTCGAAATCTGTTGTACCGCAAGGTACCGTGGGTTCGAATCCCACCCCCTCCGCCAGTAAGAACAAGGGGTTAGCCAGTTCAGGCTAACCCCTTGTTCTTTTTAAAATTGATGGGCTACCTTTTGGGCTACCTTTTGTTTCTGGATGGCTTGAACCTCTTCATTCAACGGGAAAGGTAAATTTCAGTGTCTGAATTGAGAACTTGGCTAAGAATTTTTGCCATGCGCTTATTTACCAGCATTATAACCGGTCATTGTGTCCGGTAAGAACTTCAGTTGAATAGGCCTAATCCGTCTTGCACTAGCAGGTTGTTGAAAAACTCCTTGCCTAAGTCCTTGATTTAACTAGGAAGACCAAGTCGGTTCTGGCATAATTTCGCGCATAACTAACTGTAATTGGAGGAGAAAATGTTATGCGCGGCGAAGATCAACAACAACAGGCCATGTTCAGCTACATCTTCCCGAGGCCCGGGTGCCCAAGGATCATCTCGTGGGGCTCTCCATGGATGACAGAGTCTGGAATCATACGGCCTTTTCCAAGAACCGGGACCGTCTGATCGCTCACGAGGTCGCCACGGCCTACTTTCAATCGATTCCTGGGCAGGCGGAGCGGGCCGGGTTGTTGTCCATAAAGCACTTTACGGTTGACGGCACTCTGATCGAAGCCTGCGCCTCAATGAAGAGCTTTCGCCCCAAAGGCGAGGCCGATCAAGAGCCGCCACAAGGCGATGGTCGCAATCCCGAAGTGGATTTCAGAAGGCAAAACGCAAGAACGGCACCCATCAATCGACGACCGCCCCCGACTGTCGGCTCTACAAAAAGGCAAGGGCAAAGAGTCCAAGCTCTGCTACATGGGCCATGCCCTGATGGAAAATCGCAGCGGCCTGGCGGTAGATAATCGACTTGCGCTCACCAGCGGCGCCGCAGAATGGCAAGCGGCTTAGGAAATGCTCAAAAACCTTCCCTGGTTCGGCCGCATCACCGTCGGCGGAGATAAGGGGTATGACGTGCCGGTCTTTGTGGACGGTCTGCGCCGTCTTCAGGCAACACCGCATGGGGCACAGAAGACCAGGGCTCGGCCATCGACAAACGAACCACCCGGCACGAGGGCTACAAGGTCAGTCAGAAGATTCGCAAGCGCATCGAAAAAATCTTTGGCTGGATCAAAATCGCCGGGGGCTCGAGGAAAACGTGGCTTCGAGGCTTGGAGAAGGTCGACTGGATGTTCACCTTGGCGACAACAGCCTAAAACCTTGAATCTAATCCATAAACAGGACAAGGAAAGGCCGGTGACTCAGCCTAACAGTTGGGGATTCAACTGCCAGATTGCATAGTTGAGTACGGCGGCGAAGGCGACCCAAAGAAGGTAGGGAATGAGCAGGGTGCCGGCAACCGGCCGTGTCCGCCAAAACAGAACGACCGTAATCGCAAGTGTCGCAAGCAGGGCGAGAATCTCTATGAACGCCCAGCCACCCAGTTGCCACTCAAAAAAGAGCCAACTCCAAAGAGCGTTAAGCGCCAGTTGGCCGACAAAAAAACCGAGGGCTATCTTGTTACGGCGGAACCCTCCCGAGCGCCAGACAAGCCAGGCAGCAATGGCCATGAGCGTATAAAGTACCGTCCAAACCGGGCCGAACACCCACCCCGGTGGCGCCCAGGCCGGCTGCACAAGTTGCTCGTAAAACGATCTCGACTGAACGGAACCGGCCGCTCCGATGGCTGCTGCGATGTAAGTCAAAAGGAGCCATCCCAGCAGACCGATAACTTGACCAGAAGTTTCTTTTAAGCGCATAGGGTGCTTCCGTTTTTTGAAAAATGATCCGGAAAAGAGAAAAAGACTCTGCTTCTTTAGAGCAAAAAAATCAGGAAAATATTGTGGCTGTTGCTACCCTATTGTATCAGAGAGCCTCTTGGCAATGAACGAGTGACGACACATCGGATTTTCCGCTTTTGGGTGGAAGAGTTGCGGCTAATTTGAAGGCTAATGTTTAGCATTTGGAGCGCCTTTATACTGAGAGCAGGCTCCTTTCAGGAACATCGTTCAGGCGCATTTCTCATAGCTACAGATGAAAAATGTTTACGTTTTAACTGCTGAAAAAATCGAGCGCTTCTCTATGCCTCTGACGATGACAATAATTCAGTAGTCCGGGATGATCTATGCGGAGTTGGCTGCGCAGGTGAGAGGATGGCAGAGAGATTTATATTTTTCAACAACGTCCCCTTTGTATTTCGTCCCCTTTGTATTTCCTGCCTCAGCGCGGCCTTCCGACCGGTATGATGTAGAGCGGCTCATGGACAGTCCCTATGCCCAAGACGCTCTGAACCAGTTGGTCGCGGAACGCACCGACCGGCACCGAACCCAAGTCAAGGGTGACCGCCTGCAAATGAATATTTTGTGCCGCATGTCCCGCTTCCATGTGGACATAACGCTTGGCACGGACTCTCCCATATCGGATGACCGTGCGCTCGGGCACCGCAGTGATTACAAGACTTATCGGTGCCTCCAGAATCATCCGCTGGCCCAGGGCTGCACGCGATAATCCGGCCCGACGGTCACCGGAAGCCACCTGTTCAAGTTCATGTACTTCAGGCAGATAGCGAAAAACACCGCGATGATCGACCAGATAGATTTCCAACGGATAGGTCGCCCCAGCTGAAGGCACAGCACGCAAATTCCTTGTCGGCTCCGTGATACCCTGGGCGGACAGTAGCAGGCGGCTGATTACCGCATCCGGAAGTGGCCCGTCGACGAACTGCCTGACCGAACGACGCGCGGCAATAGCTGCTTCCACCGACATAGACGTGGGTTCCACAGGATTCGGCAACTCAATGCGTCGCTGTTCCATTTGTGCACCGGCATCGACGCGTTTCACCGGCAACCCGCCAATAAATGCTGCTAGCGTCAGAATTGTAATCGTAAGTTTCATGAATACGCTGACCTCAAATAGAGGAATATTTAAGTGCAAGGGCACGACGGGACGTTGTTGAAATTTATACAATTGAATCCAGCCTTGCCCTAAGATCCGTCTCTTTCTGCACGAGCTGCTCTCCCCTGACTGCCGCATGAGAAACGGCGGCGGGGGTGCAGGCCAGGGCCGGCGCAATTTCCACCCCTTTGACTCCCAGCTTTCTGGTCGCAACATAGCAGATGACCGCTTTGGCCCGGGACAGGATTCTGTTTTTGTTCGGTTGGCTGACCCAGGCCTTATCGATCCCGAAATGCCTGGTCACCAGGTCGATAAGTTCTGCCAAAGAGCACTTCTTATCTGCCACAGCCGGGGCGGATAGCTTCAATACACGTTCGGCAAAATCCCCGCCGCCCAGAACGCGATCATCGAAAAGGGCTTTGTCGTCCAGGTCGGGATCCAGACCCAGGCTGGCTCGTTTCCCGCCACAGGACAGATGGGCCGGGGCCTG
>SLLR01000030.1 GCA_007134025.1 Desulfuromonadaceae bacterium | reverse complement strand
AGTTTTTTCAGAACCAATATTCTTAGCAAAAGTAGTTTATCAAATCTCTTTCAGGAGCGGTAAAGCGAACGGTCGGTATTGACAATGAGAAGATTTCTTTCTGAGTGGGGACAGAGTGGGGACAGGTTTGAAAAGCATTCCTTAAAAAAACCAAACAGGCACCTACCAATCAAGGTAAGTGCCTGTTTTTACTGGAGCCACCCATCGGACTTGAACCGACGACCTACTGATTACGAATCAGTTGCTCTACCAGCTGAGCTAGGGTGGCGAAACTGGAACTGGAGAACCTAGATACCGTATATTCACTTGACAGTCAATGTCTTTTGATTTTCGAAGCCGGTCCGCATTCATACAGCACGAGGTGCCATCCTGTTGGGATGGCACCTCGTGTTTTTTTGTCGGCAGGCAGGGTCAAAATAGCCCATCTGCCCGTGAGAGTGTGTTTTTAAGAACCGAGAATTGCCTTGAGATCATCTTCTGCGGTGGTGATGGGCGCGATGTTGAAGTTCTCCACCAGAAAGTTGAGGACGTTGGGGGTGATAAAGGCCGGCAGGCTCGGTCCGAGCTTGATGTTCTGGATACCCAGGTGCAGCAGGGTCAGCAGGATCACCGCCGCTTTCTGCTCGTACCAGGACAGAATCATACTCAAGGGCAGATCGTTGACTCCGCGGTCAAAGGCTCCGGCCAGGGCCACCGCGATCTGGATGGCGCTGTAGGCGTCGTTGCACTGTCCTACGTCCAGCAGACGGGGAATGCCGCCGATATCGCCAAAATCCAGCTTGTTGAAGCGGTACTTGCCGCAGGCCAGGGTCAGAATCACGCTGTCCTTCGGGACCTTCTCGGCAAATTCGGTGTAGTAGTTGCGGCCCGATTTGGCACCGTCGCAGCCGCCAATCAGGAAGAAGTGCTTGATCGCGCCGCTTTTGACCGCATCGATGACTTTGTCGGCCACGCCGAGCACCGCGTTGTGGCCGAAGCCGACCAGAATCTCCTGCCCCGGGACTTCAGGAACGTCGGGGCAGGCCAGGGCCTTGTCGATGACGGCGGAAAAGTCGAAACCTTCGATGTGGGGCACGTCGGGCCAGGCGGTGCAGCCCCAGGTGAACAGACGGTCCCTGTAGGACTCGGCCGGTTTCTGAATGCAGTTGGTGTTGAAGATAATGGCCCCGGGGAACTGGGGCAGTTCCTTGGCCTGGTCCTGCCAGGCACCACCGAAGTTACCGGCCAGATGGGCATATTTTTTCAGGCCCGGATAGCCGTGAGCGGGCAGCATCTCCCCGTGGGTATAGACGTTGATGCCCTTGCCCTCGGTCTGTTTGAGCAGTTCTTCAAGCATCTTCAGGTCGTGGCCCGAGACCAGAATCCCTTTGCCGGCCCTGGTGCCGGTGGAAACCGGGGTCGGTACCGGGTGACCGTAGTTTTCCACGTGGCCGGCGTTGAGCAGACCCATGACGGTGAGGTTGTGCTTGCCGCACTCCATGGCCAGAGAAACGAAATCCATCAGTTCCAGATCGGGGTCGCAGGTGGCGGCAAGGGCCGATTCAAAAAAGGCGCTGACTTCCGGATCGACTTTGCCGAGAATCTGGGCGTGCTCGGCATAGGCGGCCATGCCCTTGAGACCGTAGAGCAGAATTTCAATCACCGAACGAATGTCGGGATCGCCATGCAGCTTGTCGATACCGAATTGAGCGCCCTGGATAGTGAGATCCGCCGCAGGCTGCCAGGCCGGCGGACCTTTGGAAAACCGGGGAGCGGGAATGCCGTTGGCGCGACGAAAGGCCTCCTGGTAGAGATGTTGTGCTTTGTCCTTGAGTTGGCCGCAGCGAGCCGTCAAATTCGCCAGACGGGCGGGGTCAAAATCGACGTTGGTGACAGTGGCAAACAGGCCTTCAAGGAGAAAGGCTTCCAGTTCCTTGTCCGTGGAGCCGAGCTTGCGGGCCTTGTGGGAAAAAAAGCCGAGACCTTGCAGTCCGTGCAGCAGATTGTCCTGCAGGGCGGCCACATTTGGTTGCTTGCCGCATACCCCGACCTGAGTGCACCCCGTGCCTTTGGCCGTCTGTTCGCATTGATGACAAAACATGCGGGAACTCCTTTCTTGTCAATGTGAATAAAAAATCGACTTTCACGCTTTGGCTGTTGTCGCCAATCTATCCGCTTAGGCTCGCCCTTCACTTGACCTGTATCAATTTTATGATTATTTCTTTTTGCCTGCTGAAGCCCGAAATGCCCGACATTTTTTCGCCGAAAAGGCCGGTTCGCGGTTTCTGTTTAAAATGAATCGAAAACACCTCTTGAATCTTGCCGAAAAAACCTCACTAAATTTTTAAATATTGACGCTAACATTTCAATAAAAAGCGCTTTTATTTATTTCCATTGGTCCCTATTTTATTCTGTTGACAGGACGATTTATCAGGCGTATATGAGGAAATATCGGCCCCATTCCGGTTCGGGAAAAGCACGACGATCCGCATAAAAAGTAACCCCTTTTTATAGCCGCCCGCCGCCAGGCGTCCCGAATCCGATGAATGAACCGAATCCTCCACAAGGGAGGAACACCGCTCTGTCAGGCTTTATAAAAGGGGTTATCCATGCACATCGCGCTTTCGTTCAATCTGCGCCGGGCGTCCGCCTGCGCGCCGTCCGACTCATCATCCGCCTCTCCCCTGTCCATTGCCGATGACCTGTATGCCGAATGGGACGACTTCGAAACTATTGATGCGGTCCGTTCGGCCCTGGCCCGGCGCCATCAGGTTACCCTGGTGGAGGCCGACCACAACGCCTTTGCCACCTTCCAGGCGTTGCGGCCGGACCTGGTCTTCAACATGGCCGAAGGTCTCCTGGGCGCCAGTCGCGAATCCCAGATTCCAGCCATGCTGGATATGCTCGGCCTGCCCTACACGGGCAGCGATCCACTGACCCTCGGCAATTGTCTCGACAAACGCCGCACCAAGGAGATTCTCAACTATCACCGGGTCGCCACCCCCCGTTTCGCCCTGGTGGAGCAGTTGCGGGACATACCCGCCCGGCTGCGCTATCCGCTGATGGTCAAGCCGATTTTGGAAGGCTCCAGCAAGGGCGTCCCCGATAGCGCCCTGGTGCGCCACCGCAAGCAGTTGCTGCAACAGGTGGAATGGGCGCTGGCCACCTACCGCCAGCCGCTGCTCATTGAAGAGTTCCTGCCCGGCCGGGAATTCACCGTGGCGATGATCGGCAACGACGCAGAGCTGCGCATGCTGCCCGTCGTCGAGATTGATTTCTCGGCCCTGCCGACCGGGGTCAATCCCATCTATTCCTACGAAGCCAAATGGGTCTGGGACCGGGAAGATCAGCCCCTGTCGATTTTCTCCTGTCCGGCGGCCTTGGATCCGGAGCTCTACAACGCTATTGAGCAGCTCTGCAAAAGAGCCTTTCGCGTCATGGGCTGTCACGACTGGTGCCGGATCGATGTGCGGCTCAATGCCCAAGGTCGCCCCCATATTATCGAACTCAATCCCCTGCCGGGGATTCTGCCCCGCCCGGAACAGAACAGCTGTTTCCCTAAAGCGGCTCGCGCCGCGGGTTTGTCCTACGACGAGCTGATTCTGAGCGTGGTCGATGCGGCCCTTGTTCGTCATCGCCTTTTTTCGGGGGAGCGCCATGCGAATTGCTGTCTGTTATAACGAAGCGCCTGCCGTCCCGGCTCGCGGCGAGAGCATTGATTTGATTTCCGAACAGGGCGCCCGCGGAGAAGCCGAGGCGGTGCTCGAGGCGCTGCGGGAACTGGGCCACCACGCCACTCTGGTGCCTCTGAGAGAAGACATCAGCGCGTTCATCCAACAATTGCAGGAGTCCGCCTTGGATCTGGCCTTCAATCTGTGTGAAGGTTTCTGGGGCGACAGCCGCCGGGAAATGCACGTGGCGGCCCTTCTGGAGCTTCTGAATCTGCCCTATACCGGAGCCTCTCCCGGTTGTCTGGGATTGAGCCAGGACAAGGTGCGCAGCAAGGATCTGTTCAGCGCCCACCACCTGCCGACGCCTCCCTATGCCCTGGTGCGCCTCGGCAGCCAACAGCCGCATATCAAGGGGATGAAATTCCCGCTGATCGTCAAACCCCGCTTTGAGGACGCGTCTTTGGGAATCACCGAAGACAGCATCGTGCATAACGGCAAGGCCCTGAACAGCCGCGTCGCCTATGTCCATCGCACCTACTGCCAGGACGCGTTGGTGGAAGAGTTCATTGACGGTCGGGAGTTTAATGTCGCCACCATCGGCAACCATCCTCCCCAGCCGCTGCCGATCTCGGAGATCCGCTTTGACCCGTCCCTGACCAACGCCATCGTCAGCTACCGGGGCAAATGGCTGGAGGATTCCAGCGAATACACCGGCACCCGGCCGGTTTGCCCGGCTGCGCTGAGTTTTCGCGAGGAATTTCTGATCCGGGACGTGGCGCTGCGCGCCTTTAAGCTGCTGGAGTGCCGGGATTACGCCCGCGTCGATATCCGCTTTCGGCAGGATGTGCCTTACATTCTCGAAGTCAACGCCAATCCGGATATCGGCCCGGAAGCGGGGCTGGCTCGGGCGGCTGCGGCGGCTGGGCTGAACTATCCCCGTCTCATCAGTCGCCTGGTGGAGTTGGCTGTCAGCCGCAGGGAGGCCGTCCATGCGTGAGCTGCGCCCTGGGGACTTTCTCGCCCTGACCGATATTCTGCGCCAGTGCGGTGCCTTTAACGAAGCCGAACTCGCTTGTGCCCAGGAGCTACTGGAGATTGTGCTGAAGGATCCGGCCCAATCCGATTACCGGGTGGCGGTGACCGAGGAAGCCGGCTGTGTGCTGGGCTATATTCTGTTTGGACCGGTACCGCTGACCGAGGGTAATTATGTAATCTACTGGATCGCCGTGGCTCCGCAGGGACAGGGTCGTGGTATCGGTCGACGGCTGCTGGCCCATGTGGAAGCCCTGGCCGTGGCCGAAGGCGCCCGGCTGATCTGTCTGGAGACCTCGTCCCAGGGCAGCTATCAGCGGACTCGGGACTTTTACACACAGGCCGGTTACCGGCTGGAGAGCCGGATTGGGGATTTTTACCGGGTCGGCGACGACCGCCTGACCTACGTGAAGCGGTTCACTTGCAGGGGGGGCGCCTGATCTCATGGAAATCTGGCAAAAAATGTTGCAGTCCTGCGTCACGTCTCCGGCCCGGCTGACCCGTCGTTACGGGGTCGACCCCCGCCCTCTGGCGGCAGTGGCTGAACGCTATCCCATGCGGGTAACCCCCTATTACCTGAGCTTGATACAATCGGTGGACGATCCTATCTGGCGGCAGGCCGTTCCCTCCGTGGAGGAGTTGGAGGCGGGGTCCTGCTGCGCCGACCCTCTGGAAGAGGAGGAACAAAGCCCGGTAGCCAACCTGGTGCACCGCTATCCCGACCGAGTATTGTTCCAGGTCTGCTCCGAATGCGCCATGTACTGTCGCTTCTGCACCCGCAAGCGCAAGGTCGGCAAGGACCGCATGCAGGTAACCCGCAACACCATCGCCCAAGGGTTGGCCTATATCCGTAAGCACCCGGAGATTCGCGACGTGATTCTTTCAGGCGGCGATCCTCTGCTGCTGAGCAATGAAATGCTCGATGGAATTCTCAAGGAACTCCGGGGCATTCCGACAGTGGAGATTCTGCGCATCGGTACCCGCATGCCGGTGGTGTTGCCCCAGCGCATCACCCTGGCTCTTACCCGGATGCTGCAGCGGTATCATCCTCTGTACCTCAACACCCACTTTAACCATCCCGACGAAATCACCCCCCTGGCGGCCAGGGCTCTGGCGCGACTGGCCGACGCCGGTATTCCCCTGGGCAATCAGACGGTCCTGCTACGGGGCGTTAACGATGATCCCCAAATCATGCGACGGCTGATGCAGAGGCTGCTGGCCGTGCGGGTCAAGCCCTACTATCTCTATCAGGCCGATCTGGTGCTGGGCACCGAGCACTTTCGCACCACAGTGGAAGAAGGTCTCGACATCATGCGCGCCCTGCGGGGACACACTTCGGGCATGGCGGTGCCGGCTTTCGTTATCGACGCGCCCGGCGGCGGGGGCAAGATTCCCCTGTTGCCGGAATACCTTCAGTCGCTGGGCGACGAGGTGATCCTGAAGAATTACCAGGGACTGGACTACCGCTACTCCAATGCGCGGCCCGTAACCGAACAGAACGTTCCGATGGCGGTCAACCAGAGCGGCTGAGATCATAGCGGCGGTCGATGCCGCAACGGAAATTCATAGCATTTTTTCAGCCCCGGTTTGCCTGCAACCCGGGGCTTTGTTACGATAAGGCATCGCCCCGTCTTTTTCGAAACCAACCGAGGAGCCTTCATGAACAACGACCCTGCCCGTCAGGATAGTGTCACCCGCCTGTCTTCCGTCGATCTGAGCAGACTGCCCGCCGACGGCGGGGACAGCTACAACCGTTTGATTTTTGAAAAAAGTCCTTATCTTCTGCAGCATGCCGAAAACCCCGTGGACTGGTATCCCTGGGGAGAGGAGGCCTTTGAGCGTGCCCGCCGTGAAGATAAGCCGGTACTGGTTTCCATCGGCTATTCGACCTGCCACTGGTGTCACGTCATGGAACGGGAGTCCTTTGAAGATTCCGAGGTGGCCCAGGTGCTTAATCAATCCTTCGTCTCCATCAAGGTCGATCGGGAAGAGCGGCCGGACGTGGACACGACCTACATGAGCGCCTGCCAGTTGCTCACCGGGAGCGGCGGCTGGCCACTCAACGTGTTCCTGACCCCGGAGAGGCAACCCTTTTATGCGACCACCTACATGCCTCGCCAAGCTCGCGGCCAGACCTCAGGCATCATCGACATTCTGCAGCGGATCGCCGGCAACTGGCAGAACAATCGCCAGCAGTTGCTCGACTCGGGGCAGCGCCTGACCGATTCGCTGCAGGAATTAAGCGGCACGGAAGGCCGCCCGACGCCCCTTGATTCGAAACCGCTGCTGGTCGCCTACAACGAGTTTTTTGATCGCTTTGACAAGGAACGGGGCGGCTTCGGCGACGCACCCAAGTTCCCCATGGCACACAACCTGTCTCTGCTGTTACGGCTGGGCGACCGGTTGAACAAAGAGAATGCCCCGACCATGGCTCTGCGCACCCTGCAGGGCATTCGCCTCAGCGGAACCTACGATCATATAGGCTTCGGAGTTCACCGCTATGCCGTAGACGCTCACTGGCGGGTGCCCCATTTTGAAAAAATGCTTTACGACCAGGCCTTGCTGGCGCTGGCGGCGGCGGACGCCTTTCAGCACAACGGCAGCGCCTTTTTCTCTACCCTGCTGGATGAACTCTGCGAATACGTGGTGCGGGACTTGAGGGATGCCGAAGGGGGTTTCTACAGCGGTGAGGATGCCGATTCGGAAGGCGCGGAAGGGACCTTTTACCTATGGACCCCGCAACAGGTTCTGGACGTTCTCGGCACCCAGCACGGAACCATTTTCTGCCATTGCTACGAGATTTCCGAGGAAGGCAATTTTGACGGCAGCAATATCGTCCGTTTGGAAATGGATGTCAGCGAGTGGGCAAGCTGGTTCGGCGTAGAACCGGAACGACTGGGGGACGTTCTGGCCCTGGGCCGCCAGCTGTTGTTTGAAGCCCGCAACAAAAGACCCCGACCTCACCGTGACGACAAGGTACTGACAGCCTGGAACGGGTTGATGATCGCCGCCCTGGCTCGGGCCGCCAGTCTGCTGGACAACGATCATTTTCTGCAGGCGGCCCGGGACAGCGCCGAATTTATCCTGAATCGCCTGCGTCGCGACGACGGACGACTGCTGCGCCGTTATCGCCAGGGGGAAGCGGCGGTGCCGGGGTTCCTTGAAGATTACGCGTTTTTCTGCTGGGGACTTATCGAGCTTTACCAGGCCGGTCAGGACAGCCGGCATCTCGCTGCGGCGCTGGAACTGACCGCCGCCATGGAAGAGCTGTTTGGCGACGGCCGGGGCAACCTCTACGACAGCGGCAGCGATGTCGAGGCGGTTCTTATGCGCAACCGAACCGTGGCCGATGGCGCGGTTCCTTCGGGCAACGCGGCGGCGGCCTGGAATCTGCTCCGACTCGCCGCACTGACCGGAGATCTGGCCATGGCGGAACGGGGTGAAGCGGTCTTGCAGACCAGCCTCGGCCCGGCGGCTGCCAATCCCACCGGCTGTTCCCTGCTGCTCACAGCTCTCGATTACGCCCTCGGCCCCAAAGACGTGGTGGTGCTGGCTACCGGTGCCGACGAGGACCTGACCCGGAAAATGCTTACCGCTCTGCGCCGCCGCTTTCTGCCGCGAACTCTCATCATCACGGCCGATCCTGAGGATCGGCGTCTGCATCAGCTGACGCCTCTGACGACAGACAAAGAGCCCTTGCAGGGGCAAACCACCGCTTATCTGTGCCGTGACCAAACCTGTCTGGCGCCGGCGACCAGCGTTGAGGAACTGCTGGCGCGAGTTGACAGCTGAATAAACCGTCCCTTATCGGCAAGGGGTCGGCAGAGCTGCCAACCCCTTGCCGATGGAAAGGATGTCATATGGCTTTCCGTGAGTTTCTTCCAAGAAATCATCCCTGCAGCGCCTTGAGCAGATGGGGTACCAGCTGCTTTTTTCGGGACAGGACGCCCTGCAGTTCAAACAACCCCGGTTCTCTTTCCGGATAGCCGATCAGGTAGGGCAGATCGGCTCCGCCCACCGCCAGCAGCAGACTCGTTTCCCGAACGATATCGGTCACCAGCAGGCCGGCGATGGCCAGCCCTCGTTGCTTCTGCAGACGGTCCAGTTCCTCAGTCAGCGCCTCCTGAACACCACAGAATTCCTCGAAACCCACAACCTCCACCTGACCGACCCCGAACAGCCTTTCACCGGCACGGTATTCCTTGAAATCGGAAAGAATCAGTTCTTCCATGCTGTCATAGGCGCTGAGTACGCTGCCTGCGGCAAACATCTCCTGACCGAAAAGCTGAGGATCAAGGCGGGCCAGGCCACCGAGCCACTGAGCCAGATCCCGATCGGTGTCGGTGGTGGTGGGCGACTTGAGCAGAACCGTGTCGGAAAGCAGCCCCGCCAGCATCAGTCCGGCAGTCTCCCGGTCCGGCTCCACTCCGGACTGACGGTACAGTGTCGCCACCAGGGAAGAGGTGCTGCCCAGAGGCTGGTTGATAAAACGGATCGGCTTCTCGGTATGAAAGTTGCCGAGCCGATGGTGATCGATGACCTCCACAATATCCACCCGGTCGGCCCCGGGCACCGCCTGGGAAAGTTCATTATGATCCACCAGAATCAACTTGACCGGCGTCTCGGCCAGCAGATCGGTTTTGGTGGCCACGGCGACCACCCGTCCACTACTGTCCAGTACCAGCACGCCGGGACAACCGCCATGCAGCAGCTTCAGACGCAGATCCTCCCGACTGTCCAAAAGCCCGACCGTGGGGCAGTTGCATTCCATCAGGCAGCGCACAGGTGTCGACAGACGTGCCCGCCAGGCGGTCGTGGCCGTGTCAAAAGCGGTACTGAGTACTGTCACCCGGCGCCGACGGGCTTCTTCCAGCAGTTCTTTCGGCACACTGCCGCCGCCGGTCACCACCAGCACCCGGACCCCGAGTTCCAGTGCGTGGCGTTGGATCTCCAGCCGATCGCCGGTAATCACCAGCAGCCGGCGTGGTTCGCAACCAGCAAGCCGCCGGGCAAAGGACGCCGAAGCCATGGCTCCCACATACAGTTCCAGCTCTTCCAGTGCGCGCTCCTCGACCCCATGAAGACATTGCGCCTGCAGGCTGAGCTGTAGGGCCGCCATGGTAGTCAATACCCGACGGGTCGAACCGTCATCGGCGGGCAGCAAAAAACCTTCGGCGGCCCGTTTAAGCAGCATCAGCCCCTGGGGACGCTGCTCCTCATCGGTCACCGGCAGCAAGCGAATGTCGTGCCGATGAAGTTGTTCCAGAACCGTGGCCAGAGGCACATCACCGTCGATGGTCACTGCCGGAGCACGCACCAGATCCCTCACTCGGGGCGCCACATCGGTGAGCAGGATCGGCGCGTCCACCTCGAGGCGTTGCAGCACGAACTCGGTTTGTCGGTTAAGATTGCCGGCCCGGGCCGGTTCCACCCCGGCCAGCCCCTGACGACGGCGCAGGCGGGCGTAGGCAATGGCGCTGCAGATGGAGTCGGTATCCGGGTGTTTGTGGCCGACGACGTAAATTACGGGGTCTTTGCTCATGGAATTTCAGTTCTCTCTCAAGGTGGAGCGGACATCGCCCAGACCGATGACATTTTGCACCACAACTTGGGCGGGGCGGTCCTGATCATCAAACCACACATAGACGAGGCCATCGTTGGTATCAAATACATCCTGATCGACTTCGACCGCCAGCAGCACCCCCCCGTCGGGAAAACGGGGGCTGCGGGGTCGCTCATCGGCTCCTAGCACGTCAACCATAATCTCGCTGGGACCGTGACGGCTGAAAGTCGGAATCCGGTACTGGCGTCCCGCTTCCAAGGGGCCGTAGACTCCCAACCGCACGTTGAAAAAAGCGGTCAGAATGTCGTTGGGCGCCGTCTCGGGCATGGACGAGACGCTTTCACTCTGGCGTCCGTCGCGATCGGTCTGTTCCACCACGCGCCGCTGTTCGTGGTCGAAAATATAACTTTTCAGACGAACCCGCTCGCGGCGGCCTTCGGTCTTGCGGGCGACGGAATCGTGACGCAGAGCGGTCAACCGGCCGTCCTCTTCCCAACGCATCAGGGACGTGTAGCTCTGGGCCCGGTCACTGGTGACCCAGGCGGCGACGCCGCGGGTTCGAGCCGCGAGGGTGGCCTCCCACAGATCGGGATCTTCGGTGGGTTGCAGACTCAGCTCTGCCGTGGCGATACGGCTGAACCATAAAAAAGCGATGTTGTAGCGATGGCGTTCGGCAACCGGTATAACCGTAGACGTTTCCACCGACGTTTCCACCGACGTTTCCACCGACGTTTCCACCGACGTTTCTATCGGTGTTTCCACCGGTGTTTCTATCGGTGTTTCTGCCGGTCCAACGGTTATTGTTTCGGCAATCTTTTCCGCTATGCTGTTGGCCTGCGCCGGGAAGGTACCGGTCAGGATCAGCAACAGAAGCGCAATTCCGAAGCGGTTCAAGGGCGTTTTCATGCGAAAAGAGCTCCTATAAATACGGCGTAGCCAGCCAGCAGCAGCACCCCCTTGCCGCGACCGATGGCGTGCCTGTGAATAATCAAGGGAACCAGGGCGATGGAAAAAATCAGCATGACCGGCAACTCAAAGCGCATCAGCGAAGGATCAAAGGTCAGCGGCCGTATCATCGGGCAGACGCCCAGAACAAAAAGAATGTTGAAAATATTGCTGCCCAGCACGTTGCCGATGCTCAGTTCCGAATGACCCTTGAGAGCGCCGATGCCGCTGGCGGCCAGTTCCGGCAGACTGGTTCCGATGGCCACCACGCTGATACCGATCACCAGTTCGGAAACACCAAAAGAGCGGGCCAGAAAGATGGCCGAACGGACCATCATCTCGGCACCGATGCCCAGACTGGCCATGCCCACCAGCACCAGCACAGCATCCCTCCAACGGGATCGACTGGCCCGCATGGCCGCACCGCGGTCTTTTTCGGAACCTTTGCGGCGGGCGGTTCGCAGACAATAGCCGATAAAAACCAGTAGCAGGCTAAACAGCAAAAGGCCTTCACCAAAACCGAGACGGCCGTTGGCCGCCAGCAGGGTCAGCAACAGAGATGCGCCGATCATGAAGGGCAATTCCCGCCTGAGAACACCGGGGGGGACAGCCAGCGGCGCAAACAGAGCGGTACAACCAAGAATCAGGCCGATGTTGGCAATGTTGGAACCGATCACGTTGCCGGCAGCCAGATCCGGCGAATCGCGGAAAGCAGCCAGCAGTGACACCATCAGTTCCGGCATGCTGGTTCCCAGAGCCACCACCGTCATGCCGATCACCAAAGGCCTGATACCGTAAGAGGCTGCCAGGCGGGACGACGAGTTGACCATGGTTTCGGCGCCGACATACAGAACCGCCAGACCCGCAACGAAAACAACGGCGGCTAGCATGGTGGCACTACCTTGCAATGGCGCTGCATACCAGCGGTCCTGCCTGCCAGTCTCTGGAATAAACATTGACTTCGCCGAAGGCGGTCACTAACATTCATAAATTCAACTATTCAATATTCTGCCTGTTGACGGGAACCATCATGGAAACGACCTTCGATAAAGCCGCAAGTTACGAGAGGGAAGCGGAAATTCTCAAAGTTCTCGGCCATCCGGTACGGCTTAAAATTATCGCCGGCCTGCTCTCAGAGGCCTGCAATGTCAAGAAAATCTGGGAGTGTCTCGAACTGCCTCAAGCCACCGTATCCCAACATCTGGCACTGCTCAAGAACAAACATATTATAGAGGGACGCCGCAATGGCGTGGAGGTTTACTATTCGGTCATTTCTGATGAGGCCCGGTCGATTGTCAATGCCCTGTTGCACATTCCGTCCTGAAGCCGGTCCAGGAGTCAGAAGGCGGCGATCCGTCCGCTGCCGTAGATGACTTCATAACTGGCAGGAATCCGCCCCCGTTTCTCAAAGTTGTGCCGGTATATTTCGGTCATTTTTTGAAAAAGGCTACGGGAAGCGAGCCCCCGAGGCGATAGGGGACTGGCATTGCCGGCCCCGATCTGTTTCAAACCTCGCAGCAGTTCCGGCACCGTGCGGTGGTATTCCACCAGCGTCTCCCTCCCCACTTCGACCTCTTCATATCCGACCTTGAGCAGAGCTTTTTCCACCTCCGGGACGCGGGGAAGTTCGTGCAGATGACTTTCCTGCCCGCCCACAATTCTGAAAGCCTGGCGGTAAGCTGTTTTTAGTTCGCGTAATGTTTCACTGCCGAACAGGGCAAAGGCGAACAGGCCGCCGGGACGTAGTACCCGGGCACTTTCAGCAAAGGCAGCGGGCAGATCACCCACCCATTGATAGACGGAGGAGGAACACACCAGGACAAAGCTTGCGGAGGCAAACGGCAGGGCGTCGGCCGCGCCGTCCGCCGCCAGGGCGAAGGGCAGCCGATCGCGGCCGTGGCGGGTCATGCCATGCGCGAGGTCGGTAAGCACCGGCCGCAGACGGGGTCGCAGTCGGCACAGTTCACGGGCGAGGGCGCCGGTGCCGCAACCGACGTCGAGAAATAATCCCTCCTCGGGGCAGCAGTTGCCCATGCGCCGAATAAGGCGAACCACGACCTGCTGCTGAACCCGGGCGTGGCGATCGTAGTCATCGGCCCGGTCACCGAAGTTGCGCCGCAGGCGGCGGCGATCCACTGTGGCGCTCATGGGCGGAAGAAACGGCGCCAGCGTTCAACGCTGATTTCAGGGCGGCTGAGAAAAGGCGCGTGGCCCAACTCCGGCTGCAGAAACAGATGAGCTTGCGGCAGATTCTCGGCGAGAAAGCGGCCGGCGCCCTCGGGAATAATTGCATCGACGCCGCCCTGCTGTACCAGGACCGGCAGCTTCACTCCGGCCAGTTCCGAGCGCAGATCGGTTTCCGCCAGGATTTTCAGCCCTCCCTGCAGAGCGTCCGGTTGCGCCGCAAAGACGGCGGCGGAGACGGTCCGGTGCAGCTGGTTGCGACGCTCGGCATCGATCTCCCGGGGGCCGAACTGGCTGTCGAAAAAACTGCTCAGCGTGGCGGCGGGCCGACGCTTCAGATCCCGCTGCAAGAGCCGCAGCCGTGTTGCAGCCAGACCGTGAGACCAGTCAGGACCCGCCAGAAAACGGGGCGTGGTCGCCACCAGCAACAGCCGGGACAGCCTTTGGGGATCGCTGCCTGCCATGCGCAGTGCGATCTGACCACCAAGAGACCAGCCCAGCAGGCGCACCTGCTGTAATTTCAGTCCCGCCATCCACTGGTTCAGATCGTCGGCCAGGGCCGTCAACCGATAATCCTTGCCCGGAGAAGACAGGCCGTGTCCCGGCAGGTCGGGGACCAGCACCGTGAAGCTGTCCCGCAGGGCATTGAGAGCCTCGCCAAACACCGCCGAGGACAGGCTCCAACCGTGCAGCAGCACCAGCGGCGCGCCCCGGCCCGCCTGCCGATAATGGATATGACGACCGTCGGCCAAGGTCCAGCGTTTCATTCCGCGGCTCCTGCCAGCGTCTTCAGCACCGCCCGTCCGGCGGCTTCCAGATCCTGAGGCTCGTGACTGGCCATGACCGTCACCCGCAAACGGCAACTGCCGGCCGGCACCGTCGGCGGGCGTATGCCCTGAATGAAATAGCCCTGCTCCAGCAGGAGGCGGCTGGCTTCCATGGTGGGTTGCGGTGCGCCCAGCATAATCGGCACGATGGGCGTCGGTTCTGGGGTAACCGCCACGCCGCCATTATCCAGCACAGTGGCCAGAACCTGGCGGTTGTGCTGCAGCCTGTGCCTCAACGCCCGCCCTTCCTCTGCAGAGACAATCTCCAGAGCGGCTTCGGCCGCCGCCGCGATCCCCGGCGGCAGGCTGGTGGAAAAAACCAGGGAACGGGCCCGGTTGATCAGCAATTCGACGGTGTCGGCGCTGCCGGCCAGATAGGCACCGGTCACTCCCAGAGCTTTGCCCAGGGTCCCCATGTGCAGGTCGATGGACTCCAGACAGTCGAAATGTTCGCCACTGCCCCGCCCGCCCCGGCCCAGCACGCCGGTTCCGTGAGCATCGTCCACCATCAACAGGCACTCAAACCGTTCCTTGAGCCGCACCAGTTCCGGCAGAGGCGCCAAGTCGCCGTCCATACTGAAAACCCCGTCAGTAACGATCAGCCAGCGTCCGCTGCGCCGAGGGGCTTCCGCCACCATGAGCGCTTCCAGCGCCTGCACGTCGCCGTGGGGATAAATGCGCGTGGCGGCTCTGCTGAGCCGACAGCCGTCGATGATGGATGCGTGATTGAGGGCGTCGGAAAAGATCAGATCGCCTTCGTCGAACAGGCCCTGGAGAATGCCGCAATTGGCCGCGTAGCCGGAGTTGAAGAGCAACGCCCGCTCCGTCCCCTTGAAAGCGGCCAGCCGCTCCTCCAGCTGGCGGTGACTGTCCATGGACCCGGAAATCAGCCGGCTCCCGCCGCTGCCGGCCCCGTAGCGGGCCGTGGCCCGGCAGAGAGCCTCGACCACCCGGGGATGGGTAGCCAGTCCAAGGTAATTATTGGAACAGAGCAGCAAAACCTGTCGGCCGTCCAGCACCACCTGTGGCCCCTGAGTTCCGGACAGGTTTCGCAGGGTACGGCGCAGACCTGTCTGGTCGAGAAGATCAAGCTGGTCCTTCCAACTCATGAGCTATTCTCCCTCCAGACCCTGGGGGGCAGCAGGTGTCCGATGCGGTCAAACAGAACAGGCCGCTGCTGCAGAAAATCCATTAGTACGCTCAGCGAGCGAGGGTCCACACGCACAAAGAAGGCTCGACCACCCCGCTGATCGCCCAGGGGCTTGAGAGTGGGAAAGCGCACATAACCTCGTTGCGGCGAGGCGACATAACCGGCCGTGTAGTCGGGGTCGTCGGACCAGCAGAGCTCGGCCACAATTCCTGAAGCCATCCTCACCTTGGCGGCCAGCACCAAAGCCTCTCGTACCGGCTCACGGTCAAGATTCTGTTGCTGCAGAACTCGGCTGAGTTCCCGTCGCGCCTCGGCGCTCAAATCCATGCGACTGACCCGCACCCCACGGGCCGGGTCGGGTTCCAGCCGGCCGCCGCTATCGGCATCCACCAGCATGGCGCCGCGCATGTTGCCGCCATTCGGCGCGGCCCCTCGAATGATGTCGGCAAAAGCGGTTTCCACCGCCGTTGGCGACACCCCGAGAGAGCACAGCAATTCGGCGGCGGCTCTGCGTCCCTGCTGAAAATCGCTGACCTGCCAGGTCTGAACATCGGGCAGCACAGCGTATTCAATCTGTTCTGAATCCAGTTCGTCAATGACCAACTCGATGGTTTCGGCCTGGCCTCGAGAATGGTGCAGAGCCCGTCGTATCATGGCGGCGGCGACCTGCTCCACCCCGTCCGAAGGTACCAGGCGCTCGGCTCCGGAATGATGTTGGGAGTGGCGTCGGGACCGCATGCGAACACTGTACATTGAGGGAATCATGGCGAAAAAATTAGCATGCAGGAAGGAAGATTGTCAACGCGATTCAAGGTTGTGGTTGACAAGAAACAGGCCGAATCCATACGTGCCACGAATGAATTCGGCCTGTTTGAAAGGGCGCTTTTTTCTCAGAACGGCTCTGCGGGCCGCTCCGGCTCAGGAGTCAGAAAGGCTCGGATCTGACGGACAATGCCCGCCGTATCGATGCCGCATTGGGCGCGCAGCTCCTCCTGGGTGCCCTGCTCGACAAATTGATCGGGAAGCCCCAGACGCAGTACCCGGGGGGTCAGCCGTGCTTCGGCGAGCACTTCCAGAACCGCCGAGCCAAAGCCGCCGGCCAACACGTTTTCTTCCACAGTAACGACCACTCCACTGCGGCGGGCTTCGGCACAGATCAGTTCCCGGTCGAGCGGTGCCAGGAAACGGGCATCGGCCACGGCCAGGGAAAGTCCCTCTTCTTCCAATATCCCGGCCGCTTGCAGAGCTTCCCGGCAGACCACCCCAAGAGCCAGAATCACGCCGTCGGAGCCCTCCTTGAGCCATTCTCCCCGGCCGATCTCCACCGGTTGCGGCATAGGGCCGAGTTCGAGGCCGAGAGCCTGTCCGCGGGGATAACGGTAGGCAAAAGGTCCGTCGCAGCGCAGAGCCGTTACCATGGCCCGCTGCAGTTCCAGCTCATCCCGGGGAGCCATGACGGTGAGGTTGGGAATGTGGCGCAAATAGGAAAGATCAAAGACGCCGTGGTGGGTGGGGCCGTCGGCGCCGACCAGGCCGCCTCGATCGATGGCGATGGTGACGGGCAGGTTCTGCAGGGCAACGTCGTGCACCAGGTTGTCATAGGCCCGCTGTAAAAAAGTGGAATACAAGGCCACCGTGGGCCGCAGACCCTGACAGGCCAGACCGGCAGCAAAGGTAATGGCATGCTGTTCGGCAATTCCGACGTCGAAAAAGCGCTCCGGGAACCGGCGGGCAAATTCATTGAGTCCGGTACCTTCGGGCATGGCGGCGGTAATGGCGACAATGCGCTGATCCTGTTCCGCCAGAGTGTTGAGGGTTTTGCCGAACACGCCGGTGTAACTGGAAGGCCCGCCCTTGCTGCCTTGAGGTTGCCCGGATTCGCGATCAAAGGGACCGATACCGTGAAACAGGGACGGGTTCTCCTCGGCAGGCTTGTAGCCCCGGCCCTTGCGGGAGATGACATGGACCAGAACCGGTCCTTCCAGATGCGACACGTTCTCAAAGGCTTCGATCAGTTGATCAAGACGGTGGCCGTTGAGAGGGCCGATATAGTCGAAACCCAGCGCCTCAAAGAGCATTCCGGGGGTAAAGAACCCTTTCAGGGCCTCTTCGGCGCGGCGGGCCACCTTGAGCAGGTCCTTGCCGAAACGGGGAACGCTGTTGAGAAAGTTCTCCGCCTCTTTTTTCAGCCGGACCGCCAGTTCGGAGGTAAGCTTGCGGTTGATCAGGGAGGAGATGGCGCCGACATTGGGAGAAATGGACATCTCGTTGTCATTGAGCACCACAATCAGATTCTTCTTCAGGTGTCCGGCCTGGTTAAGGCCTTCAAAGGCCAGACCGCCGGTGAGAGAACCGTCGCCGATCACCGCCACGATTTTCTCCTTTCCCCCGCGGCAATCCCGGGCGGCGGCCATGCCCAGAGCGGCGGAGATGGAGGTGCTGCTGTGCCCCACATCAAAGGCGTCATGCTCACTTTCCCGGCGTTTGGGAAAACCGCTGATACCCCCCAGCTGACGCAGGGTATGGAAGCGTTCTAAGCGGCCGGTGAGCAGCTTGTGGGCGTAGGCCTGATGGCCGACATCCCAGACAATTTTGTCCCGGGGAGAGTCGAGAACCCGGTGCAGTGCCAGGGTCAGCTCGACCACCCCGAGGGAGCTGGCCAGATGGCCGCCGTTGGCGGACACCGTAGCGATGATTTTTTCCCGCAACTCTCCGGCCAACTGGTCCAGTTCGCTGCGGTTGAGGTCTTTCAACGCTGCGGGAGATTGCAGCTGCTGCAGAATACTCATGGCTTGAAAAACTCCTTGCGGGATTCGCGATTGGCTGGAAACCCGCTTATAAAACCTGGGAACGTGTGAGCTGAAAACAGGATCATGCTAATCCATTTCAGACGTTCGGTACATGGCGTCGGCAGGGTTTACGATCTGTGCTGATAAAAAACCTGCCTTGTTTTCTTCAACTTTCGCTTAAAAAGAGCGATCCACAACGTAATGGGCGATCTGACGCAGGGGCTCGGCGGTCTCACCGAATCCGGACAGGCTATCCAAGGCCATGTCCCGCAACTCCAGGGCTCGTTGCCGAGCTTCACTGAGTCCCAGCAGAGCCGGATAGGTTGCTTTCCCCCGAGCCTCGTCACTTCCCACATCCTTGCCGAGCAGAGCCTGGTCGCCGACCACATCAAGGATATCGTCAGCGACCTGAAAGGCCAGCCCCGCAGCTTCAGCGTAACGGGTCAGAGCATCAAAAGCCTTGTCGTCGCCGCCGCCGATAAGGCAACCGGTCTGCACCGAAGCCAGAATCAGGGCACCGGTTTTATGGGTGTGAATGTATTCGAGGGTCGGCAGGTCGATCTCCTTGCCTTCCGAGTCCATGTCCACCACCTGGCCGCCGACCATGCCGCGGGACCCGGCGCAACGGGCTATAATATGCAAGGCTTTGCGGCTGCTGTCGACGATTTTCGGCTGCTCGGCCGCCATGCCGCCAAGCAGCACAAACGCTTCGGTGAGCAGGGCGTCGCCGGCCAGAATGGCCAGAGCCTCTCCATAAACCTTGTGGCAAGTCTCCCGGCCACGGCGAAAATCGTCGTCGTCCATGGCCGGCAGGTCGTCATGAATCAACGAGTAGGTATGGATCATCTCCAAGGCGCAGGCAGCCGGCATAACGGTCATCAGATCGCCGCCAACGGCGTCGCAGGCCGCCAGAGCCAGAATCGGCCGCAACCGTTTGCCACCGGCAAACATGGAATAGCGCATCGCCTGATGGAGTCGCACCGGCAGCGTGTCCTCGGCGGGCAGGTACTGGTCGAGGGCCGCGTCGATGATTTGTTGTCGGTCCTTCAGATAACGGTTCAGCTCCATGGGGTCTCCAGATAAAATGATAAACTATTCTTCAAATTGATCAATTTCAAACGTTCCATCCGGCTTTTTCAGCAGCAGTTCCACCCGGGTTTCCACCGCCTGCAGCAGCTTTTGACAGCGGGTGGCACTGGCCACCCCTTTTTCAAAGGCCGACAGCGCCTCTTCCAGAGACAGGTCGGTGTTTTCCAGTCGGTCGACCACCTGCTCCAGAGTCTGAAGCGCAGTTTCAAAGTTTTCTGTTCCAGTCATGTCTTTCCAATTCCTTCGGGGAGCCTGTTCATCCCTTCTTGATGTTTCTGGTTTCAAGGTTTTGCCAAAATCTGCCATGGCAGGGGCAGGGCTTGAATCTCGTGAATTGTTCTGTGGATTATCGGTATCCACGGACCTGTTCGTCAAGAAACTTCTTTGTCAGGGGGCGGTTCCAACTGGGTAATCACCGCCCGCGCTGTGCCTCGATAGAATTGCAATCGCAGGGCCGAGCCGAGCCGCAGCCCTTCTACGGCGCGAACGGTCTGACCGTTGTCCGCCTCGGTGACGATGGAGTATCCCCGGCTCAGAGTCGCCAGCGGCGACAGGGAGTTGAGGCGGCCGCTAGCCGCCTTAAGACGCGCCGAGGCCTCGCGAAGCCGGGCGAGCAGTGCCCTTCGGGCACGTGCAAGCAGCTCCCGAACCTGTTTCTGTTGTGTCCTAATGGAAGGAAAAACTCCAAGCAGGCGTCTGTTGAGACCCAGAACCCGTTCTTTCAACAGCGCCAAGCGGCCAACCATCTGGCGGTTGAGACGTTGCAGCAGATGATCCAAATGGGCCTCCAGTTCCCGCCGCTCCTTGACTACCAGTTCCGCCGCAGCGCTGGGTGTCGGTGCCCGCAGGTCGGCAACCTGATCTGCAATGGTTACATCAGTTTCGTGGCCGACGGCGGAGATGACCGGAATGGCCGAAGCAAAAATGGCTCGTGCCACCGACTCTTCATTAAAGGCTTGAAGATCCTCCTGAGAGCCCCCGCCCCGTCCGACAATCAGCACATCCGCCTGGCCGTGGCGGTTCAAATCAGCAACAGCTTCGGCGATCCGCGAGGCGGCGCCTTCACCCTGCACCGGCACTGCACGAAGCACCACTCGCAGTCCGCTGGCTCGCCTTTTTAACACGTTCAGAATATCCTGTACAGCAGCACCGGTGGCCGATGTCACCACCCCGATGGTGGCGGGGAAAGCGGGCAGCGGACGCTTGCGGTTGGCGTCGAACAGGCCTTCTTGCTGCAACCGTTCATGCAGCTGTTCCAAGGCGAGTTGCTGACTGCCCAGCCCGCAGGGCATCAGACTGTCTACCACCAACTGCAATTCTCCCCGCTGGGCATACAGGGACATGTGACCGCGAGCGAGCACCTCCATCCCTTGTTGTGGAGTAAAATTCAGCGCCCGGTTGTGCATGCGAAACATGACAGCCCGTAACTGATGGTTGTCGTCCTTGAGAGAAAAATAGTAGTGACCGGAAGCCGGGGCGGAAAATTGACCGATTTCGCCGGTAACCGTAACGCTGATAAAATTGTCTTCCACCAGATCCTTCAGCAGGCGAATCAGGCGAGTCACGGTCAAAACGTCATCAAACGGCATGGTCGACAATACCTTGGTGGACATCGGGTCGGCAGTTTTGAATTAAAAGGGTACCGGCCCAAAGGGAGAATTTATTGACAGGCCCGGTGGCTTGCCTCTATAAGAATAGGGTCCGACAACCGGATCAAGGACAATAGTTTATGCGAAAACCCTATGTAGTTACCATATCAAGCGAAAAAGGCGGGGTGGGAAAAACCACCCTGGCCATCAATCTGGCCGTGTATCTCAAGGCCCTTAATGAAGACCTGCCGCTCACCCTGTTCAGCTTCGACAATCATTTCTCCGTGGAGCGCCTGTTTCGTATCGGCAAGAAAGGCGGCAATGGCGATGTCGGCGGCCTGTTTACCGGCCGTCGCCCGGAGGATCTGCTGGAACTGGGCGAGTACGGCGTGCAGTTCATCCCTTCCAGCCGGCGCCTCGAAGAACTTGCCGAGGTTAGGGAGGCCGGCCCAGACCGGGTGGCACGCAGCCTGGCCGCCAGCGATCTGGAAGGGATCGTGATTATCGACACCCGCCCTACCCTGGACATTCTGACCCGCAACGCCCTGTGCGCGGCCGACCTGGTCCTGATCCCGGTAAAGGACACACCGTCGCTGGAAAACTGTCGCAATCTTTACGATTTCTGTCAAAGCCAGGGGATTCCCAAAAAGGCCCTGCGCCTGCTGCCCTGTCTGATCGATTCCCGCATTCGCTACAAGGGGCCTTTCACCGACGCCTATCAACTGCTCAAGGCCTACGCCATCAATCGCGGTTACCGCTGCATGGAGGGATTTATCGCCAAAAGCCCCAAGGTCGAATCCCTTAACACCAATCCCGAAGGGCGTGTCTACCCGATCCTGACCCACGGTCGCGGAACCAATGTCCACCGCCAGTTTGCCCACCTGGCCCGCCAGATCATGTTGGCCGCCAAGGGCTGCGAAACGTACCGGGTGGACTACATCCGGCAGCAGCAGAACCGGCAAAGGGAAAAAGAGCAGTTTTTGCGTCAGCGGCTGGAGAACCTGTTGCCGGACTGTCTTGTCTGCGACCGGTCGCTGGAAGAGCCGCCCAGGGAGCAACAAGGACTCTTCTACGGCGAAACGGCCGATGGTCGGGTCTGCGGCTATTTAGAGGAAAACTGCTTCACCGATCTGGTTTTTCGGTATTTTTACCGAACCCAGAAAGAAGTCGGCGGCGGCAATCCGCTGCGGGAATTGTTTCGGGAATCGTCTGAGCGTTCCTATTTTGCCCTGCGGCTGAATCGGGGGGAAACGGATACCGCCAAGCTTGAACTCTGTTTTCATCGCTTCGATGAGCAGGGGCTGGAAGTCTCCCGCAAAAACATCGAATTGAAAACTTTTGAGAACCGTTTTCTGGGCAGAGAAAAGACCCCTCTGTTTCGCCTGGTGGAAAAAGCTGGTCTGCTGGAAAATGTTTCCGCCGACGAATTTTTGCTGATTCGCCGAATGCAGGGAGCGACCGCCGAAGAAGCTTTTCCTGAAACCCAATACGCCGCTTTTCGTCGAATTATGGGCCAGGTGGCCACCCGGCTGCCAAAAGACCCGTCTCCCTCACCCTCCCTTGCCGATCTCTCCGACGCCGCCGCCGTACACCAGCCATGAAACCGGAACCACATCAATCCCCTGCTCCTTGAGAAGGGGAGCCTCGCGGCGCAGAGCCTCCAGGGTCTCAGGATAGGGATGACAGATTCCGATGGCCGAACCCCGACGCCGCGCCACGGCGACCAGTTGGTATATCTGCCGCGAAATAGCTTCAACGTCCCGCACATTGTCCAGAAACACATCCCGGGAGGCCACCGGTATTCCAGCTCGACGGGCCTCGGCAACGGCCACTGAGGCTTCGCTGGTTCGGCTGTCGAGAAAAAACAGCTTCCGTTCCCGCAACGTTTCCATGATCGCCGCCATGGACGAATTCTGTTCTGTCAGGCGCGATCCCATGTGGTTGTTGCCGCCAACCAGGGAGGGCAGACCATCCAGCCAGATACGCAGTTGACGCTTGGCGGCTTCAGGCTCTGTCGACAGTAGCAGGGCGTCGGGTCCCGGATCAATGGCCGGGAATCCGTGGGGCTCCATGGGAATGTGCAGGATCGCCTCAATGCCGTGCTGCTGGGCAAAGCGGGCGACGGCGCCGGCCCTGGGCGCGTAGGGAAGAATCGCGAAGGTCAACGGCAGATTCATCTCCAAAAGACTGCGCGCCGACGACAGATCAAAGCCGAGATCGTCGACCACAATCGCTACCCGCGGCCGGGACGGACCGGGTTTGACCGTATCCGCCGCTTGAAACTCGAGCCGATAGAGCAGCTCACTGCCGGAAACAATTTCGACAACGGTGTAGGGTTGAATAATTTTGAGCCGCCAGTCGCCGGGCAGTGCATCGAGGCGCTGCTGCAGTTCGTTGAAATGGCGTTGATTTGGCGCAGTAGCCGCCACCACGTAGCGTACGCGGCCCGGTTCGGTGACGACATGCAGGGACTCAAAGGAAATACCGGCCCGCCACAGCATGGTGTCCAGTTCGAGACGCACATCGTCAGGGATCGGCGAAGGGGCCAGCAGTCGCGGTTTCGGTCCCGAGTACAGGGACTGGCGAAGATGCCCAAGCACTACCAGGCACAGAACCAGAAAACCGGTAAGAAAAAGACCGGCCAGAAGCATTCTGTAGCCTTGCCCACCAGTTTTTGACGAGGTTATTTTCGACCGGCCCTTGCGAGCCTTGGAGCTTTTCGTTTTCTGCACCATGAAAACTCACAAAACAACGGGGGGATAATGCGACCCCCCGGAAACATCTCTTACGCTCCCGAAAACTCAGGACGCCGAGTATTGCAGCCCCTTCATAAGGTGCCAACCCTTCAGAAGATCAAGAGCCCTCATCAAGGGGTAATCCTGCCGGAACGTCTCGTCAAGACCGAAGTCCTGCTCCGGTGGCGCAGGGGTTTCCGACGGCCCTTCAAAATCAATGTGATTTGTCAGGTCCTTCTCCTTAACAAGCGAATCTTCATCGGTTTCTGAAATTTCTATTGGCTTGACCAGAATGTCCGGAACAATGCCCTTGGCCTGAATGGAGGTGCCCTTGGGCGTAAAGTAGCGCGCCGTGGTCAGGCGCAGACCCGTGTCGTCGGACATGGGAATAATGGTCTGTACCGATCCCTTGCCGAAACTCTGGGTTCCCAGAATGACCGCCCGGTGGTGATCCTGCAGGGCGCCGGCGACAATTTCTGCGGCACTGGCGCTTCCGCCGTTAATCAGAACCACGATGGGGTAGTCCGGCTCCGTACGCGGCGCACGAGCGGAAAACCGCATCTGACTCCCCTCTTCCCGCCCGTCGGTATAGACGATAAGACCACTCTTGAGAAAGGTATCCGCCACTTTGACCGCCTGGTCCAGCAGGCCACCGGGATTGTTGCGCAGGTCGAGCACCAGACCTTGGAGATTTCGACGGTTCTCTGTTCTAAGGCCTGCCAAAGCCTTCATCAGATCGTCATGGGTCCGTTCCTGGAATTGGGCGATGCGAACATAGCCGATATTTTCGGCCAGCAACTGCGCCTTGACGCTCCTGACCTGAATAATTTCCCGGACGATTTCTAACTCCAGGGGCCGTACCAACGATTCCCGCAGAATCGTGATGCGCACCTTCGTGCCCTTGGGGCCTCGCATCATCCGCACTGCCTCCATGATGGTCATGTCTTTGGTCAGACGGTCTTCAATTTTTACAATCATGTCACCGGCCCGTAATCCGGCGCGATCGGCGGGGGTGCCCTCGATGGGAGAGACAACGGTCAGGACCCCTTCACGAATCGTGATTTCAATTCCCAGACCGCCGAACTCGCCGGTAGTGTCGATTTTAAGTTCCGAATACAAATCGGCTGGAAGAAAAGCAGAATGAGGATCCAGCGAGACCAGCATGCCGTTGATGGCGCCGTGGATCAGGTCTTTCATGTCCACTTCTTCCACGTAGCTGCGCCGAATGATGGACAGCACATCGGTAAACAGTTGCAGGCTCTGATAGCCGGTTGTCTCCTGAGCGGTTGCGGGACGATCGGCTCGAGCGATCAGCATCCAGCCTGCCAACATCAGCATTATCAGAAACAGGGTTGTCGGTCTTGATTTGTTGTACATTTAAGGACTCCTGTGAGTGGGCGTGGATCAGCCATCAGCAGAAAAGGGACTGCGCCGGCCTCTGCGAGCTGATTTAACAACCTGAGGGGGGCCGGGAAGGAATTTGTTCAACCTGCTTACTCCTAAGAGCGGGGTTCCAGCCACTCCAGAGGATTGAGGGGAGTTCCGCGATGGCGCACTTCAAAATACATGCTGTCGGCATCCTCGTAGCCGGGATGAGCAATCAACTCACCTTTTTCAACAAGATCTCCCACCCTTTTGCGCAGGCTGCTGGCCTGAGCATAGAGCGTATAGTAGTGGTCGCCATGATCGATAATAATCATGTTGCCGTAGCCGCGAAAAACGCTGGCGTAGATGACCTTGCCGCTCCATGCGGCATGAATCGCCTGGCTGCCCGTCACCGCGATTTCAATCCCCTGGCTGTCGTACAAGGTGCCGAGGTCCGCGAGGCGGCCGGAACCAAAAGGGATTTTGACACGGCCTTTGACAGGCCAGCCAAGCCGGCCTTTTTGCCGGGCAAATCCGTCAGCCGGCTGAGTATACGTGGGGGTCGGGGCGGATTCAAGTTTTTTGACCAGTGTCGCAAGCCGCTCTCTTTTCTCCTGCAAACCGGTTAATTCGGAGGCCAGAGAACCTTCCCGCTGCTGCAGTTGAGTCAGCAGACGGGTCTTGAGCCTGCGTCCTTCCTGCAGGGTATCGCGATTGGCCTGAAGTTGCTGCATCTGCTGTTGCTGCCGGGACTTGAGCCCATCCAGTTCGGCCAGCTTCCTATCGAGCAACTGTTGATCGTGGCGAAAACCTTCAAGCAGTACCCGGTCGTGCTCAACCACTCGCTTGAAAAGGTGGTAGTCCTCGGCGATGGCCGCAGGAGAACGGTTGCTGAACAGAATCCGCAGCAGGCGCATCTCCTCCCCTCGGTACATGGCCGCCAGCCGTCTGGCAACCAGATCTTTTCTCTGCCGGGTCTGCTTGTGTAGAGCGGCAATGTCTTTTTCAGTGACGGTGATTTCCCGTAGAGTGGATTTGAAGTCATTATCCAGGCGCCCCTCCTGAGCCCGCAACCGGGTCAACTGACGCTGCAATCCCTCCAGATCTTTTTCTACAACGCCTCGCTCCTTGCGTTCTTGTTGCAGGTTCTCGGAAAGGATTTTGATCTGTTCCTGAATCCGCCTGAGCTCCTGGCGATTGGCTTCGAGATTGTCTGCGACCGCCGGAATGGCGCTCAACCACAGCATTCCCAGCAGGACCACCCAGAAAAATCGAATAAAGGGCATGAGATATCCCTTCTAGATACGCACAAATTTTCGCAACGACAGTACACTGCCGACAAGGCCCAGCAGAATCCCGGTGCACACCAGCATCAACTGCTGCTGCCAGACAAGAAAGACAACCTGGTCGCCACCGGAAACAGACAACAGCGCTACCAGTCCCTGACGCAGAAAAAGCTGAAACAGAGCCAGTGCTCCTATCAGGGCTAAAAGAGCCCCCAGAGCTCCCTGCAAAGCCCCCTCCAGGAGAAAGGGGATTTTTATGAACCAGGAAGTCGCCCCTACCAGGGCCATGATTTCCAGCTCGTCGCGGCGGGCGTAAAGGGTCAGCTTGATGGTATTGGCCACGATAAAAAGCGCCGCGAACAGCAGAAAAATTCCCAACACCACAGCCCCAAAACGCAGCAGTTCCAGAAAGGCCTCGAACCGCTCCAGCCAGTCCTGGCCGTAGTTGAATTCCGCCAGTTCCGGATTGTGACGAAGCCTTCCTACCACCGTTTCCGCCGATTCACGGGTGCGGTACTGCTCGCGCAGCGAAATCTCCAGCGATGCGGGAAGAATCTCCGCCCCGAAGCCCTCCAAAAGGTCCGAATCGGAACCGAGGCGACTCTTGAACCGACGCAACGCTTCCTGCTGATCGACATAAAGCACCGCCGCCACTTCGGGCATCTCTTCGATGCTGGCCCGCCATTGCTTGAGACGGGCCGGGGAAGGCTCTCGTTCCAGATACGCAACAATTTGAATTTCTTCGCTCCAGTGCGCCGCCAGGGATTGTACGTTGATAACAATCAGGGAAAAAAAAGCGAGAATGGTGAGAGCCACCGCCACCGTGCCGACAGCGGCGCTGCACAACACCGGACTCTGCCGAATATTACGGAAAACCCGGCGAAACAGATAAATCAGCGGATCGAGCACGATACCTCCTCAATCTTTTCGCGGCAGTGCAGGCTCTGTCCCGGTAACGCCGCCAATGATTGACGGCTGCCAGGAGCCTGTCCAACTATCCATGCGCTGGCTAGGGTGTGTGATCATAGACCAGCTGACCGTTTTCCAGAGCAATGGCGCGGCGTGGAAATCGCCGTATCAGCTCCTGATCGTGGGTGGCCAGAAGGACCGTGGTGCCTCGAGCGTTGGCCTTCTTGAACAGTTCAAAGATTTCCAGGGTGACTTCCAGATCAAGGTTGCCGGTGGGTTCATCGGCCAGCAGAATCAGGGGATCGACGACCAGAGCCCGGGCAATCGCCACCCTCTGCTGCTCTCCTCCCGACAGCTGCAGAGGGTATTTGTGCAGTTTTCCGTGCAGACCGACGTGCTTCAGCGTCTGATAGACCTTGTTGCTGATTTCGAACCGCTTTTTACCCTGAACCTCCAATGGGAACGCCACGTTTTCAAACAGCGTCCGACTTTCAAGCAATTTGAAATCCTGAAAGACAATGCCCGTATGTCGACGCAGTTGCGGAACATGTGAGCTGCCCATGCGGGTAATATTTTTTCCATTGACCAGAATCTGACCCCGGTTCGGCTTTTCGGCACAATAAAGTAGCTTCAGAAGCGTCGATTTGCCGGCACCGGACGGACCGGTGATATAAACAAAATCCCCCTTGGCAATCTTCAGGTTCAAATTGTGAAGAGCGGATGCAGCGTCCTTTTGGTAGGTCTTGCAAACGTTGTAAAGCTGAATCATGACCGGTAACCTTTTTCGCTGGCGTCGCAAAAAGTCCACCCAACAACGTATGAGCGACTTTCCACGACCCTGACCTGACGCGTGCGCCTCCACGAAATGAAAAATGCTTTGCTTCGCAGGTTGGAATGGGATTTCAGCCCTCAGGGTTCTTTTCCCGAATACTGGTTACCGCCTTATACCATAAATCCAAAACCCGGGGAACTACCCACGCACCAAGGCAACCAGATGCCCCTGCGGGGCCCGGCTCAAGGGCCACCCCCGATAGCCTTGGAGAATCCCGATGCAAAAGGATGATTTTGTTGCTGCAATCGAGAAAGTACGTGAGGGCATCGGTCAGTACCTGGAAATAATGTCGATGCTTCCGGCTGTCGATGTAGGCACTCATAAAATAATCCAGAAACGCTTTAATCACTTCTACCGCATCAGGCAGCGTCCTAGAGATTGGTATTCAGAGTATTAATCGTTTATGGAAAGAGGGAAAGAAGTATCTCCTCGGTTCGAAGAGACTCTTGACCACTTGCATGCTATTCTTGGCCGCTACGAACCATCGTTTTCAAGCAAACTATCAGCAACTCTTGATCCGAATGAACCCGTTTGGGACCATTATGTAATCAAAAACACAGGACAAAAAGCCCCAGCGTATTCCTCACCGAATAAGAATGGTGAGAGCGAAAATCATCTTTAAAGGGATTCGCACATGGTACAGCAAGCGTATTGAATCCCCTGAAGACAAGTTAATGATTGAGGTCTTTGACTAATTGATAGACCAGCGCGATCAGATCACCGATATAAAAAAAATTGACTTCGTGCTTTGGCAGACACGAAGCTATCAAGGCTTTTGCAGCGGATCGCAAAAAGCCGCGCCCGCTGAAAAGCGAGGTTAGCCGTTACGACACCAATGGAAGGCTTGAAGCTAGATGACAACAAGAAGGATAACTCGCCTGAGACAGAATGACGCGGCCTATCTTGACCTCGCTCTAGAGCCGATTCGTGTGTGCGCGAAGTACAAACCGAAATTCGGCCAGGGCAACAAGGGAGGCGGCCTGACTTTAGAGCAGTTCCAGGCACTGTATCAGGCGGACCCGTTTTACAGCTGGTTCGAGCTGGACCACCCAATGATGTGTGCCGCTCATAATGCGGCTGGTGGCATGACGAGTGTCTACCGTAAAACCGGAATCGGATGTGAAAAGCTCTTCAGAACTATCCTGCGAGATTCGTTGGGCCTTTCGGATGAAGACGTGACGTGGTCCTATGATGTATTGCTGCCGACAGGCAAGAAGCGCACCCTCTACCTTGATGGCAGGGTGCCGCTGGATCGAATCCCCGACAAGAGCAAGCGGGATCAATTCCATGAATGGATGAGAAAGTCCGCAGACGAGGTCGGCGTAAATCCCAAGGTATTTTCCACGCTTGAAGGAACGGTCTTTGAGGTTCGACAGGGTTACAAAAGCAAGGACTCAAAGCGCCAGAACGCCGATATCACGAATGCGGCGACGACCTCTCCTTAAGCCTGCCAGTCTGCAGGTTATTCCGGAATGCTTAATGATGATGGTGATGATCAGCTTCGGATTCCTCAAAGGTTTTATGCACAGTTCCCGCGGGATGTTCGGGCGGTGAGTAAATGGTATACACTTTCAATGGCTTCTCGCCCGTATTCATAACATTGTGCCAGACACCCGCAGGAATGAATATTGCCCAGTCATCAGAAACGTTTTTATCAAACGTCAAATTATCTTTGGCCGGCCCCATGACAACCCGGGCTTTTCCTTCTTCAACCCGCATAAACTGATCTTCGTTAGTATGCACTTCAAGACCGATCTCACCACCGACAGGAATGGACATAACCGTCATCTGAAGATATTGGCCGGTCCACATGGCAGTTCGGAAGTTCTGATTGTTTTTCGTCAGCTCTTCAATATCAACCACCCAGGGTTGTTTGCCATAGTCTTTGATTTCCTCCTTTTCAGCGTCTCCATGGCTTGATGCCATCGATAAACCGAGTGAAACAAGTGTTATGGCTAGTACAAATGCAAGTATTTTTTTCATTGGTTATCTCCTTTGCGATAAATGTTTTCAGTTTACGTAAACTTATTTTTCCGTCCAGGTCTGTTTTCGAGAGCTTTCATTCTTCGTTGATATCAATGGATTCACGAAGAAATTTTGGTTGCACACCAAAAACAACTTCCACTGTGGATTTTATTGCAAGAGCCTATTTCGCGCAATCGTGTTTTGAGACGTTTGTTTTCAGTGACATCAGCGGCATTGAATCCCTGTGCATCAATACTCTTTTTCCTGGTAATAAACACCGCACGTTCATTATGAAATTTCTGAGATATGACAATTATCTTGTCCTGTCCGAAAATTTCTTTTGTCCGAACAACCGAATCCAGGGTTCTGAACCCGGCATAATCCATGTGTATTCTGTTGGCGGGAACACTTTGCTGAATAAGCGCATTACGCATATCCAGCGGTTCATTGTAATATCTGCTACTGTTATCACCGCTGACAATGATTCGACTGATGATATTTCTGTTGAATAACTCCGCCGCCGCATCCATCCGGTTATCAAAATACTGGTTGGGCCTGCCACTTGATGATAGGTAATCCCTTTCGGTCGCCCTGGCAAAAAAACGGGGCATCAACGACAACCCCGTGCAATTTGCCACTCAAAACCTACTATTTTTAGTAATGGCGGTTGCCGGCCAGCTTGTCAACAAAAAAACCTGGCGCAAAAGCGGCCGGATTCCGAAAAACGCCCACATTTTGCACCGGTGACCGGCGAAAGAGCATGCACCACCATATCCGCCTGCCTTTTCACAAAAAAGCAGACCCGGCCCCTATCCTCTGCTAAACCAAGACCAACGGCTTCTCATGCTCCTCCGGAGTTCCGGGGACATCCTTACTCAATAGCCTTGGGCTTTCCAGCGTCGAAAAGGAGCTTTGGGGTCTGTCGTCAATAGCAAACACCAAACCACTACGCTGCACTTAGCTCTTTGAAATATTTCTGTTCGTAAGCAACTGGCGAAAGATAATCTAGCCGCGCCTGGCGCTTTTGGCGGTTTTAACAGATCTCGATGAACTCGGTGATCGCCCGCTAAAGATGCTATTTCGAGTTTTTTAGGAACGACTAATAAAAAATCGATTCAGGCCGTATGCAGAATACCTGGGATCATATTACGGGGCGGACATTTACAACAATATTTGCTGCCCTGGCTTTCATGACAAGGTGACGATGGTGGAGTTCGCCCGGGAGCACGGGATTCTCAAACCTTATGAGGAAGTGGACTTTCGAGAGGAGGACAGGATATCCAGGACGCTTGAACAAGTTTTTTATGCGCAAAAGTGGTAGAGCAAGTGGTAGAGATTTTAGAAATACAAAAGAGACTTGAAGCATTAAAACCTTGCAAGTACCTGCTTTTATTGGCGGCCCCGGCGCGATTCGAACGCACGACCTACCGCTTAGGAGGCGGTTGCTCTATCCAGCTGAGCTACGGGGCCAGAGGTGTTTTTATAGCGCATGCCGAAGGGCTTGACAAGGGCTTTGCCGGTGGCGCCACTGGTTGCATCAGGCCATGTCGTCGGATCGAAATTGTCAGCGACTCATTGCAGCGAGTTTCAAAATTGCAGAAGGCTGAAAACTTTACCTTGCGGCAAACGCTCCCTGCCTTTCAGAAATTCCAGTTCCACCAGAAAGGCGCATTCGATCACCTCGGCCCCGATTTCTTCTACCAATTCCACAACCGTGGACACAGTACCACCGGTGGCGAGGAGATCGTCGGCGATAATGACCCGTGCCCCTTTATTGAAAGCGTCCTGGTGAATTTCAAGGGTGTCGGTTCCATACTCGAGTTCGTAGCTTTTACGAACGGTTTTATAGGGCAGCTTGCCGGGTTTTCGCACCAGGGTGATGCCGGTCCCCAGTTTGTAAGCCAGCGCCGCGCCGAGGATAAAGCCGCGGGCTTCAACACCGACGACCTGGTCAATTTTTTTGTCAAGATAACGATGCGCAAGAAGGTCCACCATACGGTGAAAACTCTTGGCATCGGCCAGCAGCGTGGTGATGTCCTTAAACACAACCCCTTTTTGGGGGAAGTCGTGAATGTCTCGGATGACTTTTTTCAGATCGTCCATGTTTGACTCATCCTTCCGATGAAAAGAGTGCAGCCTTTAAAGCTGTCAACCCGACCTCATCAACGTCCCTTTCGATCCTTCTCCATAACGGCAAGGCCGCTGGCCTCGGAATCTTCCATGATCCGGCGCAGCTTATCGAGGCTTTTCGCCTCGATCTGGCGGATTCTTTCCCGTGTCACTCCGAATTTCTGACCAATCGTATCGAGGGTTTGTGGTTCTCGATCGTCAAGACCGAAGCGCAGGGTCAGTATTTCCCTTTCACTTTCCGAAAGGGCTTCGAGCCACCGGCAGATATGAGCGTATTTATCCAAATCTTCCAGAAACACCGAAGGATCGTCGGCATTGACGTCTTCAATTGTGTCGATGAGGCTGTAATCGCGATTTTCTCCCATGGGGTGTTCAATGGAATAGGTCTTTTTCACCAGCACCATCAGGCGACGTATATAGGCCGTCTCGACACCCATGGCCTCGGCAATCTCTTCGGCCTGAGGTTCGCGATTGAGGCGGTGAACCAGTTCCCGGCTGATTTTGATGAATTTGTTGATATCGTCGGAGACATGAACCGGAAGTCGAATGGTGCGGCTCTGGTTCACCAGGGCCCGCTCGATGGACTGGCGTATCCACCAGGTCGCATAAGTGGAAAAACGGCATTCCTTGCTCAGCTTAAAACGCTCGACCGCTTTAATAAGCCCCATGTTGCCCTCTTCGATGAGGTCAAGAAAGGGCAGGCCCCGATTCATGTAGCGTTTGGCAATCTTAACGACCAGACGCAGGTTTGACTCAATCATGTGATCCCGTGCCGCCTGATCGCCGGAAGCAATACGGCGGGCCAGAGCTTTTTCTTCCTCGGCAGTGAGCAAACGGGTTTTCTGAATTTCCTTCAGGTACAACTTGATGGCATCGTCACCCGAGGACCTTTCCTCTTCGGATACCTGCTTTTCCTCCTCGGAATTCTCATCTTCATTCTCATCGCCATCCGCCTCTTCCAGAAAAGCTTCTTCATTGATGTCCGCCATGATCTGTTTACCCCTTCTGGTAGAAAAATCTCAACTTGCCGAGCTTGATGCTCTCGCAAAAACTCATAAGATGGCTAAGCAAAAATTTCGTCCCGCAAGAACTGGTGTTTTTTCAGGGGCGAAGTCATACACAGGGTATGTCGAGGTCCCGAAAAAACACCGTAACGCCGTAAAACGGACTTTTTGCGACGCCATCAAACTTCAAGGAAGCAGGCCCAGAGGATTCACCGCCTCACGACCCCGACGAATTTCAAAATGAAGTCTGGCCGAACCGCCGGCAGGCGGCTGACCCGCCAGCGCGATGCTTTGCCCCTGGCTTACAAAGCTCCCTGATTGTACGAGGTTTTTTTTATTAAACCCATACACGGTAAAGAAGGTATTGTCATGCCGAAGAATAATCAGGTTGCCATAGCCCTTGATGCCGTCGCCGCTGTAGGTGACCTTGCCGGCGGCAGAAGCCACAACGGTGGACCCGTCGGCAACGGCAATTTCTATTCCTTTATTGGCCTGATCGCCGTTCTTTGCGAATTGCTTGACAACGGAGCCCCGCACCGGCCAGATGAAGTCCCCCCTGGCGGCGGGTGCCGCTACGGAGTGCGGACTAGGTGCCGATGACAGCTGTGACTCCGGCGATGCGGCCGAAGGCTTTTGTTGGGCAGCGCGGGCCGGTGCAGCAGAAGCGGCGGCTTGTCGGGGACGAGGTGCAGGAGCAGTCCGGTTAACGGTGGCGACACTGGAAGGTACCGGACGGACGGCACTGGCACCGGGTACGAACAACTTTTGACCGACCTGGAGCTGGGAACGATCTTGCAACCGGTTGACCCGGGCCAGTTGGTCGACGCCCACACCATAGACCTGGCCAATGCGATACAGGGTCTGACCCCGCTCGACGGTATGATAAACTCCACTAGAAGCAGTGCAACCAACGGCGAACAGAACCAGAACTGCCAATGTCCAGATATGGCGCAGCAGACCGAGCATCAAACCTCATCCTTCTATAACCGTGCTTCAGGTTTTAGCGCAAGCGGGCAAAGAGAAGAAACCCTCCCAACAGCAGAATGACAAAAGCCATGGTAAGGAGATTGAAGTATTTGTCAATGATCACCTTTACTTTGTTTCCGCAAGTATATATCAGGCCGGCCAGCAGAAAAAACCTTAATCCGCGGCTCACGATGGATGTCAGCACAAAAAGCAGAAAGTTGATTTCAAAAACACCCGCACCTATGGTGAATATCTTGTATGGAATGGGGGTAAAGCCGGCAGTGAAGATAACCCAGAAATCGTAGGCGCCGAAGAGCTGCTGAATGTGTTCAAAACCTTGCGGTGTGACTCCGGGCACGTACCTGTAGAAGTAAACCGCTGTCGACGTCCAGAAACCGTAACCGATCAGGTAGCCGAAAATCCCGCCGAAAACGGACCCGACCGTACACAAAAAGGCGTATCGGTAGGCGCGGGTCGGCAGGGCGAGACACAGGGCCAGCAGCAAAACATCCGGAGGCAAGGGGAAAAAAGATGACTCGGCAAAAGCCAGCATCAGCAGAGCCGGCTCGCCGTAGGGCGTGTGAGCCCAACGCAAAACCCAGTCGTAGAGGGCTCGCAGATACACCATCAGACACCCTCCCCTTCGTCCCATCCTTCCTTGCCGATAAGGGGGACAAAGCGGCAGTCAACCACGTCTTCCTCCCTGAAGTCATCCGCCCCCTGACGTATGATCCTTTTGAGAACCTGATGCTCTCGACCTCCGACAGGAATGACCAGACGCCCGTTTGGCGCCAGTTGGGCAAGGTATCGGGAAGGCACCCCGGGGGAACCGGCGGTGACGACAATTCCGTCAAAAGGGGCCTCCTCTTCCCAGCCGACGGTGCCGTCGCTTAACTTGATATTGACATTGCGACAACCGATACTGTCGAGAACCTGACGAGCCCGTCGTGCCAGCGAAGCAATCCGTTCGACACTGTAAACGCGGGACGCGATCTGGGACAGCACGGCCGCCTGGTAACCCGATCCGGTACCGATTTCAAGGACCTTTTCACCACCTCTAAGCTGGAGCGCCTGGGTCATCAGGGCCACCATGTAGGGCTGAGAAATGGTCTGTTTTTCCCCAATAGGCAAGGGATGATCCCCGTAAGCCTGGCTCCACAGGGCATTTTCGACAAAAAGGTGACGGGGTACGCGCTTCATGGCTTCGATCACCAGGGGGTCCCTGATCCCTCTGGCCTCAATCTGCCTTTCGACCATCATGCGGCGGGCAATTGCATAGTCCATAGTCCCGTTCCTCTATGTTCTTCCTTAAGCAATAAAAGCAAATGCAGTCATGAAAATACCGCTAAACCATCAATCCGGCTCTTGCCGGTCCTGCAACGCTGCCAATCAGGCCGACAGAGCAAGGACATCAACAACAAAAAATGACATCACTGTAAAAGCAACTTCTCGCGACATTTCCAGCAACTCCTCAAAACGCCGGAAAACGAACTCCAGCGGCAGGCCATGAACGAGCAAATAAGTCATGGACAGGGAAAGGGCTGAGCCGGGCATGGTGGTTACACCCCCACCGCGAGTGGCTTGGTCAAGCATCGCCTGTTTCAGGCAAATCGACTGCGTCGAAGGAATGTAGAAAGGAAGAAATCCCCGGAATCGGGGACCATGCTGGGGGGAAAAAATTGTCCGGGGTTGAAAAATGACAAATGCGAACGATCCTGACCGAGCGTGCCTTGGCCACAGCTTGCAACACGGAACTCAAACCAAAAGAAGCCGAGCCTTGCAAATCTAGCGCTCCAGGGTTTTGCGAAGGCGAACCAGGTCGTTTCTCAGCTCATTCAACAAACGAAGGGCTGATCCGGCATCCGTTCCCGAATCGGCTCCTGTCTTTTCAGTCACACAGCTTCGCAGCAACTTCTTCGCACCGGCAATGGTGTATCCCTGTTCGTGGAGAAGACTCTTAAGGCGCAGAGCGAGCTCGATGTCCTGCTTACGATAAAGGCGTTGCCGACCCCGACTCTTCTGAGGCCGGAAATCGGAACCAAATTCCGACTCCCAATAACGCAACACATGCGCCTTAACGCCGGTCAGAGCAACGACTTCGCCGATTTTAAAATACAACTTATCGGGAATGGGAGCGTCCATGATCAACCGGCCCGATCGCCCTGCCAGATTAATCCTCGCCGTTGATGACGGATTTGAGGACCTGGCTGGGCTTGAACGTTAAAATCTTGCGGGACGATATTTGAATCTCCTCACCGGTTTGCGGATTGCGTCCCTTTCGCGTGGCCTTGTTTTTAACCACGAAGTTACCGAAACCGGCCAGCTTGATCTTTTCACCGTTTTCCAGTGTCGACTTCATCAAATCAAAGACCGTCTCTACAATTTGAGCGGACTCCTTTTTTGAAAAGCCGGTTTTGAGATAGACGCGTTCCACGAGGTCCGCCTTAGTCATAGATTCGCCCCCCTTCCGATAACGTAAGTCCATGAACATCAACAGGTTATATCATAGGAACTTGTCGCGATCAAAGCTTTTTTCAGCGGATCTCCGCCCCAACCCGTTTTCTAAGGGCCGCGATGATACGTTCATGAGCCGCCGAAATTTCTTCATCGGTCAGGGTCTTTTCGGCGCTGCGGTAGCGAACCCGAATGGCCAGGCTTTTTTTACCCTGCGGAATACCCGCGCCGCGGTAAAGATCAAAGAGGGTGAAATCCTCGACCGTGGCCCCCCGCACCTCTTCGATAACGGAGAATACTCGGCCCGCATCGACCTCTTCATCAACCAGCAGGGCGCTGTCACGGCAAATATCCGGGAACCGGGAAATCGCCTGAAAAGGCCGACCGACACCTGCCTCCGCAAAAACGGCGCTCAGATCAAGATCCATGATAAAGACCGGTTGGTCAATGGAAAAGTTTTTTAAAACCTGCGGATGAACCTCGCCAAGGGTTCCGACAGAGCCCGACGCCAAACCTACCGTACAGGATTTGCCGGGGTGATAAAAGCTGTCACTGTGCCGTGCCTCCCAAGAAACCTTCGTCAATTGAAGACCCGCGAACAGACGTTCCAGTTGGCCCTTCAAATCATAGAAATCGACGAATTCCTCGGCCCGGGCCCAACAGAGAGGCTCGCGACGACCGCTGATGGCGGCACAAAGCCGCAGGCTTTCATGAGGCAGCAGCTCGCCGTCCTGTGGCTGAAATACCGGGCGCAATTCAAAAAGGCGAAGATCCGTAGACCGATAAGCCCGGTTGCGGGCGACAGTCTCCAGCATGCTCGGTACCAGGCTGCTGCGCATGACGGATTGCTCTTCGGTCAGTGGATTAAGAATGCGAACCGTGTGGCGACGTTGATCATCGGCATCCAAAAGCAGGCGATCCCACTCGGAAGCAATGAAAGAATAGTTGACGATTTCTGAAAAGCCCCCGCCAACCATGGTGTTACGAATCTGCCGTGCATAGCGTTGGGCAGGCTCGGGTCGATGGCAGATCATCTGGCTGGTGGGCATGGTCACGGGAATTTTGTCGTAGCCGTGCAACCGGGCCACTTCCTCGATCAGATCAATTTCCCGTTCAAGATCAGGGCGGAATGTCGGAATCAGGACTGAAACAGTTTCGCTCTGCTCTCCCTGTTGCACGCCGAGGCCGATGGATTGCAAAAGTGACCGAACCTCATTTGCGTTCAGGTTCAGCCCCAGAACCCCGTTGACCCGGGAAAGCTTGAGCACGATGCGTCGCTCCACAAGAGGCTGAGGATAGCAATCGATCATGCCCTGAGCTACAGTGCCGCCGGCCACTTCCATGATCAGGGCCGCCGCTCTGTCCAAAGCGATGGGCACCATATTCACATCGGCGCCTCGCTCAAAGCGGTGAGAGGCTTCCGTGTGCATGCCGAGACGCTTGCTGGTACGACGAACCGTGGCGGGGTTGAAATAGGCACTTTCCAGAAGCACCTGGCAGGTTCCGGGACCCACTTCCGAGTTCTCTCCACCCATGATTCCCGCAAGCGCCACCGGTCCTTCGCCATCACAGATCACCAGATCTTCCGAACGCAGGACGCGTACCTGCCCGTCGAGGGTCGTGAAGGTTTCCCCTTCCCCGGCCCGCTTAATGACTACGCGACCTCCGCGCATATGATCGTAGTCAAAGGCGTGCAGAGGATGTCCCAACTCCATCAGAACCAGGTTGGTGACATCGACGACATTGTTGATGGATCGCAGGCCGATGGCTTCGAGCTTTTTCACCATCCATTCCGGAGACGGACCAATCGTCACTCCGCGAATCAGTCGTGCCCCGTAGCGGGGGCAAAGATCCTGATCTTCAATGGCGATAGAGACACTGTCGCTACAGGGCTCGCCCCTTTCTTCGGGAACCCTGTGCTGCAGGGCCAAGGAACGATTGACCATGGCGGCCACTTCCCGGGCAACACCCACCAAACTGAGACAGTCGGGACGGTTGGGAGTCAGGCCAATTTCAAGACGAGCATCTTTCAACCCCAGTACGTCAAAAACCGGCTTACCCAGAGGGGAGTTCGGCGGCAGAATCAGAATGCCTTCGGACGCTTCCGCCAGACCAAGCTCCGTTTTTGAGCAGAGCATGCCCATGGAAACCTGCCCGCGAATTTTGCTTTTCTTGATTTTGAAGTCACCCGGCAACCGAGTGCCGACCTGCGCCAAAGCCACCAGATCACCGGCTTTGTGATTTGTCGCGCCGCAAACAACGGGAACGGTTTCGTCACCGGTAACAACCTGACACACCGTCAGACGATCAGCATCGGGATGCGGTTTTACAGAGTCGAGACGGCCGACAATGACTGAGTCCATTTCGGACCCAAGCAATTCGAGGGCATCGACTTCCAGACCCGCCATGGTGAGCCGATGGGACAGTTCTTCGGCAGTCAGATCGAAATCAACGAATTCTTTCAACCAGTTATACGATACTATCATCTCTTGAAATCCTTTGCGGGCAACAGCCGTTCGGCATCGACAGTTTTAAAAAGCGCCAGGCTGTCAAAACTGCTGCAAAAAACGCACGTCGTTTTCAAAGAAAAGCCGCAGGTCATTGACGCCGTATTTGAGCATGGCGATACGCTCTATCCCCATGCCAAAAGCAAAACCGCTGTATTTTTCCGAATCATAGTTCACGGACTTGAAGACTTCCGGGTCGATCATGCCGCTACCGAGAATCTCCAACCAGCCCGACTTCTTACACACCCGGCAACCACTACCACCACAAATCACGCACTGAATGTCCACTTCGGCGCTCGGCTCGGTAAACGGAAAGAACGAGGGCCGAAAACGTACGCCCACATTTTTGCCGAAGAACTGAGTAATAAAGGTCGTCAATACGCCCTTGAGGTCGCCAAAGGTAATGTGACGGTCGACCAGAAAACCCTCGATCTGGTGAAACATGGGGGTGTGGGTGATATCCGAATCCCGTCGGTAAACCGTTCCCGGCGCAATAACCCGCACCGGCGGGGCGTGTTTGAGCATGGCACGAATCTGTACCGGCGAGGTATGAGTGCGCAGCACAACGTCATCGTTGATATAGAAGGTGTCCTGCATGTCCCGGGCGGGATGGTCTTTGGGCATGTTGAGGGCTTCAAAATTATAGAAGTCCTGTTCCACCTCCGGCCCTTCTTCGACTCCGAACCCCAGGGAGGCGAATATGTCGCAGATCTCTTCCGTGACCAAGGTAACGGGATGCTTGGAACCTCGAGCGTGAGTTCGGCCGGGCAAGGTAACGTCGATACGCTCACTGGCCAGTCGCTGCTGCATCTCCTGCTGTTGTACGATTGCGGCCCGTTCTTCAAAAAGGGCCTCCAGTTCCACTTTGATCTTGTTGGCCAAGGCACCGATAACGGGCCTTTCTTCCGCCGTCATGCGGCCCATCCCTTTCATGATGCCGGTCATGGAACCCTTTTTGCCCAGCAAGGCCACCCGAGCCTGTTGCAGTGCATCTGCCGTATCAGCGGCCATCAAGGCGGAGCGGCCCTGCTCCAATAATTCTGCGAGTTGCTCCCTCATAGCGATCCCTTTGTCGAAGTCTGAAAAAGGAAAGGAAGCCCTGAGGCTTCCGAAATTGAAGCAAAAAAAAAGAGATGAGGCCGGCCCCATCTCTTTTTTTCAGTATTTACTGCATCCGGGCCTTGGCTTTATCGACAACTGCTGAAAACCCGGCCGGATCGGCAACAGCAAGCTGCGCCAGCACCTTGCGGTCCAGCCCGATCTGCGCCTGTTTCAGGCCATGCACCAGACGACTGTAGGACAGGCCGTTTTCACGGGCGGCTGCGTTGATACGCGAAATCCACAAAGCACGAAAATCCCGCTTCTTGACCTTGCGGTCGCGAAAAGCGTACTTCAGACCGCGATCAACGGCCTCAGTAGCACTGCGGAACAGCTTTCCCCTGGCTCCCCGGTATCCCTTGGCCAGTTTAAGAACCTTGTTTCTCCTGCGTCTCGCTTTAAAACCTCTTTTGACTCTTGGCATCAGTAACTCCTTCGATGTGCGAAATAGGCGGCTCAGCCGCTGCCGGATCTGAAGGAGGAGACCTGTCCCCTCAGTTCACGGTCTTGAAACGGGTGCTTCAAAACAACCAGTTACTTGTAAGGAATAAGCTGGGCGATATTGCCGGCATCCGCTTTGGAAACCAGCGTAGCACGGCGCAAATCCCGCTTACGCTTGGTCGATTTTTTGGTCAGTATGTGACTGGTAAAAGCCTTGTTGCGTCGAATCTTGCCGGTGCCGGTCTTCCGGAAGCGTTTGGCGGCACCGCGGTTGGTTTTCATCTTGGGCATCTGCTTATCTCCTTGTTCTTTGATGATCTATTTTTTGGGTGCCACAACCATTGTCATAAAACGACCGGCCATACGCGGCGCCATTTCCACCTGCGCAATATCGGCAACCTGAACGGCAAGTTTATCCATCAAGCTGCGGCCGAACTCGGGATGGGTCACCTCTCTGCCGCGAAACATTACGGTCACCTTGACGCGGTTTCCAGACTCCAGAAAGCGTCGGGCATTGCGCAGTTTGACCTGGAAGTCGTGCTCCTCGGTCTTGGGGCGCATCTTTACTTCCTTGACCTCAACCTTGGCCGATTTCTTTTTGGCCTCCGCAGCCCTCTTGCTGGCCTGGTATTTATACTTGCCATAGTCCATGACCCGGCAGACCGGAGGATCGGCATTGGGAGATACCTCCACGAGATCGAGGCCGCGCTCTGCCGCAATCGCCAGAGCTTCGGGCACGGCCAGAATACCGAGCAACTCGCCTTCGTCATCCACCACCCGAACCTGTCTGGCACGGATATCACTGTTTATGCGTGTCTCTTGCTTAGCTATGGTGACACCTCCTAATGGTATCGACTGCACTCGTCCTGAACGTGCCGGACAAAGTCGGCAACCGACATGGGGTCAAGATTCTTGCCGTTGCGATAGCGTGGTGCAACGGTCCCGGATTGCATTTCATTATCACCCACAACCAACATATATGGAATCTTCGCCATCTGCGCTTCGCGAATTTTGAAGCCCAGCTTTTCGTTGCGGAGATCCTTCTCAACCCTCACGCCGGCATCCCGTAAATGACGAAACACCTGTTCGGCATAGTCTGCCTGGTTGTCGGTGACATTCACGATCTTCGCCTGAACCGGAGAAATCCACAGAGGAAAGTTTCCGGCGTAATGCTCTATCAAAACCCCAATAAACCGTTCGATGGCGCCAAGGATGACACGGTGGAGTATGACGGGTCGGTGCTTTTCGCCGTCAGCACCGATATAGTTGAGATCGAATCGCTCCGGCAGGGTAAAATCGCACTGGATTGTAGCACACTGCCACTTCCTGTCAAGAGCGTCCTTGAGCTTGATGTCGATCTTGGGACCATAAAAAGCGCCGTCGCCTTCGTTGATTTTAAAGCTGAGACCTGAATCTTTAAGGGCACCCAACAAAGCGGTAGTCGCCAGTTCCCAATCCCGATCGCTGCCGATGGATTTGTCCGGCCGGGTCGAAATTTCCACTTCGTACTCGAATCCAAAAATTCCCATGACATCCTGAACAAAAGCCAGGACACCCTTGATCTCTCCGTCCAATTGTTCCGGAGTACAAAGTATATGAGCGTCGTCCTGAGTAAATCCACGGACACGCAACAAACCGTGCAACACGCCGGATTTTTCATGACGATGAACCGTCCCCAGTTCGAAATAACGCAGAGGAAGATCCCGATAGGAACGCATATGCGACTTGTAAATCAGCATATGCGAAAGGCAGTTCATGGGTTTGATACCGTAACCCTGACCGTCCACTTCCGTGAAGTACATGTTTTCACGGTAGTTGTCATAATGACCGGAAGTCTGCCAAAGCTCGGTTTTAAGAATCTGCGGTCCAAGAACAAGGTCGTAACCTCGCCGAAGATGCTCCCGCCGCTCGAAATCTTCGAGTAAAGTACGCAGCAGGGCGCCCCGAGGATGCCAGATCACCAAACCAGCCCCGGCCTCTTCATTGAAAGAAAAGAGATCGAGCTCCCTGCCGATCCGGCGATGGTCCCGCTTGCGGGCCTCTTCAATTCGTGCCAGATGGGTGCGAAGCTGCTTGTTGTCGGGAAATGCCGTGGCATAAATGCGCTGCAGCATGGCGTTTTTTTCATCGCCACGCCAATAGGCACCGGCCACGCTGGTCAGCTTGAAAGCCTTGATCAGACCGGTGCGAGGCAAATGGGGCCCACGACATAGATCGACGAAGTCTCCCTGACGATAAAGGGACACCACCGGCTCGGACAGTTCCTCGATAAGCTGAACCTTGTAGTCCTCGCCCAGACTGCGAAACAGGTCAATGGCCTGTTCCCGCCGGATTTCTTCCCGTGCAATCGGCAAGTCGGCATCGACCAACTCCTGCATGCGCTGCTCGATGCGTTCAAAATCTTCAGGGGAAAATGTATGCTCCGGGGAATAAAAGTCGTAATAAAAGCCGTTTTCAATGGAAGGCCCGATGGTTACCTGAATGGCTTCACCGAACAGATCCTTTACGGCGTGGGCCATGAGGTGTGCGGCGGTATGACGATAAACCTCCAGACCGGCATCGCTGGTCAAAGTAATGATTTCGATTCGATCACCGTCCGCCACCGCGGCCGACAGATCGACCGGTCTGCCGTTGATCTTTCCTGCTACCGCCTGCTTTGCCAATCGGGAGCCGATATCCACAGCCACATCCTTCAGGGAACTTCCCTCGGGGATCTCTCTGCTGGAACCGTCCGGCAATGTAATGCGCAGCATGATAATGCCCTTCCCACTAATGAAAAGAGGCATCCGGAGATGCCTCATCTGGTGCGAGTCGTCACTTGCGGCTGCTGGTAGGCACGGGCGGGATTGAACCGCCGACCCCTACCGTGTCAAGGTAGTGCTCTCCCACTGAGCTACGTGCCTGCATACCAACAACGAGGCAATTTCTACCAAAGTGGCCCCGGACCTGTCAAGTCCTTTGTTCGGCTGTTTAATTTTTTTCTCAAAGGTCTCAGGCCTTTTCTGACCCCACTTGCAGAGCTTATCAGCTGGAACGGCAAGACTCCAAAGCTTTCGCAAAACATAGCGCTACGGAAATTTTCAAGGAACACCACCGAAAACCGGTTGATGTCATCGGACGCATTTCCGGCGAATCATTGTCAGGCCATCCCGAAGCTCTTTCACTCCGCACAATAGACCGACCCCGACATAGATAATCCCCCCGCCGGCAACAGCTGCTGTCAAGGCAAGACCCTTTTCCACCACTGCGCCGTGAGATTGCCAGTCTACCGCCAACAAAATGCCAAAAGCCGCCAGCGCCATGATCAGCGTGGCCGGCAAAATCCGCAACAGAGTAACGCCGACGGCTGACAGCCCCAACGAGCCAATTTTTTTGCGCAACAGCCAGATGAGCAGGACGCAGTTGCAGAACGAAGCCAGCGTAAGGGCCAGGGCCAGGCCGACGTGCCCTAAAGGTCTCATGAGCAGCAGACCCAGCAGAGCGTTGGCCAACAGGGTCCAGAAAGCGGCCCATACCGGGGTTCGAGTATCCTGCAGGGCAAAAAACGTGGGAGCCAGAACACGGCTCATGCCGACAAACAACAACCCGGGAGCGTACGCACAAAGGGCCAGAGCAGTCTGCACCACATCCTGATAGACAAACTCGCCGCGCATGAAAAAGAGACTGTAGACCGGAATCGCGCAAACCATGAGTCCGGCGGCCGCCGGAAGAGACACCAGGACGATCAGCTTCAGCGAAAACCGCAGTGAATCTTTTACCCCCTCATCGTCCTTATCTGCGGCCTGGCGGCTCATGGCCGGTAAAACCGCCTGAGCCAGCGAGACGATGAATATTCCCTGAGGCAACTCAAAAAGACGCTGCCCGTAATAAAGATAGGAGACGCTGCCTTCCCGCAGAAACGAAGCCAGCAGGCGGGACACGACCACATTGATCTGATAGATGGCCACACCGGCGAGCCCCGGCACCATCAGTGTGGCAATTTTTCGAACCACCGGATGGGAAAATTCCACATTGAAGCGCAACCTAAAGCCCTTGCGCCGCAGCACCGGAAACTGAACGATCAACTGCAACAATCCACCCAGAAGCACACCTACAGCCAGCGCTGCCACGGGGCGCACGGGGAACAGCGGTGCCAGAAAAATGGCACCGAGAATTATGCAGATATTCAACAGAGTCGTTGAAAAGGAAGGCCAGAAATAATGTCCGAGGACGTTGAGTATCCCCGCTATCAGTGCCAGAAGGCTGACAAAAAAGATATACGGAAACATCAAGCGGGTAAGAAAAACAGTCAATTCAATTTTGCCGGGAACGGCACCGAATCCTGCCCCGATCATCTGCACGATAACGGGAGCGGCCAGGATACCAAGCAGTGTCACTGCCGCCATGACCAGAATAAGCAGAGTCCAGCAGATATCGGCAACACGTCGCGCCTCCTCCGTCCCCTGCCGGTATTGGACCTGAGAAAAAGTCGGCACAAAGGCTGCGGTCAAAGAACCTTCGGCAAAAAATCGCCGCAGCAGATTGGGAATGGTAAAAGCCATAAAAAAGGCATCGGTCCCGAATCCGGCACCAAACATGCCAGCTACAACCATATCCCGCACCAGGCCGGCAATGCGGCTCGCACCGGTTCCGACACCCATCACCAGGGTGGCCACAGATATCCGTTTCTTTTCCGACATGCCTCTCCGCACAGACTTAAAAAGATTAAATTATTATAATTCCTGACAGAATAACGATAAATGAATAGAATATATAAGTTTTTTAAAGACCATTGTTGAATTCTTATCTTGACTCAACCCCATTACGGTGATATAAAATCTCCCTATTCAGAGACCCGCAACACGGGACAACATTCATAAACCGGAGGACTTTTACATTGGCCAATCACAAATCTGCAATCAAACGCAATAAACAATCCGCGGTTCGTGCCGCTCGCAACAACCACGTACGTGCCACCATGCGTACCTTCGTCAAGCAGGTTCGCACGGCCGTTGCCAACGGGGAACAGGAAACAGCCAAGGCTGCCCTTACTAAAGCCGTTCCCTATATCGACAAGGCCGCCGCCAAGGGGATTATTCATAAAGCCACTGCGAGCCGTAAAATTTCCCGTCTGAGCAAGCTTGTCAACAATCTGGCCTGAAGTGGCCCGCTACAAATTTTCGATACCATGGGAAAAGGGGCTGCCTTGTAGCGGCCCCTTTTTCTATGCGCTGGTTTTGTTGCGACAGATCTGCAGCACCAGAAGCTCAAGCAGGGCTGTCGGATGTGCACCGCTGGATTTCAGAGCCAGATCGAGTTCCAGCAGACGCTCGAATATCCAGGGGTAACGGTCTGCTGGGAAGAGTCGCGCCTGCTCCAGAAGGCCCTCGAGAAAGTAAGGATTAACCCCTACCCCCTTCACCAGATCTTTTTTTTCCACTCCTTGACCCAGTAGATAATGAGCCTTCCACATCTGACGAAAATGCCGCGTCATCATGGTCAGCAGCACCAGTGGAGGTGTTGCATCGATCAAAAGCCGGTTGAGGACTCGAACAGCCTCCGATGTCGAGCGGCGGCCAAGGGCATTGGTCAGCTCAAAAACACTTTCGATACGCGTGTCGGAAACGATCTCGCGAACGTCGCTTACATCGACAAGGTCACGGTCCCCGAGATAGGTGGCCAGTTTTTCCAGTTCGCCGGCAATCTCCGCCAGATTGGTGCCGACCCTGCGGCAAAAAAGGGCGATGGCCTCTTCAGCAAAAGCGATTCCCTGCTGCCGGCCCCGTTCGCGGACAAAACCGGGAATCTGGTTTTCATAAAACTTCTTGAAATCAACCAGTTCACCATACTTCTTGAAGTGTTGATAAAACTTTCGGCGGCCGTCAATCTTATCGGCGGTCAGTACCAGCACCGTTTCCGGACAGGCATCGGCAAGATAGGGAAGTAGCACGTCGAGTTCGGCGGTCGCAAGGGACTGGACATCCCGCACCACCACAAGCCGTAGCGGGCTGAAAACAGGCAGGGTGCGCGCCGTGTCGATGATATCCCCGCCACGGGCGGTTTTGCCGTAATACTGAGTAAAATTAAAGTCCCGACTTTCGCTGGGCACAATCGATTGCTGCAACGCGTGCAGCGTTTCTTCAAGAAAAAAACGCTCCTCCCCGTAAAGCAGCAGAAGTGCCGGAAAGCGGCGTTCGTGAATGGCTCTGTTCAATTCGGAGGGCGTCATGGCGGGCGAGTCCCATGTGGATCAAAACCGATCGATCATACGGGAAAACAGTTCGTCCGCCAACCTCTCACTGATTTCGAGAATGGCGGCCCGTTCCCGGTCTTCCTGCAAAACCTTGTCCTCGGAGACGGTATAATCCTCGTGCCAGACGGCGGAACCCCGCCACAGCACCTCCCCCGTCTCGAGGCGGAGCATATCTGCTTCCACCGCCATTTGGGAGCGATACTCGACGATTCTGTCGTTCTGGTCGTAGGACAGGGCAAAATTTCGATAACCCGTTATGCGGCCTCGCAACACCGCTTCCGCGCGGGCCGGCTGCTCCACGATCTCAAGCTCACCGTGGCGAGAAAAACGGCTGATGACCGCGCGCGTTACGCTGTTTTCAAGAAATGGCTCGAAGGTCTGGTTATCAAACAGCTCAATGGTGATGGAGCGCACACCCGCTGGCAGCTGAGCGGAGCGGCCCTGCAGCTGATAGCCGCAGGCGCTCACCAAAAACAGCAGAAGACCGGTCAGAAGCGCCGAGCGGATCATGACGCCACCACGTTCACCAGCCGGCCAGGCACCACGATCACCTTACGGACGGTCTTGTTCTTGATGAAGCGCAATACATTCTCTTCCGCCAGCGCTGCTGCCTTCAGTGTCTCCTGGTCCGCATCGGCGACGACAGTCACCTTGCCCCGCACCTTGCCATTGACCTGTACGACGATGGTCTTTTCATCTTCGGTCAGGGCTGCCGCTTCGTAATTCGGCCATCCGGCCTGTTCCAAGCCGCCGGAATGCCCGAGCAGCTGCCACAATTCTTCGCAAAGGTGGGGAACGAAGGGCGAAAGCAGCAGCACAACCGTTTCTAGGGCTTCCCGCAACGCGCTCGGACACTGTTTTTTGGCCTCAAAAGCATAAATTGTGTTGACCAGTTCCATGATTGCCGAGATGGCGGTATTGAAGTGGAATCGGCCGTCGATATCCTCGGTCACCTTGCGGATTGTCCGGTGTGTGTGGCGACGCAGTACTCTGCCGGCAAAGGCGTCCTCGTTCACCGTTTCGGTGAAAGCAAGATCCTGCATATTTTCATAGACCGCCCGCCAGACCCGGTTGAGAAATCGATAGCAGCCCTCGACACCCTGTTCATTCCACTCCAGATCCTTTTCCGGTGGTGCCGCAAACAACGAAAACAATCGAGCCGTGTCGGCACCATAACGACCAATCAGTTGATCCGGGTCCACCACATTTTTTTTTGATTTACTCATTTTTTCATTACGGCCCAGGGTCACCTTGCGGCCGCATTTGCTGCAACACCCTTCCTCAACCTCTTCAGGGAACAACCAGCCATGTTCGGGACAAGAGCGGGTTTCCATGCAGACCATGCCCTGGGTCAACAGGTTGCGGAAAGGCTCATCCACCGCCAGCATGTCCAGATCCCTTAACACCTTGGTAAAAAAGCGGGCGTAGAGCAAATGCATGACCGCATGCTCGATGCCGCCGATATACTGGTCCACGGGCAGCCAGTATTCCGCCGCCACACGGTCAAAGGGCGCGTTGTGTTCCCTGGGACTGGCGAAACGAACAAAATACCAGGAACTTTCAACAAAAGTGTCAAAGGTATCGGTCTCCCGCCTCGCCCTCCCGCCGCAGTTCGGGCACACCGTATAGAGAAAACTTTCGTGTTGCGTCAGGGGGCTGCCGCCCTCTCCGGAAATCCGCACGTCCTGAGGCAGCAGAACCGGCAACTGTTGTTCCGGGACCGGAACCGTGCCGCAACCGTCGCAGTAGAGGATCGGAATCGGCGTTCCCCAATAACGCTGACGAGAGACGCCCCAATCGCGCAATCTGAAGTTGACCCTTTTACGGCCGATTCCCCGGGACTCGAGATAGTCCGCGATCTTTTCCTTGGCGGTCTCGTTGTCGAGACCGTCAAAAGATTCAGAGTTGACCAGCCGCCCGGACCCGATCCAGGCTTCGGTCATGGTTTCGGAGGTCAAAACTCCGCCGTCCGGCTGAATCACCAACCGCTTGGGAATACCATAGCGGGAGGCAAACTCAAAATCGCGCTGGTCATGGGTCGGCACAGCCATGACCGCGCCGGTGCCGTAATCCATCAGCACAAAATTGGCCAGATAGACGGGAAGGGAATCACCGGTTACCGGATTGGTGCAGTAACTGCCGGTAAAAATACCCTCTTTTTCGTAATCACCGCTGGCCCGACCGGTTTTATCCTGGCGGCGCACCTTGGCGATGAAGGCTTCCACCCCTCGGCGCCGCTCGGCCGAGGCCAGTTCCAGGGCCATCGGGTGTTCTGGAGCCAGGCTCATGAAGGTCGCTCCGTAGAGGGTATCCTGACGGGTGGTGAAGACCTTGATGACCGTCCCGGAGCCTTCCACAGCAAAGTCGATTTCACAACCAGTGCTGCAACCGATCCAGTTTCTCTGCATGGTCAGAACTGGTTCCGGCCACCCTTTGAGATGAAACGTTTCATCAAGCAGTTCCTGAGCATAGGCGGTGATCTTGAAAAACCACTGTTCCAGCTCTTTCTGCTCTACTTCACAGTCGCAGCGCCAGCAGCGACCGTCTTCCACCTGCTCATTGGCCAGCACCGTCTGACACGGCTCACACCAGTTTACGAAAGAGCTTTTCTTGTAAGTCAAGCCCTTTTCGTACATTTTTAAAAAGATCAATTGCTCCCAGCGGTAATATTCCGCGTCGCAGGTCGCAAACTCCCGAGTCCAATCGTAAGAGAAGCCCATTTTCTTGAGCTGAGAGCGCATGTGGGCGATATTTTCCCGGGTCCACCGGGCCGGGTGGGTGCCATGCTGGATGGCGGCGTTTTCCGCCGGCATGCCAAAAGCATCCCACCCCATGGGGTGAAGAACATTCAAACCCTGCATGCGTTTGAACCGAGCGACCACATCGCCGATAGAGTAGTTGCGAACATGACCCATGTGAATGCGCCCGGAGGGATAGGGGAACATTTCCAGCAGATAATATTTCTGTCTGTCCGGATCCTCCCGTACCACAAATGTGTCCCGCTCCTCCCATTGCCGTTGCCATTTTTCTTCAATAGCAGCCGCATCGTAGCGCTCTTGCATAGATCCTCCGCAGTCCCGGGGTCAACAATTATAAACAGTAAAGCCGGCCATCGCCGGCATCGCAGAAACAAAAAAAGCTGGAAACCGCATCGCTGCGACCCAGTCAGACGTGATCGTTCAATGGATCGGGCCGCCATTGACAGGCAGCCTCGACGCTCCTTCAAAAGGAGGCTTATTTTTCCCGGTAGGTAATCCGTCCCCGGGTCAGATCATAGGGCGAAAGCTCGACAGTCACTCGATCGCCGGGCAGAATCCGAATGTAAAATTTTCGCATCTTTCCGGAAATATGCGCCAGAACGACATGCCCGTTATCGAGCTTGACTCGAAACATGGCATTGGGCAACGGTTCAACAACTGAACCTTCAACTTCAATCGCTTCTTCTTTCGCCAATGCGGCCTCCTTGCAAAAAGTACTGAATCCCATTCGATTAGAAAAAATCGAGTGAACCTTTCCATCCAAAATACCCGACCGGGCACTCAAACCTGCAACATTTAACATAATCGACCCGTCTGTTGTCAAGGGTTTGTCCATCTTCAACCAATCCATAAACCCTTTATTGGGATGATGCCTTCAACCTCGGGCTGATACGGTCCGAAGACGGGATCGACGGCCATCAGGATAAAAAGCGCTGAATGGTTTCCAGAACCATGGCGGACTTGAAAGGCTTGGTAATATACCAGTCCGCTCCAACCTGCTCGCCCCGGGTCATATCGTCCCCCGTCTTCTTGGCCGTCACCATGATGACCGGAATCGCTTCGGTATCCGGATTGGTTTTAATTTGTCGGCAAACTTCGAAACCGTCAAGCTCAGGCAACATAATATCCAGAAGTACCAGGTCGGGATTGTCATTTTTGACTGCCTCGAGTGCCTGCCTGCCATTACTCGCAACGACCACTTCATAGCCCCTGGATGTCAGCAGTATGCTTTCCAGCTTGAGCAGACTTTCCTCGTCTTCAACAATCAGAATTTTGTTTTTTATCACGATAAAACTCCTTGTTTGATCGGGGTCGTCGTCGAGAAACCTGGTAGGCAAACTTATCGTCAGAAGGTTTTCATTCCTCATCTGCCCTTTCGGGGTGAATCTGTGCGCGCGACAACAGCAGCGGTTTTGCGAAACGCTAAAACCCATGAAGAGAAAAAAGGATTCTAATCAAAAAGCAAAGAGCATGCCTGTTTGATTCAGAAGAAGATACGAAGCTCTTGTGTTCGTCAAGACCTGCTCCAAGAACTTTTAACAGCCGAAGGATTTACCCAAAAGGGCTGACAGTTTGGCAATTTGTTCCGTCATTTCGAGTTTTTCCAGTACCATTCCGGCCTGCTGCAGAAACAATTCCAGAACCTGGCTGTCGCTTTCCCTTGTCTCATTCAGGGAACCGTCACCGCAGAGCAAGGCTATGACCCGGCCATTGCGCACCAGAGGCCCCGCGAAAACACGCCCTGAAATCCCCAGACCCAGCTCCGCGCGCAGATAAAGGTCCCAACGCCCCGAACCAAGGGACCCGCTACGGGAAACACCGGTCGCAATCACGTCTCTGAGGAAACTGGACTCTCCCACCGGCACGCTCAGTCGGCGAATTTTTTCGTCGGCGGAACTGCCCTGTTCCCCGTAACCAAACTGACCTACACCGACAAGGTGCTGACCTTCAATCGAGAACAGCACGGCCCGATCCAGAATCTCCGTCGCAAAACGCAACACCAGCAACATGACCTGGCTATTGTTTTCGGCACTGCGTAATTCCTGCAGAATTCCATTCAGGGTGCCAAAACCGACGGTATGAACGGAGCCTTGCTGCTTCTCCCCGGCTACAGGCTTCGGCCTCTTTTGAACTGTGTCAAGCCGTTCGCCAGCTTTTCCACGGTTATCAAGAAGAGTCAAAATCCGGCTCGCCAAACGTTCACAGAAACCTGTCAGTTCCTCAGGATTTTCCTCAACGGTGGTAACGCGAGGTTTATGAGCAAGCTCGAAAACACCCAGTTGCTGCAGACGGGGTTCAATTTCGGGGCAGGGATAATCGCTGTAGACCAGAAATTTTTGCTCGTTGAGGGAACCCCGAACTTTTTCCAACAGTTCCAGGCCGCCGAGGATTCCCCCGCCGTGAAGACGAGGCATGATCAGATCAACAACCAATAAAGGTTGGTGTTCGGCAAACCAGCGAGAGTTGACCACCGTCAGCAACTCTCTTGTACATCCAAAAGCTCGGGAAGCCACACCCAGGCGCTTCAGCGTCCAAGTCAGCTGCTCCACCACGCGAGGATCGTCGTCGATCAGCAAGACCGGAGCATTCGGATCGTGAGACTCTTTCGACGGTTTCGCTGCGAACTTCGCCGAAGAAGCCTCCTGGTCATTCAACGACAGACAGCCACCCTTCAGCGCCAGAATAGTTTCTGCACTCACCCCCTCTTCAAAAGCGGAATCACCGCCGTCAACGAGTGCGAAGGGTCCGGTTTCCGACGATTCGGGCTGAAAGGAAAAACGGCCTCGAGTCCAGCAAAAAAGATTCCGCACAACAGCGATCAGCGCGCGGCGGGAAGCAGGGTCGGGAGCAGCCTGCTGGCTGCAGGCAATTTGAGTCAAAGCAGCTCCTGCTGCCTGCCGATGGGCGGCGACAACGTGCCCCTTGCTTAAACGCAGTTCGGCCCGTTCATCGCCGCAAAATAAGTGCAACAACCCGCTGCTGGCACTCGAAGCGAGAACCTTCAACAACTCTCTCACCTGGTAATCTTCAAGAGCACCGGAAAAACTCATCTCTCGCGATCCTTGAATAAAAGACGAATGGGACAACCGGTAAAATCAAAAGTCTCGCGCAACTGATTCACCAGATAGCGATGGTAGGAAAAATGCATATCCCCGGTTCGATTGCCGAACACCACGAAGGTTGGCGGACGAACCGCCGTTTGCGTGATATAAAACAGCTTGACCCTGCGGCCCCGGGACAGGGGCGGCGGGTGACTGATTGTGGCCTCCTTCAGCACCCGGTTCAACTCGGGAGTGGCCACCCGCCGGTTGAATTCACCCGCCACCTTCTCGACCAGGGGCATGACCCGATCCACACGCTGACCGCTCAGGGCGGAGACAAAGAGAATCGGCGCGAAAGACAGAAATTTAAAAGAATCTCTCAGGTTTTCAACGTACCGGTCCATGGTTTTGTGGTCTTTGACCACCAGATCCCATTTGTTGACCACCAGGATCACAGCCCTTCCCTTTTCATAGGCGTATCCAGCCACGGTAAGATCCTGTTCTGTAATCCCCTCGCCGGCATCGATCACCACCAATACCACGTGGGCCCGGTCCATACCTTTGAGCGCCTGCACCACACTGAACTTTTCCAGTTTGTGGCTGACCTTGCCTTTTCGGCGGATACCGGCCGTATCGATCAGGGTGTAGCGGTGCTGGTTGTACTCCAGAGGAGTATCAATGCTGTCTCGGGTCGTTCCGGCCGTGGGGTTGGCCACGACCCGTTCGTATCCGAGCATGCGGTTGACCAGAGAGGATTTGCCCACATTGGGCCTTCCGATAACCGCCAGCCGCACTTCATCCGTCTCGTGGGATGGTTCCGAATCCTCCGGCGGCAGCAGAGCGAGAAAATCTTCGATAACGCCACTCACTCCCTGTCCGTGTTCTGCGGAAACCGTATAAATCCGATCCACGCCCAGAGAATAAAAATCCGTCGCTTCAGTTTCCTGCTTGGGACCGTCGACCTTGTTCACCACAAACAGAACCGGCTTGCCGGAACGCCGCAACCCGGAAGCCACCTCGACATCGGAAGGTGTCAGGCCCTCCCGTCCGTCCATCACCATGAGGATGACATCCGCTTCTTCAACCGCCAATTGGGACTGCTGACGCATCTGAGTGAGCAGTTGATCCTCGCTGGCCGGCTCAAACCCCCCCGTATCTATAAGAATAAAGGGACGTTCATGACGGGTGACCTCGGCGTAATTGCGGTCCCGGGTAACTCCCGGGAAGTCCTCCACCAGGGCGCGGCGCTGGCCGACAATTCGGTTGAAGAGGGTCGACTTACCAACGTTGGGACGGCCGACAATAGCCACTACGGACATAAATTTATTGACCTCGAGTACGGGACAGGATTGTTTTCGGCTTTTCCGAGAGCCGTTCTCAATCGTAGCCGAAATCCTTAAGCAGACGGCCGGACTGGGTCCAGTTCTTTTCCACTCGGACAAACAACTCCAGAAAAACCCGGGATCCGAGCATTCTTTCGATATCGTAACGAGCCGCCTGACCGATGGCGCGCAATCTGGAACCGTTTTTGCCGATCACGATTCGTTTGTGTGCTTCCCTCTCCACATGGACAACCGCCTCGACGACCACCAGATTCTTTTCCGGCTTTTCGGTAAAACGTTCCACTACCACAGCCACACCGTAGGGCACCTCATCGTGGGTCTGTTTCAACAACTGCTCGCGTACCATTTCCGCCACGATAAACCGTTCCGGCTGATCGGTAATCATATCTTCCGGATAATACAACGGTCCCGAGGGAAGCAGTTCTTCAACCAAAGCGATCAGGTCCTTGACACCTTCTCCGGTCATTCCGGAAAGAGGAACAATTCCGGCGAAATCAAACCTCTCGGCATAGGCGGCGATAAGAGGCAGCAGCGCTGTCTTTTCCACCAGATCGGACTTGTTGAGGCATAGAATAACCGGGGATTTGCCTCTGGAAAGCAGTTCCAGAATATACTCATCGCCGCCACCCGGCTGATCCGTGGCCTCAACCAGAAACAGAATCACGTCGACATCCCTGCAGCTGGTTAGAGCCTGCTCCACCATATACTGATTCAGTCGCCCCTTGGCACGATGAATGCCCGGTGTGTCGAGAAACAGAATCTGGGATGTGTCGCGGGTAAGGATTCCGAGGATTCGATTGCGGGTCGTCTGAGGTTTGTTGGTTGCGATAGCAATTTTTTGCCCCAACAACGCGTTTAACAGCGTCGATTTCCCAACATTAGGCCGTCCGACGATAGAGACAAATCCGGACCGGAAATTCTGCTGCTCAGACTTCATCGATCATCTTTCATAGGGTGTCTCCATCCGGAAACTCCGGATGAAAATCAGGTGAAAATATCAGAAAACAACCTGTCAAAGCGGATCAAACACCGCAACCTCATGTACCTGAAAGGTTCGGCGGCCAACCCTGAAGTGATTCCGAAAGATCTTTTCATCCGACCGAAACGACGGCTTGCTGCCCCGGCTGTAAAAATAAGCCAGATTGTCCCGACGGTGCCCAAGGACATCGCTTAAATCAGCAGGATGAACCCTTACCTCGCTGCATCGAGCCAAGGCAACCATAGACGACAGGGCCTGTCGCCAGATTCGCGACCGTACCAACGCACCAAACGCCGGATGGTAGGGACCGGCGACAACAGCACCATTCCGCTCCAGTGCCTCCGTTGCCTGCAACCCAAGACGTATCACCGGCACCTGGGCACGATGGCAGTGCCAGAGCATCTCGGCGCAGATGGCGACCGCCTCCTCAAGCCCCAGAGGCTTGTAGTCTCCACGATAGTAGTCGGCCTCCAGCAAAGTATTACGCAACACAACGGTGGGATAAATGCGTATAAAATCCGGCTCGAGACTGAGGGCCCGGCGCAGGGAATAGAGGGCCTCTTTTCTGCCGCCTTGCGGCAGACCGGGCATCAGCTGCAAGCCGACTCCAAGGGACCGGAAACGAAGAGCCTGCACCGCCTCTTCGATGTCCGTCGGCGCGTGGCCCCGTCCGCAGGCCGCTAAAACGTCAGGGCAAAAAGATTGACACCCCAACTCCACCGTTTTTACGCCGCCGTCAACCAGGTTCCCGGCCGTCTCGCCGTCAACGGCATCCGGACGCGTCGAAACCCGAACGCCGGAAACCCGCCCGGCGCTGATATAAGGGGCAACCTGCCGAAGGTATTGCTGCTGCAGGGCCGGTTCCAGCAGGGTAAAGCTTCCACCATAAAAGGCGACCTCACCGTCACCCTGCGATGGCAACATTTCATCAAGCCCTTCGGCAATCTGGCGCGGCGATGGCGCCTGCACTTGTCCGGAAACGGTTTTCTGGCAGCAGAAGCGACAGGAGTGAGGGCAACCCCCGTGTGGAATGAAAAACGGGTAGATCTTCATTGTCCGTTGTCGGCAAGATTCTTGATCGCGGCCAGGGCCGCCTTCTGTTCCGCCTTTTTTTTGGTCGAGCCGAAACCGCGACCGAGTGGAGAATCGGCCAGACGAACTTCTACGGTGTACTCACGCTGGTGAACCGGCCCCTCCTCCCCCAACAGCACATACTCGGGAACCCGTCCGTGACGGGCCTGAGTAATCTCCTGCAACCGGGTCTTATGGTCAATGCCTTGCCGGCGTTGAGCTGCTTCGGATATGACTTCGGCCAGAAGCGTTTCGATCAAGCCCCGTGCCGGCTCAAAACCTCCGTCGCAAAAGACGGCTCCAAGCAGGGCCTCAAGGGCATTGGCCAGCAGACTGTCCTTGTCGCGGCCGCCGCTGCGTTCTTCGCCCCGCCCGAGCAACAGAAATCGGCCAAGTTGAAGACGGCGGGCCACCCGGGCCAGGCCTTTTTCGTTAACCACTTCCGCCCGAATGCGCGTCATCTCTCCTTCCCGCGCTTCGGGGTACCGATGGAAAAGATAGCGACTGACCACCAGATCGAGAACTGCGTCGCCAAGGAATTCAAGGCGCTCGTTGCAGGCCACGTTTTTTCCGGGCCGTTCATTGCTGTAGGATTTATGGCACAAAGCCTCCAGCAGCAGAGCGTCATCGGCAAAGGCATAGCCGAGGTCGTCCTGCAGCAGCCTGCTGTTTTGATCGGCTTGCAAAGCGACTCCATTCGGGACACAATCGATGCGGCTTCAGGGCTGCGTAACAGGCGCTCATCTTACACAATGGGCCCGAGGAAGGCAACAAAACCCTCACCGACAGAGCGGCTCTCTGCCGCTTTTACCCTTGATTCTTGCACCCTGCGTTCCTATAATTGAACGATTTACTTGAAGGACAGGCTTGGCATGGCTCATTTCATTACCTTTGAAGGCATCGAAGGCAGCGGCAAGACCACGCAAATTGCCCTGGCCGCCGGCTTCCTTCGGCGGTTGGGGTACTCTGTCGTGATCACTCGCGAACCGGGTGGCTGTCCGATTGCCGACTCCATTCGGGAAATCCTGCTGCATCCCGACAACAACGCTCTGGTGCCCAGGGCCGAATTGTTGCTTTACGCCGCAGCCCGAGCCCAGCATGTGGATCAGGTCATTCGCCCGGCGCTGCAGGACGGACACCTGGTGCTTTGCGACCGGTATACCGACGCCACTCTCGCCTATCAGGGTTATGGTCGGGGCCTCGACCTGAATCTGATCGAGCAACTTAACGCCCTGGCCTGCGGAGATTGTCGACCGGATCTGACCCTGGTTCTCGACCTGCCTCATGATGTCGGCATTGCCAGAGCCCTGCAACGCAACGAAATTCATGATCAGGTCGATGAAGGGCGTTTCGAACAGGAAGCCCTGGATTTTCACCGACGGGTTCGCAACGGATACCTTGAACTGGCCCTGAAAGAACCCCGGCGCATGCAGGTCATCCCCGCCGTTGGCAACGCGCAGCAGGTGGCTGAACGACTGAGCAACTGCCTCGAAGATTTTCTCGGGCGGGACTGAAACCATGACTTTTGCCAACATCGTCGGTCACGACCGCCAAAAGGATCTGCTGCGGCGCGCTCTCGAAAGCCGACGGCTCCCCCACGCCTACTTGTTTGAAGGACCCGAGGGTGTGGGTAAACGGCTTATGGCTCTGGCCCTGACCCGGGCTATCTTCTGTCATGAAAAACGTGGCTGCGGTGACTGTGCCGCCTGCCGTAAAGTGGATCACCACAATCATCCCGACCTGCATTTTATCGAAGCTGACGGCGGTCAGATCAAGATTGAACAGGTTCGAGTCCTGCAAAAGGAACTTTCCTACCGCCCTCTGGAAGCGGAAAAAAAAGTCTGCATTGTCGATGATGCGGACAAATTCAACCCTGCTGCCGGCAACGCCTTGCTGAAAACCCTGGAAGAACCCCGGGACAACACCCTGATCATTCTTCTTTCATCCCGACCGGACATGCTCTTGAGCACCATCCGGTCCCGCTGCCAGCGACTTCCTTTTTCCCGCATTGAACGCAGGCGCTTGCTGGAAGTGCTGTGTGAACAGCTGGAGCTGGACGAAACGGAAGCACACATTCTTGCCTCCCTCGCCGGAGGAAGTTTCAGAAAGGCGCTGGGAAAAGATCGCGAGTTTTTTTTCAGGACACGAAGAGAGTTGCTCAAAACGCTCACCGGCCTGACCTCCGGCAGCGTTCTTCCCCTGTTGGAGTTTGCCGAAAAACTGGCTCAGGACAAAGAAACCCTGCCGGACATTATCGAGATTTTTCAATCTTTTTACCGCGACCTGTTGCTCTATCGACACGGCCGCCCGCAGGATGAATTGGTGAATATCGACCTGTTGAACAAAATCCATCGCGTCTCCGGCGCCGAATCCACTTCCTCAATTCTTGGCAAACTGGCCGCGCTGGACACCGCCGGTCGGCAACTGAACCGAAATGTCAACCGTCAACTGGCCGTCGAAGTCTTGCTCATGCGACTGGTCGCCTGACTTTGATTCATAGATAAGGACTACCGAACCCCCATGATTCAAATCGTATCGGTTAAATTCCGCACTGCCGGAAAACATTATGATTTTCTTTGCGATGACTTGTCACTGTCGATCCATGACCAGGTGATTGTCGAAACGGATCGCGGCCTTTCGCTCGGCACGGTGACCACCGAACCCCGGGAATGTGAACCCCAGCGGGCCCCGGAAAAATTGAAAAACGTTTTACGTCTCGCCACGGCCGACGACATCGCCATGGCCGCCGAATCGGAATCCAAGGAAAAGGAGGCTTTTGATTTTTGTCTGAAGCGTATTCAGGTTCGCCGCATGGAGATGAAACTCGTGCGAGCCGAATATCTTTTTGACTCTTCCAAAATCATCTTCTACTTTACCGCCGACGGCCGGGTTGATTTTCGCGATCTGGTGAAAGACCTGGCCCAGCAATTTCGCACACGCATCGAGATGCGGCAGATCGGCGTACGCGATGAAGCAAAAATTACCGGCGGTATAGGAATCTGCGGCAGAGCCTTGTGTTGTTGTAGTTTTCTGATCAATTTTGCTCCGGTATCGGTAAAAATGGCTAAAGAACAGAATCTGGCGCTTAATCCCAGCAAGATTTCCGGACAGTGTGGGCGGCTGCTCTGCTGTCTAAATTACGAGTACGAAACCTATCGGGAATACCGCAGGGAGCTTCCCAAGTGCGGGCGCCGGGTTCGGGTCGGTGGTCATGAAGGCACGGTGGTCGCGCAAAATGTTCTCGCCCGTCGAGTTACCATCAGACGAGAGGACAACACCAGCGTCGAAGTGCCCGTCGACCAACTGGAGGTGCTTGAAAAATTAACGGAAAAGCCTTCGGCTTCGACCAAGTCCATTGCGCCCCGACCGCGCAACCGTCAGACCGGACGTCAGACTGATCGCGGCTACAAACAGACCGACCAGCAAGCTCCCGCCGCCCACGATACAGAAGAAAGAACTTCGGATCATCCTTCAGGGCAAAAGGCCGACCTCAAGGAATCGCTCCCGGCAGCCCGCAAAAAATCCCGGCGCAGACCTCGCCGACGTCCGGCAAACAGCAAACCTTCAGGAGACAAGAATGGATGATAAGCGCTACTACGTCACCACCCCGATTTATTATGTCAACGATGTTCCCCATATCGGCCACGCCTATACGACCGTGGCCTGTGATGTACTGGCGCGTTACAAGCGGGCTCAAGGATACGCCGTCTGCTTCCTGACCGGCACCGACGAGCACGGACAGAAAGTCGAAAAGGCCGCCTTGACCAAGGGGGAAACTCCCCTTGAGCTGGCCGATCGGGTGGTAAAACGCTTTCAGGCTCTATGGGACAAACTCGACATCAGTCACACGGACTTTATCCGCACCTCACAGGAACGCCATAAAAAGGGGGTTCAGCATCTGTTTAAAAAACTGCTGGCCTCCGGAGACATCTACCTGGGCGAATACGAAGACTGGTATTGCACTCCCTGTGAAACCTTCTGGACTGAAACCCAGCTCATGGATGGCTGTTGTCCCGATTGCGGACGTTCAACGGACAAGTTAAAAGAAGAATCGTATTTTTTTCGCATGAGCAATTATCAGGATGCGCTGTTGCGGCACATTGAAGAGAACCCTGATTTTATTCAGCCGCGCACTCGACGTAACGAGATTCTGAGTTTTGTTCGGGAAGGCTTGCGGGACCTGTCGATTTCCCGTACCTCTTTTTCCTGGGGCATTCCGGTGCCGGATCATGAGCAGCATGTCATCTACGTTTGGTTCGATGCCTTGACGAACTATATCACGGCCCTCGGCTATCCCGACGACAGCGACCGTCTTTTTGAATCCTTCTGGCCGGCCGACGCCCATATAATCGGTAAAGATATTCTGCGCTTCCATGCAGTTTACTGGCCTACTTTTCTTCTGGCTGCCGGCATTCCCCTTCCCAAACGGGTTTTCGCACACGGCTGGTGGACGGTGGAAGGGCAGAAAATGAGCAAGAGTCTGCAGAACGTCGTAGAACCCAACATGCTCATTGATAAATACGGGGCTGATGCCATCCGCTATTTTCTGCTGCGGGAGGTTCCCTTCGGGCTGGACGGGGATTTTTCCCATGCTGCGCTGATCCATCGAATCAACTCGGATCTGGCCAACGATCTGGGCAATCTGGTCAGCCGCTCAACCGCCATGGTTAACAAGTATTTTGCCGGCCTGCTGCCAACTCCGGGTTCGCCGACCGATACCGACACAAACTTCGTGAATCTGTTTGCACCGATTATGGAACGGGTCGACATCCAGATGAACGACCAGGCTTTCAACAAAGCACTGCAGAACATCTGGGCGTTGATCAGTGCAGCCAACAAGTATATCGATGACAGCGCTCCGTGGGCTTTGGCCAAAGATCCCGCCCAGCAGGAACGCCTTGGCACCGTTCTCTACAACCTGCTTGAGGCGGTCCGCTTTGTCGCCCTGTTGATCGGTCCGTTTATGCCGGAAACCGCCGACAAGATCATGAAGATCCTGGGCCAGACCGCAACCTGTCTCGATCTGGCCGATGGCAGTTCCTGGGGCAGATTGACCCCGGGTACTGAAATCGCCAAATCTGCGCCCCTCTTTCCCCGCATCGAAAACCAATAAGGGCCGATGGCTTGGCAGGGTAACAGCAGGAGCGCATAGCCGGGCAAGCATTCGCACTGCGGCGTCAGGACTTTCACTGAACTTTATCCGCCTCAGAATGTTCCCCATGTCCTCAGAGTTATCTACTCAAATGAACGGATATACCCGGGGGTGCTGAGGCACCTCCGTTTGTTTGGAGTTTCCATGAACAACGTCTTGCCGAAACTGATCGACACCCACGCCCACCTTGACAACCCTCAATTCTCTGCCGATCTGCACCAGGTCCTCTCTGCTGCCAGGGTCGCCGGAGTTGCCGAAATTGTTACCATCGGTTGCGACCTTGAAAGTTCCGCAACCAGCGTCAAGCTTGCTACGGAACACGATGACATCTATGCATCCGTGGGCATCCACCCCCATAATGGAGAAGAAGCTTCGGAAGCCGCCATCGACACCTTGCGGCGGCTGGCCCGCAACGACAAGGTGGTCGCCGTTGGTGAAACCGGTCTTGACTATTTCCGTGGCCACTGCTCCCGTCAGGTTCAGCAGCAGGCGTTCAGACGACAGATTACCCTGGCAAAACAAGTCGGTCTGCCGCTGATCGTTCACGACCGGGACGCACATGAGGACGTGCTGCGAATCCTTTGTGAAGAGAAGGCGCATCAGGTAGGTGGGGTACTGCACTGCTTCAGTGGCGACCTTTCTATGGCCCGCGCCTGTATTGAGATGGGTTTTTATCTGTCTTTTCCCGGGACCCTGACCTACCCGTCCAATCAGGATCTTCGGGATATCGCCGCAGCCATCAGTATGGACCATATCCTCCTCGAAACAGACTGTCCCTACCTGGCCCCTCAATCCCGCCGCGGTCGGCGCAACGAGCCGGCTTTTCTTGGCGAAACCGCTGAGGAACTGGCACGCATCAAAGGGCTCTCAACGGCGGATATCGCCCGCATTACCCGTTTAAACACCCATCGCCTGTTCGGCATCGGCCCTGTGGAGCAGCCGAGCCGCATTGCTTATCCAATCCGCAATTCCCTGTACCTGAACATTACCAACCGATGCAGTAATCGGTGCACCTTCTGTGGAAAATTCAAGGACTTTACGGTAAAAGGCCATGCTCTGAAACTCGAACGGGAACCGACGGCTCAGGAGGTCATTGAGGCCATGGGCGATATCCGTCCCTACCGGGAAATCGTTTTTTGTGGATATGGCGAACCGCTGCTGCGGCTCGATCTGGTGAAGGAGGTAGCCCGCTGGCTAAAACAACAGGGGGCACGTGTTCGTGTCAACACGGACGGTCAGGCCAGACTGGTTCATAAGCGCAACATTCTTCCCGAATTGTCCGGTCTCGTCGACGCCATTTCCGTTTCCCTGAATGCGGCGGACGCGTCTAGCTACCAGAGGGTTTGCCAGTCGCAATTCGGCATGCAAGGTTATGAGGCGGTCAAAGAATTTATTCGGGAGGCCAAAAACCATATTCCCTCCGTGACCGCCAGTGTCGTGACCTTGCCTGAAATTGACGTCGAGGCCTGCCGAAAAATTGTCGAAGAGGAACTTGAAGTGAATTTTCTGGTGAGGTATTACAACGAGGTGGGTTGAGAAGCCGGTATTCATTTCTACTGGTCGGCGCAGTAAGAACTGTAGATCGCTTCACCTTGCAGGAAGGTGATGATTTTTACCCCCATCCCCGCTTTCTTTACCGCTCGTACCAACTGGGGTGGAACCCGCTTGGCCCATTGCACGCGAACTTCCATGCCGACCTGTTGTCCATGCCCCATGTTCATGACCACTATCAACCGCGTCCCCGGGGGAAAAACGGCGCTGCTTTGAATAAAAAACCCCTGACGGGTGATATCGACGCTAAAAGCCAGCTTTTTCGGCTCATCGGTACCAAAACGCAACTCCAAGCGCCGATTCTTTCGAATATCCCGACGTTTTTCCGTCATGTTTCCTCCCTCTGTTCGATTTCAAACCCGTGCGTCATGGGATCATCCCATACCACCAGAGCCTCCAGACAAACAGCACTCCACGGAACATTGGATAAAAAACAGCCTGCCCTTTTCAGGACAGGCAGCCAAGTGGTCGGGCCCGGCGACTTCAGCAGGCACTCCCAACCAACAACAATGAGGACAATTCATGCAGATCGGTGATGAACCCATGAAGTTATTACTGGGGAAGACTGATGGCTTTGATTTCAAAAAACTCCTCAAGACCGTAGCGGCCCAACTCCCTGCCATTGCCGGATTGTTTATACCCGCCAAAGGGCGCCAGGAGGTTGGGGCCGGCCCCGTTGACAGCAACCTGTCCGGCGCGCAACTGCCTCGCCACCGCCAGAGCACGGGCAGAGTCTCCGGACCACACGGAAGCTGCCAGACCGTAGACGCTGTCGTTGGCAATTTTGACAGCCTCCATGTCATCCCGGTAGACCATTATGACCAGGACAGGGCCAAAAATTTCTTCTCGAGCAATGGTCATTGACGGAGTTACCTGCCCGAAAACTGTCGGCGAAACATAAAAACCCTGGTCCAGGCCTTGTGGAATTTCCGGACCACCGCAAAGTAAAGTCGCACCTTCCCCGATTCCCCGTTCGATATAGGATCGAACCTTTAACCACTGTTGTCTGGAAACCAAAGGGCCCACACGGGTATCAGCGGCCAGGGGATCTCCCACTTTGAATTTCTTCGCGGCGCTTACCACCTTTTCGGCTACCTGACCGTAAAGAGACTCGGGAACCAGAAGACGGGTCATGGCATTGCAGGTCTGGCCGGAATTGAGAAAACAGCTGTTAAGTACCGATTTGACAGCCGCGTCGAGATCAGCATCATCAAGCAGTACCGCCGGTGACTTGCCGCCTAATTCCAAAGCCACTCGTTTTATGGTGGTTGAAGCGAGTTCGGTCACCCGGCGACCGGCCCGGGTCGAACCGGTAAAGGAAACCATGTCGACCAGAGGATGTTGCGCCAGAACCTCGCCCACTTCTTTTCCGGTGCCGGCCACCAGATTAAAAACACCCGGCGGCAGGCCGACCTGTTCAACGACCTCGGCAAACAGGAAGGCATCCAGCGGGGTGACTTCACTCGGCTTGAGCACAACGGTACAACCGGCAAGAAGTGCTGGGGCGACCTTGGCCACAATCTGGTGCAACGGGTAATTCCACGGGGTGATGCAGGCCACAACTCCTATCGGTTCACGCACCACCTGCACGTTGCCAATCGTTTCTTCGGCAAATTCCTCCGTCATGCCGGCATATACCCGCATATTCGCAATCGGAAGTGCAGCCTGAACCTTTTGCGCAAATCTGACCGGACAACCCAGTTCCGCAGTTATAAGTTCCGCAATCTGATCCGCACGACTTTCAAGTCCCTTGGCCAGTTGGTCCAGCCAACCGGCTCGTTCTGCCGGCGAAAGCACGGACCAGCCCTTGAAAGCTTCTCGGGCGGCCTCCACCGCAGCGCATACGTCTTTCTCGCTACAGGCTTTGACCCGGGCTATCGTTTCTTCCGTTGCAGGGTTGATGACCAATTGTTCTACAGACCCCCGTGCCGATCTCCAGCCACCATCAGCAAAAAAATTCTCGTGAACAATCATAAATTCTTGTCTCCCTGGTTACTATGTTTCAAAAGATCACAGCCTTTGAGAAAAACCCTAACATACCTTCGCTCAGGGAACAAATCTGCACCATTTCAAAAAAAATAAAACATGGGAAACAGACCCAAATCGACCGATAAGTGCCGAAGGTGCTCCTGTTACACGGACTCGCGCAGGGTATATACCACATGATGTCACTGCTCAAGCAATTCAAACAGGGGGGACGCTGCATACTGACTGAAAGGCATTGGAATCCAGCGGGAAAAGATCCGTGGGGATGGATCGCCGGGAGGTTTATGAAGGAGCAGAAAAAACCGTTATATATTGGATGTGTTTCATAAAAAAGGCAGCTTCGATGAAAAAGCTGCCTCTTCTTGCATAATGGCGGGGCTGACGGGACTCGAACCCGCGACCTCCGGCGTGACAGGCCGGCGTTGTAACCGACTCTACTACAGCCCCGCATCTTTTTTACTGGTGGGCGAAACAGGGCTCGAACCTGTGACCCTCGGCTTGTAAGGCCGATGCTCTCCCAACTGAGCTATTCGCCCTTGACGGTGATGCAATGGCGGGGCTGACGGGACTCGAACCCGCGACCTCCGGCGTGACAGGCCGGCGTTGTAACCGACTCTACTACAGCCCCGCAAGACTAAAAACATCCTGGATACAAAAAACCTTCAGGATCTTCTCGTGCTCCGTCATTCCCGAAATGAGACCAGGAAAGCTTTTGATCTAGTTGATAGCGTCCTTCAGGACCTTGCCGGCCTTGAATTTTGGCGACTTAGAAGCGGGGATTTCAATTTTATCGCCGGTCTGGGGATTTTGGCCGACGCGAGCAGCGCGCTCACCTACACTGAAGGTGCCAAAACCCACAAGCGCGACCTTGTCTCCTGCCTGCAGGGCTTCCGTTACAACGTCGATGAAAGCTTTGAGCGTTTTCTCTGAATCGGCTTTGCTGACACCAGCTTTATCCGCAATGGCATTGATGAGATCGGCTTTAGTCACAGTTCTACCTCCAAAGGATGAGATTTTATAAGCCCCGCGAAAACGCAGTATGTATATCAGAATCGCGAAAAGAGTGTCAAGCACTTATTTCTTGCCGGCAACCCGCTTTTTCAGTGGCGTAGAGCATCGCTGTCGGGGGCCGTCGGAGCTTTGGCCCGGGCCGCCGGCAAGGGCACCACCAGATCGAATGCCTCTTCGACTACCTGATCCATGTGACCGACACTCACAACCTGCAATGCGTCGCGAATCACCTCGGGAACCTCTTCGAGTTGACGGGAATTGTCCTCAGGAATCAGAACCTTGCGAATCCCCGCCCGTTTCGCCGCCAGCAGCTTCTCCTTAAGGCCGCCGATAGAGAGAACTCGACCTCTTAAAGTAATCTCTCCGGTCATAGCGATGTCCCGATCCACGGGACGATCCGTCAGAGCTGACACCAAGGCAACGGCCATGGTGATCCCCGCCGATGGGCCGTCTTTGGGAATGGCGCCTTCGGGAACATGAATATGAATTTCCATCTGCCGGTAAAAATCCTTTTCCAGCCCCAGTTCCCGCCAGCGGGAACGTACATAGGTCAATGCGGCCCTGGAAGACTCCTGCATCACATCACCAAGCTTTCCAGTCACCGTAAACGTTCCCTGGCCGGGCAGAATCGCCACTTCGATATTGAGCAATTCGCCGCCAACTTCGGTCCAGGCCAATCCTGTCGCCAGACCGACACAGCTTTTTTCCTCCCGCACACCGTAATCGAAACGGGCCACACCGAGTAGTTCGCGCAGTTGATTAGCGGAAACACAAAATTTCTGCTGCCGATTTTCGCTCTGAACCAAGCGGCGGGCCAACTTACGGGCCACATTGGCGATCTCCCGCTCGAGACTCCGTACACCGGATTCCCGGGTGTAGCCGCGGACAAGCTGATAGATGGCGTTATCCTCAAAGGCAACCTGACAAGCTTCAAATCCATGTATTTCCAGCTGCTTGGGAATAAGGTAGGATTTTGCGATGTGCAGTTTCTCGTCTTCCGTGTAACCTTCCAGGCGAATAACTTCCATGCGATCCAGCAGCGGACGGGATATTCCGTGAAGGCTGTTGGCCGTGGCGACAAACAGAACATCGGAGAGATCGTAATCGACCTCCAGGTAGTAATCGGCAAAGGTGCTGTTCTGCTCTGAGTCAAGCACTTCAAGCAAAGCGGAGGAAGGATCCCCGCGAAAATCGTTGTTGACCTTGTCGATCTCGTCAAGCAGCATCACCGGGTTTCGAACGCCAACCTTGCGCAACCCCTGCAGGATCTTGCCGGGCATGGCACCGATATAGGTACGCCGATGACCTCGTATCTCGGCTTCATCCCGCATGCCGCCCAAAGATATTCGAGTAAATTTTCTCCCCAAAGAACGGGCAATGGACCTCCCCAGGGAAGTTTTCCCTACTCCGGGGGGACCGACCAGACACAGAATGGGTCCCTTGATTTTATTGACCAGGGCCTGGACCGCAAGATATTCAAGAATACGTTCCTTGACCTTGTCCAGTCCGTAATGGTCGTCATCCATGATCTGTTCAGCCCGGTCGATGTCCCGCCGGTCTCGCGTGCCCTTTTTCCAGGGCAATTCCACCAGCCAGTCAATGTAATTACGAATTACCGTGGCTTCCGCAGAAGAGGGGGCCATCATCTTAAGCTTGCGCAACTCACCCAGTGCTTTGTCCCGAGCCTCTTTGGACATGCGCTTTTTCAGAATCGTCTCTTCGAGATCCTGGATCTCCTTGTTGAGCTCATCGTGCTCACCCAGTTCTTTCTGAATGGCACGCATTTGTTCGTTGAGATAATACTCTTTCTGACTGCGCTCCATCTGTCCTTTGACCCGGGAACGGATGGTTTTTTCAATTTGCAGAATCTCAACTTCTCTGCTGAGCAGCAACGCTAGGGAATCAAGACGTTTACAGGGATCCGGCTCGGCAAGCAGTTCCTGTTTTTCCGCGATCCGCAGGCTCAAGTGAGCCATCACGGTATCGCTCAGTCGACCGGGATCGGAGAGTCCGGCAATGGACCCGGCAACTTCTGCGGGGACTTTTTTGCCGAGGTTAACGTACACGTCAAACAGATCACAAACGCTGCGAAGCAGAGCCTCGAGATCCGCCGACTCCTCTACCAGAGGCTCGTCAAAAGGAGTGACTTCGGCCAGGTAGCAGTCGTCCTCACAGAGCAGTTTGACCAGTTCGCCACGCTGCTTGCCTTCCATCAACACCTTGACCGTCCCATCGGGCAGCTTCAGAAGTTGGACTATCTGGGCGATGGTTCCATGGGAATAAAGATCTTCCAGACCAGGCTCGTCCAGTTGGGGATCGGTCTGGGTTGCGAGAAACACCTGCTTCTCGCCATCCATGGCCATTTCAAGGGCCTGAATGGAACGGGGCCGGGCCACAAACAGCGGGGTAACGGTATAAGGAAAGATAACCAGATCGCGCAAGGGCAGAAGCGGTAGAACGCTTCTGCCCTTGTCTTCATGCAAAGTACTCATTTTAAAGTAATTAAATCCAGGGAAAGGTCGTCACAAAGTATCAGGCCGATTCAGCACAATCGTACAACACAATCGGTTTTGCCTTGCGCAGAACGACATCCTCGTTGATCACGACTTCTTTAACCCGATCCTGGGAGGGAATATCGTACATCACTTCCAGCATCGCGTTTTCGAGAATTGATCGCAGACCCCGAGCCCCCGTTTTCCGTTTCAGGGCCTCGGCGGCTACAGCCACGAGAGCGCCATCGGTAAACTTCAGTTTTACTTTCTCCATCTCAAAAAGCTTCTGATACTGCTTGACCAGGGCATTTTTGGGTTCTTTGAGGATCTGCACCAGAGCTTCTTCATCCAACTCTTCAAGGGTGGCAATAACCGGCAACCGCCCGATGAATTCAGGAATCAGTCCGAACTTGATTAAATCCATCGGTTCAACACGGGCCAGGATTTCTCCCAGGTCGATCTCTTTAGCATGGCGAATTTCTGCACCAAAACCCATACCTTTGTTGCCGCAACGACGAGAAATGATGGATTCCAACCCCGTAAAAGCACCGCCGCAGATAAACAGGATATTGCTGGTGTCAACTTTAAGAAATTCCTGTTGCGGATGCTTGCGTCCTCCCTTGGGAGGCACGCTGGCCTGAGTCCCTTCAATGATTTTCAACAGAGCCTGCTGCACTCCCTCTCCGGAAACGTCCCGGGTGATTGAAGGCGACTCGGATTTGCGAGCTACCTTGTCAATCTCATCGATATAGATGATTCCCCGTTGCGCCTTTTCCAGGTCGTAGTCGGCAGCCTGAAGCAGGCCGAGAATGATATTTTCCACATCCTCGCCCACATAACCGGCTTCAGTCAGGTTGGTGGCATCGGCCATGGCAAAAGGAACATCAAGCAGTCGTGCCAAAGTCTGGGCCAACAAGGTCTTGCCGCTGCCCGTCGGACCGAGCAAAAGAATATTGCTCTTCTGGACCTCGACATCGCCACTGGTGGTACTGCCGTACTCGATCCGCTTGTAGTGATTGTAAACGGCTACGGCGAGAACCCGCTTGGCCATCTCCTGACCGATGACATATTCGTCAAGAATGTCCTTGATTTCCGAGGGGCGTGGCAACTTGCCTTCCTGGCCCGTTGCGGACTCCTCGAGCTTTGCTTCTTCAGCGATGATGTCCTTGCACAGCTCGATACATTCATCGCAAATATACACCGCCGGACCAGCGATCAATTTTTTTACATCGTCCTGTCCTTTTCCACAAAAGGAACAGGTCAGATAGCCCGTTTTTTCTTCATCATGACTCACTTAGCGCCTCCAAACATTTTGTCAGGACTTTCTTTCAACCGTTCCGTCCACGATACCATACTTTTTGGCGGCTTCGCTACCCATGAAGAAGTCCCGCTCCGTGTCGGTTGCGATGGTCTCAACATCCTGACCGGTATGATGTGCCAGGATACGGTTGAGGGACTCCCGCAGGCGCAGTATTTCCTGAGCATGAATGCTGATGTCACTGGCCTGACCTTGATATCCGCCAAGAGGCTGATGAATCATGATGCGGGCGTTGGGTAGTGCATAGCGTTTGCCTGGATGCCCGGCAGCGAGTAACAAAGCCCCCATGCTGGCAGCCTGCCCGACGCAGATGGTTGAAACGGGAGCCTTGAGATACTGCATGGTGTCGTAAATCGCCATGCCGGCAGTCACCACTCCGCCAGGCGAATTGATGTAGAGATGAATATCTTTCTCGGGGTCTTCCGACTCCAGGAACAACAACTGGGCGATAATCAGGTTGGACAGGTGGTCATCAATCGGCCCGCCGAGAAAAATAATCCGATCCTTGAGCAATCGGGAATAAATGTCGTAGGCTCGTTCGCCGCGCCCGGTCTGCTCCACCACCATCGGGATAAGACTCATAACGCTTACTCCTTCCCCTCGCTGGAATCCGCAACCGCACCAATGGATCCGTCGACCATTTCAATCGTCGCCCTGCCGGTGAGAAAATGTATTACCTTCTCCTCGGTCAATTGCCCGACCAGTCCGCTTTTCCTGGATTCGTCGGCATAGAAATTCGCCACCATTTCTTTGCTGGCGTTATTTTTTTCTGCAATTTCCTCAAGTTTTTCCTCAATTTCGGATTCATCGACCCGAATAGACTCCTTGTCCGCAATCGCTTCAAGCAACAGGCTGCCCTTGACCTGATTGGCTGCGGTTTTACGATAAATTTGCTTAAAGGAATCGGGGGTCATGCCCATGGCTTCAAGGCTGATACCCTGAGACTGCATGCGGTTGCGCAGGTTGTCGAGCATAAAATCCAGCTGCCGCTGAATCATACCTTCCGGAACTTCAAAAGGATTTTTTTCGATCAGCTGATCGATCAGGTGGTCTCTGAATTCCTGTTCGATACGGGAATGTTCCTGGGAGGCATAAACTTCCCTGACCTTTTCCCGCAGGTCGCCAAGGGTCGCCATGCCCACCTGCGCGGCAAAGTCATCATTCAATTCGGGCAAGATCTTTTCCTTGATTTCCTTGAGCTTCACCTTAAATGTGGCATCCTGCCCGGCCAGATGCTTTTTGCCATAGTCCAAAGGAAAGGTCACTTCAATTTCCTTCTCCTCGCCACGCTTCATGCCCGCCAGTTGCTCCTCAAAGCCGGGAATAAAAGTATTGGAACCCAGCTCCAGAGCATGGTCGGAGGCCGCCCCGTTGTCAAAAGGGGCTCCGTCAACAAAACCTTCGAAATCAATTGTCACTGTATCGCCGGACTGGGCTTCATCCCGGTCGGCGATCTCCAGCCTGGCGCTACCGAGACGCATTTCCTCAAGACGGGCATCTACCGTCGTTTCGTCTTCCGTGAAGGTCTCTTTTTTAAGATTAAGTCCCAGATAATCCGTCGGCTTAACTTCCGGCTGCACCTCAACCTGCGCCGAGAAGTTGTACGGTTTGCCCTTTTCCAAAGTACCACCATCAGTAATTTCAGGACCGGAAACCGGAACGATGTTTTCCTGCTTGAGTGCATTAAGATAGCTGTCACTCACCAGGCGTTCGAGCACCTGCCCCTCAACGCTGGGGGCATAATGTCTCTCAAGAACGGCACGAGGCACTTTCCCCTGGCGAAAACCCTTGACCTTGGCGGTTTTGCTCAGCTTCTTGTAAGCCGCTTCGATTTCTTCATCAACCCGGGAGGCCGGCACCTCGAAAGAAAGTTGTTTCTTTACGGCGCTGATGTCTTCAACCTTCACATTCATTACTGCTACCTCACACGAAAAATGGATAAATGTTCAGCGGACTGGCCGCCACACAAAGCACTGCCCATTCTTTCAAACTTACGCAGACCGTTTCATGCATCCGGAGAAAAACCGGCAAAGATTTGGTGCGAGAGGGGGGACTCGAACCCCCACGGTTTTACCCGCTGGATCCTAAATCCAGTGCGTCTGCCAATTCCGCCACTCTCGCAACAGACAGGTGATATCCGGTGAAACCTCTGATCGGAGAAAACACCCTGTCATTTGAAACCGCAGGCCCTGAAACAACAAGCGGCCGTCAGAAGATAAAATAAAAGCCCGTCCATGACGATCCAACCGCTGATCTCTCGATAGCGGCCCTCGGATCACCGGGAGACGGGCAGTCGCTGAAAAATGGGGTGAGTGAAGGGGCTCGAACCCTCGACAACTGGAGCCACAATCCAGTGCTCTACCAACTGAGCTACACCCACCGTAAAAACTGCGGAAGTCTACAAAGCCACCCGACCGCTTGTCAAGCTAAATGTGGCCACCAGGGAATTTGGCACGCCAGCCAGGACTCGAACCTGGGACTCTCGGCTTAGAAGGCCGATGCTCTAACCAGCTGAGCTACTGGCGCACGAGCATCCTTATTGTCCAGCATGGAACCGTCTCATGCTTTGGGCGAGCGCAACAGAATTCTTCGATTTTCAACGAAAGACCTGGCGTCCCGGCGGCAAAAAACAGGGCCAGAAAAGCTTGCAGGTCAGTAATACGCTGGTCAATCCAACAAAAACCGGTTCCAGCCACCAGCTCTCTCAGCTGGAATACGGTTTAAGGCTCCATGCATCCGCAGGCATGACCACAGAGATCATGAAGAAGGACAAAAAATGGTCGGGGCGAGAGGATTCGAACCTCCGACCCCCTGTGCCCAAGACAGGTGCGCTACCAGACTGCGCTACGCCCCGAGAGCCGAATTTCTATCACGCAGTCTGTAAAAAGGCAACTTCTTTTTCCTGCTTTCATTATTTGAAAAGAACTCTCGAGGTCCGACGATGGGCAACGGACTACTGAACTGTTTCACCGTGAAAATATCGTTATTGGACTTGGGGAAATACCCTCCCCCGGGGAAATTCTTTCGACAAAATTCACTCTTCCAGTTTGTCACTGCGCCACTTCATTCCTGCGCAGGTGTTTGCACCTGTCAATTGCTAAAACCCGTTGTTGATGAAACGATAAGGCCCTCAGTCCTGTCTGAGAATTTGACATCGGGAGCCAAAACGGATATTGTTCGCGTTGAAACAATTTTTACCCAAACGTTTTTGTTGTTTTTTGAGTTCAATTGAACGCTCAAAAATACCGCCCAACTGAGAGTTTCCACATCATGTCCAAATCATCAAATAAAACCCCTGGTGATTCGCTGAATTCAACAGACCGGGCCACAAACCAGCCGCAACTGAAGGTGCAACAGAGCCCGGACCTGACTCCGGATAGTCCTGTCGCATCGAAGGACAACTACCAACTGCGCATATTTCGTTCGCTGAGGCAAATCATTCGAGCCATCGAGCTGCATTCGCGAAAACTGGACACCTGTCACCAGATTACCGGACCGCAACTGGTCTGTCTTATGGCCCTCAAGGACGAATCGTCGTTAACCGTAAAGAAGATGGCCCAGATCGCCTGTCTCAGCCCCAGCACCATCGTCGGCATTGTCGACCGCCTGGAAGACAAAGGCCTTGCCCGGCGCGTGCGCAGCACCTTGGATCGCCGCAGCGTTACGATTACCGCGACGGAAAAAGGTCAGCATTTTCTCTCCAGCAGGCCGTCACCGGTCCAGGAGTCTCTCGAAATAGCCCTGCAGAAACTTCCCGAACTGGAACAGGTCGCAATAGCCCTGGCTTTTGAAAAAGTTGTTGACTTGATGAAATCTGAAGCGCCCGAGAAAGTGATCTCGACCACCTGTCCAGAGGGGCAACGCCAGCCCGAATGACGTCCGCTGACATGTCTCAGCTTTGCCAGTTTACTGCAAATTGTCAAACTATCTAAGTCTACATTCCAACTTACTTTTCGGCTTCAACATTGCCAAGGAGAACCCATGTCCATCTACAACGAAAAGCAGCAAAAGATTGCCCAAAGGCTGTCCGATTCCGAAACAAGTTATGCAAACTGGACCGACTGGAACTGGCAGATGCAACATACAATTCATGACATCGATCAGTTCGAGAGCCTTCTGGATATTACCTTTGAACCTCAGGAGCGGCAAAGACTGCTCGAAACCCTCAATAAGTTCCCCCTGGCCATCACCCCCTACTATCTGTCTCTGATTGACCGGGACGACTTTCGCAACGATCCCATATTTAAACAGTCGTTTCCCTGTCCGGAAGAAATGGACATCGACCGACTGGACATGAGCGACCCTCTGGCCGAAGACCAGGACAGCCCGGTTGCCGGCGTCACCCACCGTTATCCCGATCGGGTCCTGTTTCACATCAGCAATCTGTGCGCCATGTACTGTCGCCATTGCACGCGTAAGCGCAAGGTCGGTGACAGGGACTCGATACCTGACCGCCAGACTGTCGAAAAAGGCCTGGAATATCTGCGCAACGCGCCCGAAGTTCGTGACGTATTGCTCTCCGGTGGCGACCCCCTGATGCTGTCGGACGATTATCTTGACTGGATCCTTGGCGAGTTGCGCAAAATCAAGCACATTCAGATTATACGCATTGGCAGCCGAATGCCTGTCGTTCTCCCCTATCGCGTCACTGACGCACTGGTTGAGATTTTGAAAAAACACAACCCGCTGTGGTTTAACACCCACTTCAATCATCCCCGAGAGATCACCGCTTCGGCCCGCCAGGCTCTGCAAAAACTGGCCGACGCCGGGCTGCCTCTTGGCAATCAGACTGTCCTGCTGGCGGGAGTCAATGACTGCCCCAGGATCATCAAAGCCCTCGTCCATCGCCTGGTCGAAAACCGAGTTCGTCCCTACTATCTGTATCAGTGCGATCTTTCCGAGGGGCTGTCCCATTTCCGCACACCGGTGGGCAAGGGCATCGAAATCATGGAAAGCCTTATCGGCCATACGAGCGGTTTTGCCGTTCCCACCTATGTAATCGACGCACCGGGAGGCGGCGGCAAGATTCCGCTTTCGCCCAACTATCTGATCTCCCTGTCAACCAACAAGGTAGTTTTACGGAACTATGAGGGTGTCATTACCGCCTATAAAGAGCCAGACAGTTATAAACCGATTTTTTGCAACCGGAAATGTGACGACTGCAAATTACAGCTGAATCTGACCGATGCCGAAGAAACGGATGCCACCGGCATTGAAAAGCTGCTTTCCGATTCTTACGATGACATCTCGCTGACCCCTGAGGACAACGAAAGACTGGAGCGGCGCAACAATGACGAGTGATATTGTAGAGACGCTGGGCAACAGCACGGTCCAACACGGCAAATACAATGACCGCGCTTACCTGATGAAACTGGATCCGGGCGACCTGCCTCAACTTTTGACGGAACTTGACAAACTGGCTGAACGGCACCAGTACAGCAAGATCTTCGCCAAAGTGCCCGCGTCAGCCGAAGCGCCTTTTACCGACAAAGGCTATATTGCCGAAGCGCGCATTCCCCGCTTCTACAACCATCAGGAAGATGTTCTTTTTTTGGGCAAATTTCTCAGCGATCAACGGGCCCGGGAGAAGAAACAAGATCTGGTCCGCGATGTGCTGTCGGCCGCCAAAAGCAAGCAGAGTTTCGCAGGCGAAGGGACGTCTCTGCCGGACGACTCCTTTTCCTCCCGGGAAGCAGCCCCTGATGACATCAACGCCATGGCGGAAGTTTACCAAAACGTGTTCGCCACCTACCCTTTCCCCATTCACGATTCAAACTACCTGAGCCAGACCATGGAGGATAATGTGGCCTACTTCGGTATCTGGTGTAAAGGGCGACTGGTAGCTCTTTCCTCAGCGGAAATGGATTGTGCAGGAGGGAATGCTGAAATGACGGATTTTGCGACACTGCCTGATTTCAGAGGCAAGGGGTTGGCGACCTGTCTTCTGGCGGAGATGGAAAAACACCTGCTGGAAAATGGTATCAGCACAGCCTATACCATCGCCAGGGCCTACTCTTACGGCATGAACATCACTTTTGCACGGCAGGGCTACACCTACAGCGGCACCCTGACCAACAACACCAATATCTTTGGTGGCATGGAAAGCATGAACGTGTGGCACAAAACCGTTTTGCCAAAAGGCGGCACAACAGTGCGCTGAAAAAGCGCATCCGTTTAAAAGCCAAAAGCCCCGGTGGACGACCCCCGGGGCTTTTGGCTTTATTTGGAGCGGGAAACGAGATTCGAACTCGCGACTTCAACCTTGGCAAGGTTGCACTCTACCACTGAGTTATTCCCGCCCGGTTCTATTGCATCACCTTCTTTGTCGGGATGATGCTTATCCCCTGAATCAAGGGGGTTATTTTCTGGAGCGGGAAACGAGATTCGAACTCGCGACTTCAACCTTGGCAAGGTTGCACTCTACCACTGAGTTATTCCCGCCCGATCAGACCGGCATGCCGCCGTTGCGAGCGGGGCTATTAATAGCAAATGGCCTTATTCAAGTCAACAAAATTTTCCCGAATTTTCAATTCCCGAAACGTCCCGAAACCTACTTGCATAGGACCCGAAAAAATTTAAGCAGGTAATCCCCCCCAGACCAGATCGTCAGCACAAAAGCCACCGCAAAATAAAGCATTCCAAAACGATGCATGGAGACCTGCAGCCACTCATGGCGCAAGCCGAAAAACCAGTAGTAGTCGTAATGCAGCAGCAAGCCGATAATTGCGACCATCTGAAAGATGGTCTTGTATTTTCCCAGATTACTCGCAGCGATAACGATCCCTTCAGACGATGCGATGGAACGAAGGCCGGTGATCAGTATCTCCCGGGCCAACAGCACAAAAACCGCCCAGGCCGGTATCCTGCCGTGAGGAATCAGCATGATCAGCGCCGCCATGACGATCAATTTGTCGGCAAGAGGATCAAGGAACTTTCCGAGCACCGTAACTTCCTGCCACCTGCGGGCCAGATAGCCATCAAGCCAGTCGGTGATGGCCGCGACGGAAAAAATCATGGCGGCCCAGAAAGCCGCCGATCTTCCCTCGAACAACAGCAGAACCACCAGTAACGGAATGCAGGCTACACGCCCCAAAGTGAGCATATTGGGAATATTCAGGGGCACAGATCGGGGTTTCATAAACACACCTTCCGATTAACGATAAGCCTGCAGATACTCTTTGACCTTCCTGACATAGTTCTGTGTTTCCGGAAATGGCGGAATGCCGCCGTAACGACGGACATTTCCCGGACCTGCATTGTAGGCCGCCAGTGCCAATTCCAGATCGCCGTCAAACTGATCAAGCATCAGTCGAAGATAACGGCTTCCGCCACGAATATTTTCCGCTGCATTGAAGGGATCGCTGACCTGCATGGCCTGCGCAGTGGAAGGAATAAGCTGCATCAACCCCTGGGCACCCTTGGATGAAACCGCCCGGGTGTCATAATTGCTCTCAACCTTGATCACCGCCTTAATCAGGGCCTCCTCCAGTTCAAAAGTCCGGGCTGATCGAGCAATCAGATCACTAACCGATCCGCTAGCGGCATTCGTGTCCGAAGTTTCCTTCATATAAAAGCGAAACTGATTTCCCGTTGGAGTGTTGGTAAAATGAACCACACCATTGGCATCGACATACTTGTAAATACCGCTCCAACCCTCAACGGACACGAAACAAAACACCGTTGCGAGAATTATCACAGAAGCAGGATAAAACCCCATCCATTTCATAGGCGCTTCACTCTCAAGACTTTTTTGCGAATATATACGGAAAATCTCTGTATTTCAACTGATTTGCCGGGGGCATTCATCTTGACAATCGCCAACCGGAAACTGGATAATAATCGGTATATTTGTCGTTTGCAAGCCTGTGCCTTCGGAGAATCCGTTTCCCGATTGACCAAGGTGATTCTGTCTATATCGTCATTTTATTTCTTTTCTTAAACAGGCGGGGCCTTTCTTTTGAAAATCACATCGGATTTCCTGGTCATTGGCAGCGGCATCGCCGGTCTTTCCTATGCGCTGAAAGTTGCCGAAAAAGGCACTGTTTCTCTGGTTACCAAGCGGGAAATATCGCAAACCGCTACCAATCTTGCCCAGGGCGGCATCGCATCGGTCATTTCATCGGAGGACTCTTTCGCCTCTCATTTTGAAGATACCATGATCGCCGGTGCCAACCTGTCCAAGGTGGAGGTAGTCCGCATGGTGGTGGAGAGCGGACCCAAAGCCATTCATGACCTCATAAACTGGGGAGTTCAATTCACCAAAAAAGATGACAACACCTACGATCTCACCCGTGAGGGCGGCCACAGCCAAAGGCGTATCCTTCATGCCAAGGATATCACTGGCAGAGAGATTGAGCGGGCCCTGGTCGCGGCCGCCCGCTCCCATCCCAACATTACTCTCTATCAGCATCATATCGCCGTTGATCTGATTACCGACACCAAAACCTCCGGCCGCCGTCAGCGGCCGAATCACTGTCTCGGTGCATATGTGCTGGATATAGAGGGGCGCGAGGTGATTCCTTTCGGTGCCCGGGTCACGGTTCTGGCCACGGGAGGCGTCGGTAAAGTGTTTTTATATACCACCAATCCCGACGTGGCTACCGGTGACGGCGTGGCAATGGCGTATCGGGCCGGAGCGACCATTGCCGACATGGAATTCATGCAGTTTCACCCGACAACCCTCTACCACCCCAAAGCCAAATCCTTCCTCATCTCCGAATCGGTTCGGGGCGAAGGCGCCGTACTCCGCCGCGGAGACGGCACCGCCTTCATGGAGGCCTACCATCCCCTGAAAGATTTGGCCCCTCGCGACGTGGTAGCCCGGGCTATTGACAACGAAATGAAAGTGCACGGTGACGACAGCGCCTTTCTGGACATTACCCACCGGGACGCCGACTATATCCGCAACCGATTTCCCAACATCCATGAAACCTGCCTGAAATACGGTATCGACATGACCCGGGACCAGATTCCGGTCGTTCCCGCTGCTCACTACCTGTGTGGCGGCGTCAAGGTCGACCTGTGGGGAGAATCGGACCTGAAAAACCTGTTCGCTATCGGTGAGGTGGCCTTTACCGGGCTGCATGGCAGCAACCGTCTGGCCAGCAACAGTCTGCTGGAGGGAGTCGTTTTCGCTGACCGGGTTGCCCAGCGCTCACTGGAGCGCCTGCACTCTTCCAGTCAGCCTTTTCCCAATGTTCAGCCCTGGGACTACGGACAGGCCACCGACAGCGATGAAGAGGTCGTCGTTGCTCACAACTGGGATGAGATCCGTCGCTGCATGTGGAACTACGTCGGCATTGTCCGTTCCGACCGTCGCCTGGAACGTGCCCTGCGGCGGATTCAGATGATACAGCGGGAAGTTGCCGAGTACTACTGGAATTTTTACCCGACCTCGGACCTGATTGAACTGCGCAACATCATCACCGTTGCCAAACTGATCGTGCGTTGCGCCAAGCAGCGCAAGGAAAGCCGCGGCCTTCATTACACCATTGATTACCCGGATACCGACGACCTGAACTGGAAACGGGACACCTGCATCCGCGCCAGCTTTTAGCCGGCCTGACCGGGAGAAACCATTGAATATCGATAAGATACGTCAGCAAATCGACCAACTGGACGATCAACTGCTGGAACTGTTCAACCGCCGGGCTGCCCTCGCCCTGCACATCGGCCAGATCAAAAAAGAAAAACAACTGGCGGTTTACGACCCCGATCGGGAGAAACGAATCTTCAGCCGCGTGCAGCAGGCCAACCAGGGCCCATTGGACAACAGCGCCATCGTTCGCCTTTTTGAACGGGTCATTGATGAGTCGAGAAGCCTTGAACGCATATTGACGAAAGGGAAATAAGGCGATGCTGGTAGTTATGAAAAAAACCGCCTCGGAGAAGGATCTGCAGCAACTCAAGCAGTACCTTATCGACAACGATTTCGATTTTCATCAGTCCACCGGCGTCGATCGTATCATCCTCGGCGTCATCGGCGCGACCAGCCATTTTGACATCGCCCGCCTGCGCTTGTTGCCCGGAGTGCTTGAAGTTTTTAAAATCCCGGAAGAATAATGCCGTCGCCGAACAATTGCTCTTTAATTGCTCTTTCTTTTATGGTCTCCTTCTGCTAGAGTTTCGCGCTGCGTCGGCCAGAACCTTTTTTCTCTCCAGCCGGCACAACAGATTTCTCCAGCGGAGCCACAATGAATAAACTCACAGGAAAACAGGCGCGACACCTGAGGGCCCTCGGTCACAAACTGAAACCGGCGGTGATGATTGGCAAAGAAGCCCTGTCTCCTTCCGTTTTGCAGGCCTGCAAAGACCAGCTGGCCGCCCACGAACTGATTAAAATCAGGATCCTCGAAAACTGTCCCCAAAACCGCCGGGAAATCGCTGCCGAACTGGAGCGGAAAACCGGTGGCCAGATCGCCCAGATCCTTGGCCGAACCCTGTTGCTTTACCTGCCCGGACCGGATCAACTCATTCTCCTGCCCTGATCCGGCGCTTTTTCTGTCGGTACTCTGCTTGTTTTTGCTCAGATTCTTTCAGGGTTCGAAGAGCTTTCTGTATTCCTCCAGCGCGTAGCGATCGGTCATGCCGGCCAGAAAATCACAGATGACCCGCTCTTTGCCATACACCTCGAATTTTTCCTGGTAACTGCGAGGCAGCAGGGTCGGATTGCTGCGATAACTCTCAAAAATCATGGTGAGAAACCGCTCCGCCTTAACCCGCATGCGCTCCACCCGATGATGGCGGTACAGATACCTGAACAAAAACCGTTTTAACTGCCGGTTTTTTTCGTCGACTTCCGGGCTGAAAGCTACCAGACGCTCCCCATGCTTCCTCACCGCCAGAGCGCTGTCGATGCCTTGTTCGGCAATTCGGGACGCCGTGGTATCCACTACATCGTGAATCAGGCGACCGATAAGATGGCTGATGGTCTGGTGAATGTGCCGCTCTTCGTTCAGTGACGGGTATTTCTGCCCGACATGGACGAAGGTCTCCCGCCAGAGGGCCACGTCGGCGAGATCGGCCAGGCGAATATGGCCCGCTTTAAGACCATCATCAATGTCGTGATTGTTGTAGGCGATTTCATCGGCTAGATCGATGATCTGTGCCTCCAGGGCAGGCCGCTGCCCCGGCTCGTATTCTTCAAAAAACTCACTGAAAGACCGATCATATTCCGAGGAATGCTTGATGATTCCTTCCCGGGTCTCCCAGCTGAGATTCAGTCCGTTGAAGCCGGGATAGCGTTCTTCCAGAACCTCGACAATGCGCAAGGACTGATGGTTGTGCTCAAATCCGCCAGAATCGGCCATCAATCGATTGAGCACTTCCTCGCCGGTGTGCCCGAAAGGTGTATGGCCGAGGTCGTGGGCCAGAGCCAGCGCTTCAACCAGATCTTCGTTCAGCAACAGGCAGCGGGCGATACCCCGGGCGATCTGTGCCACCTCCAGGGAATGGGTCAGCCGGGTTCGGTAATAATCTCCCTCATGATTGACGAACACCTGGGTCTTGTATTCCAGGCGGCGAAAAGCCGCACAGTGAATGATGCGATCACGGTCCCGGGCAAAAGCAGAACGCACATCCTTGAAGTCCTCCAGATGCCTTCTGCCACGGCTCTCCCCGCTGCGACTCGCATAGCATGCCAGATCAGGTCTTTCCATAGGGACTCCTTACTTAAAACAAGGTCGCCAAAAGCTGTCCCGCCACCGAATCCT
>SLLR01000130.1 GCA_007134025.1 Desulfuromonadaceae bacterium | reverse complement strand
GAAGGACACGACAACGGGGTCCCAGCCCTGGGCCGAAAGAATGCCGCCGATCCCTCCGGACAAACCCCAGAAGAGCGCCGCAAGGGCCACGAATGCCGTACTCGGTCCCGCCATTTTATTTGATCGTACCAGGTTCATGAGAGTCCTGGGGCCCTGCACCTTTCAGGAAATTCTCTCGCAACCAAGAGGGCGGCCTGTCCGTTTGTGCTTTGGGTTGCCTGCTTTATCTTGCCTGCAAAGGTCTTCCCGGTCCACGTCAACCCAAGAAGCAGCCATGTCCATTCGTATCCGTCTGGAAACATGGGCTGGATACAGCGCCGCTTTACTACTGGAAGCAAAAATTTGCAGATCGGACCAGCCTCAAGGGACTCGAGTTCCGATTTTTTTCGATCGTTACCCGCCTGGATAAAAATAGGCCGTGGAAACTACCACGGCCTGAAAGTGTGCTCTTCCAACCTGTTTCAGAGGCCGCGAATGCCGACCTCTTCCACATAGTTCCCGGCCACCACGGCCAGGGTTTCCAGATGTTTCTTGGTGTAGGGCTGCAGCTGACGGGCCGCTTCGGAGAGGGCGCGCTGGGGCACATATTGCTGCAGCATCCAGCATGGAGCGCCCTGGATCAGGGCTCCCAGGGTGCGAATTTCATCTTCCGTCACCAGGCCGGGCACACAGGTGGTGCGAAATTCACATTCGACGGGGCCTTCCATGAGCAATGCCAGGTTTTTCATCAGGCCGCTGATATCCACCGGACCGCTATGCAGTTCACCGTAACGCTCGGGGGCGGTTTTAAGGTCGAAGGCCACCAGATCGACCAGGCCTTCCCAGACCAGTTCGGCCAACACTTCGGCATTGAGGCCGTTGGTGTCGAGCTTGACCTGCAGACCCAATTCCTTGATCTGGCGTAGCAGCAGCGGCAATTGGGGATCGAGCGTCGGCTCCCCGCCGCCAATTACCACCCCGTCGATGAAGCTGCGGCGGCGTTTCAGTTCCGCGACCAGGTCCGGCAGGGGGTAGTCGGGCAGTTGCTCCGGATTCAGCACCAGAGCCGGATTGTGGCAGTAAGGACAGGTGAGATTGCAGCCGCCGAAAAAAATCAGCGAAGCGATGTGTCCGGGATAGTCGAGCAGGCTGGTGCCCTGATAGCCCTTGACCGCCATATTTGCCTAATCCTCAAGATGGCGCTGATCGATGGAGAATTCGCAGCGTTCCTTGAATTCTTCTTGCTTACCCTTATTCCACTGCTGAACGGGACGGAAAAAACCGCAAACGCGGGAGTAAACTTCCGTTTTTCCTTTGCACTTGGTCGCCATGTTTGAGCCTCCTTGGAGTCAGAATTCAGTGTAACCGCGTCTTTAATCCGATCAGGCCGCTTCCCCCTGTTGGCAGGGACAGGAAAAATGTTCGCCGGAAATGTAGCCGTGCACCGGACAGATGGTGAAGGTGGGGCTGATGGTGAAATAGGGCAGATGGAAATTTTCTGCGATCCGCCTCACCAGCAGCCGGGCGCCGCGCCAGTCCTCGAGGCGCTCACCAAGAAATCCGTGAAACACGGTGCCGCCGGTGTAGAGGGTCTGCAGGGAATCCTGGTGACTGAGGGCTTCGAAGATATCGTCGGTGCTGCCCACCGGTAGCTGGGTCGAGTTGGTGTAAAAGGGGTTTTCGCTGCCGCCGGTGATGATGTCGGCGAATTTCTTCCGGTCGCGACTGGCAAGCCGGTAGCTGGTCCCTTCGGCGGGAGTGGCTTCGAGGTTGTACAGGTGGCCGGTCTCTTCCTGGTAGGCTTCCAACTGCAGGCGCATGAAGTTCAGGGTCTCGACGGCCAGCGCCTTGCCCTCTTCCGTGTCGATGCCGACACCGAGCAGGTTGAGACTGGCTTCGTTCATGCCGATCAAACCGATGGTGGAAAAATGATTGGCCCAGTAGGTGCCCATGCGCTCGCGAATGCCTGCCAGGTAAAAGCGGCTGTAGGGGTACAATCCTTCCTCGGTAAGGCGCTCAAGCTGCTTGCGCTTGATCTCAAGGGATTCGTGGGCCAGGCGCATCAGGTCGGACAGCAGGGCATGGAAATCCCTTTTTGTCTCCGAAAGATAAGCGGCCCGAGGCAGATTGAGGGTGACCACGCCGATGGACCCGGTAAGGGGGTTGGAGCCGAACAGGCCGCCCCCCCGCCGGCGCAGCTCGCGGTTGTCGAGGCGCAGGCGGCAGCACATGGAGCGGGCGTCTTCCGGGTCCATGTCCGAATTGATGAAGTTGCTGAAATAGGGGATGCCGTACTTGGCAGTCATCTCCCAGATCGGCTGAAAGCGCAGACTGTCCCAATCGAAGCCTTCGGTGATGTTGTAGGTGGGAATGGGAAAGGAAAAAATCCGTCCCGAATGGTCGCCGGCCATCATCACTTCGCAGAAAGCGCGGTTGAACAGATCCATCTCTTCCTGGAAATCGCCGTAACAGTCCTCCATCAGCTGACCGCCGCAAACCACGGCCTCCTCGGCCATGTTGCGCGGCGGCATCATGTCGAGGGTGATGTTGGTAAAGGGGGTCTGAAAACCGACTCGGGTCGGCACGTTCATGTTGAAGATGAACTCCTGCACCGACTGCTTGACATCTTTGTAGGTGAGCTTGTCGTAGCGGATGAAGGGGGCCAGCAGGGTGTCGAAATTGGCAAAGGCCTGGGCACCGGCCGCTTCGCCCTGCAGCGTATAGAAAAAATTGACCACCTGCCCGAGAGCGGTGCGAAAATGCCGGGGGGGGCCGCTCTCGATCTTGCCGTAGGCGCCGGTAAAGCCTTTCAGTAGCAGATCCTTCAGGTCCCAGCCGCAGCAGTAAACAGCCAGGGTGCCGAGATCGTGAATATGGAAGTCGCCGGCCCGGTGGGCATCGGCAATGGCAGCGGGATAGATCTTGTTCAACCAGTAGTTGCTGGTGATATTGGCGGCAATGTGATTGTTCAGGCCCTGCAGGGAGTAGCCCATGTTGGCGTTCTCGTTGACACGCCAGTCTTCCTGGGTCAGGTAGGAATCGACGGCTTCCGTCGACTGCCGGATGAACTCCTTGGTCTGGCGCAGGGTCTCGTGCTGCTTGCGATACAGGATGTACGCCTTGGCGGTCTTGGCATGGCCTTTTTCGATGAGGATCTTTTCCACCAGATCCTGCACGTTCTCCACCGTCGGAACCCGGCCGTCCTTGTAGATCACCTTCAGAATGCCACACACCTCGGCGGCGATCTGGGCGGCCTTGTCCATGTCGGTCCCCTGCACCGCCCGCACCGTTTTCTGAATGGCGGCGGTAATCTTGTCCTGTTCAAAGGGAACCAGTCGGCCGTCCCGCTTGCGAATAAACTCGAGCATTGTACACCCTCCCTGATGGATTGGAACGTCTGGGCAATGTAACACAGCCCCTGACACTGTCAAGGCAAAATACACCACATCTGGTGAAATTCTGTACCTTGTGATACCAGATATTGTGCACACCCTGGGGGAAAGCCTGTGCATGGCAAGTGGAGGAAATACTCAAGAGCGGGGAATCAGGAGGGTTTCGGCCAGGCACGAAGACTCAGGGGAAAATCTTTTCGGGGCGGAATCATAGGGGGTCGCGTCCACGTCATGGGCTGCCCGAAACCCGGCATATCCCTTTGCCAAGCCTGCCCCCCTTGCGCCCTCAGTAAACCATTTGGACAGGGTCTTCGTCCAAATTCCCATGAATAAAAACCGCAAGGTCATGCCCGAAATGATCGGCCCGCGACGGCAGTCCCACGACAAATCCGTTCTGCAAGGGGGGGGACGGACGGGGCGTTCCGCAGGTTTCACAAACGCCGAGGAGAGCCAAAATGAAAGGAATGATTTCCCTATTGACGGTTCTGACTGTCATCTTGACCGGCACAACCGGCAGTCGTGCACAGCCCTTTAACGGACTCG
>SLLR01000101.1 GCA_007134025.1 Desulfuromonadaceae bacterium | reverse complement strand
CTCCATATTTTCCGCGGGAACCGTGAAATAAGGTACGATCGTACAACAGGAATCCTGTGTTGCCATAAGTCTTCTCCTTTGTTTGAGGGCAGTGGCCCGCTAAACCGAACAGTGCTCAGAGGTAGAGTTCCAGCGAATTGCGACCCCTAACCACCCGCGACATGAACTCCCGGGCGTGCATTTCCGTGGTGATCATCACCACCTGATCCTTGAACATGCAGGCCTGAAACACCACCCGAACATCCTCGATATGAGGGTGTTCGTTCATGGGATCGACAAAGAAAATCACCACGTGGCATTCGTTGCACAGGATCGAGGTGGCGATCTCGATATCCCCCCCCTTGGGTCCCGAATGATAGCGCACCATCTTTTTTTCCAGGGTGGGCGCCGCGGCGGAGATCACCTCGCGGCCGGTGGTTTCGGTAGCGAATATTCGGCCGAACTGGTTCAGATCCGCCTCGTGATCGATGACAAAATCCAGCATGCGGGGCTTCATTTCGCTGTGAGCGATGAGCGCCACGGTCATTTCGGCAAAAGCGACACGCTGATTGCTCCATTCGAAAAAATCCGCGCTCTGGTGCCGGATAAACTGCGACGGGTCTCTTTGCGCAAAGGGTTGGGTGCATTCGGCCAGCCCCAGACACAAGGACGGCGGCAGCGGCTGCCGATTGCGCACGGCCTCGGTGTCCGCCTCGTGGTCAAACCAGGTCAGTACGGCGCCACGGTTCATCAGCCGTTTGACGTGCCAATGATCGCAAAGGCGCAGAAAGGCCATGGTATCCGGGCGCAGCCAGGTCAACCCGAAAGGATCGAAAAAGGTCCAGGCCAGGCTGCACTGCCGGTTACTGATAAAGTTGGACAATACAATCACCCCGCCTTCACTGGCGGGAGGCAGGCAGGTTACGCCGCAGCAGTCGTAGAGCCATCGGGCCACCTCGTAATCCAGCGGGTCAATACCGCTTGCGGGATCACCGTAGAAGAGTCGGTCGTGGGTACAGCCGGTAAAAAGAAAGTGAAATTGCTCAAGCCGCTTGTTTTCAGGATGGTGAAAACAATGGTGAAAAATTGCGGACATGGCCCCATTGATCCGGGCGTTGTCGTTATTTCCCAAGACGCCGATAAAAGTTTTTTCCTGCAGTTTCATTTTCCCCATTCCTCAATCCATGCAAAACACCGAAAACCGACCGCTGATGTCAGAGTTGCACCCGGCTCAAAATGCCTGAAGGGGCTCCGTAAGCGCGTCGCAAACGCTTGCAAGTCTACCATCAAAATAAAAAACCGCTTTAGCCGGCTTTAAGCAATTCACTGAGAGCCCGCCAAAACCCACCATTCGCCCCCCGGTTGTCCGGTATATTTTCAGTGCGTGGGTTTTCTGGACAACCAGTGGTAACCTGCCCCTTACAGATTTTTAAACCCTTGCGCCGCTTTATACAATAACGCCCGTCGAAAAAACTTTGCCGGTGTTTGTCCGGCTAAATTTTGAAATCTTCGAATTTGCCGACCCACTCTCCGAAACTTGGCGGACGTTTTGCTGCAGCCAGCCAGAGCATATATGTGCTGCCCGGAGATTTACGCCACTATGCAAGTCTTTTCATTGCTTGATCCTTTCGGGAATACGGGCTAGAGTTAGAAAAAGGCAAACTTTGGAAGGAGGTCGCCAATGTCGGGACCGTGGGTTTGGCAAACACCGGTCAGGGGCGGGTCGTGAGTGCTTTATCAGGCGCTTCGGCCTTTTTTTGTTCAGCCGCAGCGAAACTGCATGCATCGGCTTTAGAACACATTTGATGGAGGGAGATATGAAAAAAATACTGCAAGGCGCACTGCTGTTTGTTTTGATCGGATGTCTGACCCCGGCATACATTGCCCGCGCCCAGCCGGCCGGCGGGCCGGACATGGGAACGGCCAGAGCCGAGCCCTATCACGGACCCAGAGCCGCCATTGCGGTTGCCGATTTTGAAGACAAAACCGTGGGATCCCGGCAATATCGTCCGGCCTACGGACGGGGCATGGCCGACATGCTGGTCACCGCTTTGTTCAATACCAACCGTTTTATCGTCCTTGAGCGGGAAAAGCTGCAGGCCGTTATTCACGAGCAGGACATGGGTGCCTCCGGGCGCTTTCGTCAGGACACCGCGGCCCCCATCGGCGAACTGGAAGGCGCGCAGTTGCTGGTGATCGCCGCGGTAACCGGCTTTGACCCGGGCACGGCCGGGGCCGCTGCCAGCGCCCGTCAGCGCGGCGGGCTGCTTGGCCTCGGCAAAGACAGCGTTATCGGTTCCCTTCGCGGCGGATACAGCCAGGCCCATCTGGCTCTTGACCTGCGGATTGTGGACACCGCCACCGGACGGATTGTGGCGGCGACCAACGTCGAAGGGAAAGCCCACAGTTTCGATATGGGCACGTCCATGCTGGGCAGCCGTTCCGCCGGAGACTTGAGCGTCTTTGCCCGCACCCCCATGGAACAGGCCATGCGCAGGGCTATAGAAGCTGCTGTAGAGTTTGTCGCCAGCCAGACTCCTCCTCATTTTTATCGGCATTGATCCATTATGCCGCAGGTTGTTGCTGTTCATCCGCTCGGCAAAGGACAAGAACAGGAGTGCCTGAATGAAGATGGGAGGACGCCATGAGAATCTATACAATAGCTAAACGGATTGCCGCGGCTGGTGCAGCACGCAGGTTTTCCTGTGCCGGCCTTATGTTCATCCTCATTGTACTTTGGAGTTCACCGTCGCTGGCGGTGGGCGCACCTCTGAAGTTTTCAGCCTCCCATTGGCTTAAGAGCATACCCGCTCCACCAACGGATGTTCATGTTGCCGAAGCGATCTGTCCCGATGTGCGTGCCATGCCGATGCGCATCGGTACGGCCGAGGCAGAGGCCAACGAGTTGGTTGGTGACGGCGCGCCGGCGATGGAGACAATGGTCGTTGATATGATGCGCGGTGGCTACGCTTCCATGCGCGAGATGACAATCCTGCGTGAATTGGCTGATCTGGAGAGAGAGCGACACGCCGGCAGTAGAGGTTTTCAACCCGAGCGGCAGCTCCGGGCCAAAAACACATTGGAAGAGCTGCGCCGCGAACTGGATCAGGCGCTGAGGAAGGTAGGTGACGGCCTGCCGGCGTGTTCGACCGGAGATGAAAAGCGTGGCTTTACTGTTGATGCTGCTTGTCTCGAATCAAATCGGCGTACCGTCGAAAAGCGCACCGTCAGGGCCTACAACAGTTATCTGCATCAGGTGCAGGAGCCGCTCTCGGTTTTGCGCAAAGAGGTTTTGCAGCACATCGGGACGGAAGATTCCATCCGTCAGATAGAATCTCAGACCGAATCTGCTTTGGTTCATGATTATCTCCTGAGTATACGCGCCGGTCTTCTGTACGTTGTGCGTGACTATGCCGGGGAGCGTAGCAACACCTGCGTTTATCCCGACTGGCAGCAAAAGGAGGCACACCGATGAAACTTCGGAGCAACTGCATTCCTCTCCTGGTGTTGCTTCTTATCGGTGCCGGATGGACCGTTGCCGCGGCAGAACGCATTAAAACCCCGCCGCAGGAACGATCCACGACCTGGGGCACTTACAAATTCGGCGCTGATGATTCAAGGCGTTACGAACCGGTGGATATCTACCCCCGTTATCGCTACTCGCACCCATCGCGCTATTATCTGCCTCCCTATTATTACTACTACCCCTATTATGAGCGGGAAAAACGCTGGTACGAAGGAGATCTGCCGATTCCCGCCGGCCGCGTGATGCTGCTGGTGGAACCGTTACAGGCGCAGGTTTACGTCAACGGTTATCCCCTGCAGCGCCAGGCCGACCTGACTTATGAGGCGGGACTGCTGAAGGGAGAACATGAGATCGAGGTGACAGCACAGGGCTACCTGGCCTACCGCCGGACCGTCCAGATCCACGGTAGCGAGCT